>CACIRS010000011.1 GCA_902589115.1 uncultured Prochlorococcus sp.
TTGTAGTAGTTGATTCAACAAAGATTGTGCAAAAACTCAATCAAGACTTCTTACTCCCTGTAGAAGTTTTACCTTCAGCTTGGCGCCAAGTTAAAAAGATTTTGGAAGATATAGATAGTGAAGTGAAATTAAGGATGGCTGAGCGTAAAGCTGGTCCAGTAGTTACTGATCAAGGCAATCTTGTTTTGGATATAAAAATAAAGAATGGAATTGATAATCCAGAGCACCTTGAACAATACATTAATAATATACCTGGCGTTCTTGAAAATGGACTATTTGTAAATCTCACAGATGAAGTTTTAGTAGGTCAAATTGTTGAAGGCATTGCAGGATTTAAAAGTCTTAGGAAGGATTAATCTCACTTCTTTCATGGCGCAATCTAATTGATTCTGAATGACTAAATAAGCCCTCACTTAGAGCTAATTCTTGTATTTCGCTAGCAGTATTCTTAAAGGCATTTTGATTAAATTCAATGATAGAAGTATTTTTCATAAAAGTCTCTACGCTTAAAGCCCCACTGAATCTTGCTGTGCCAGAAGTTGGTAAAGTGTGATTAGGTCCAGCTAAATAATCACCCACAGCTTCAGGCGTCCATTTGCCTATAAATATGGCTCCTGCATTAGTCACTTTGTTGGAAATTAATTTGGGATTCTCTACTTGAAGTTCGAGATGTTCGGGGGCAAATTTATCGCTTAAAGCAATGCATTCATCAATATTTCCACATACTACTATTAATCCCCATTCTTTTAATGATTGAAGACATATTTCCGCTCTTGGATGATTTTTTAATTGGTTTCTAATTTCATTGGAAATATTATTGGCCAGCTCTATATTTGTTGTTAGTAGAATGGATGATGCGAGAGGATCATGTTCGGCTTGAGCAAGCAGATCAGCAGCTACTTCTTTTAAATTAGCACTATTGTCTGCAATAATTAATACTTCACTTGGTCCAGCAAGAGAATCTATTCCTACTCTTCCATAAACAGATTTCTTAGCAAGAGTTACATAGATATTCCCAGGACCAGTTATTACATCGACTTTATCAATTGTTTCTGTACCAAAGGCCATAGCTCCGATAGCTTGGGCTCCTCCTATTCGTAAAACTTTTTTTATTCCTACCATATGCGCTGCTGCTAGAACGACATTATTAATTTTTCCTTGTGAATTTGCGGGAGAAACCATTATTAATTCTTTAACTCCTGCTACTTGTGCTGGTATCGCATTCATTAAGACCGTACTTGGATAACAAGCGCGTCCACCAGGGATGTAAATCCCAGCTTTTTCTACTGGTTTCCAACGCCTTCCAAGGATTTCACCATGCGTACCTTTAATTAATAAGTCTTTTGGCTTTTGATGCTTATGAAAATCTTTTATGCGACTGTGGGCTAGTTTTAAAGCGTCTTTTAAACTTTCATTTGTTTCTTCCCAAGCCTTAGATATTGTTTCCTCTTCAACAAATAATGGCCTGGGTGTAAAGCCATCGAATAATTCAGTGTATTTAATTAAAGCTTGGTCTCCTTCTAAGCGAATTGTTTCAAGAATCGTTTCTACAGTTTGAATGGTTTTTTGTTGTGATTTCCCTTCAGTTCGATTTGCGATGCGTTGGAGTGCATTTGCTGCATCCTTATTGGAAAATAAGCAACGCATAAGACTTCTGGAGGCTTTTGAGTCGTTCTGGTTTTTTGTCACCACACTCGTCCTCCGCAAATCTCAAATCAAACTAGTTCTTTGGTTCTTGAATTGTCTTCTGGTACTCAAGTTGATTTTTTGATAGCACGCTGGAGTAATGTAATGGATCCTTCGTTACTGTTTACGCCAAAGTGGCAAATAACAAATCGGCTACGAAACGAATTCAAATTGCAGAGCGCAATCGATTGCAAAACAAATCTTATAAGTCGGCTATGCGGACCTTGATTAAGCGCTGCTTTAGTTATTGCAGTACTTATACGCAAAAGCCTGATGAAGCACTAAAAGCTAATTTGCAGCAAAGTATGAATGCAGCCTTTAGCAAAATAGATAAGGCCGTTAAACGAGGGGTATTGCATAGGAATACTGGCGCCCATCAGAAGTCTCGTATAAGCACAGCTGTGAAAAGAGCCTTAGAACCTGTTCAAGCGAAATAAATCAATAGTGATTGATATATATTAGTTTCTTAATTTCTACTTTTTGCTTTTGTAATCCGCCTTTATTGGCAGAATGGTTCGATAGGAATGCTTGCTTGCTTTGTCATCATTTGCGCTTGTAGATAGTCACTGCCATTTGGTCTTTAGAAACTTTAATGATGACCTGGATGAAGTTGCAAAGAGATGGAAACAAGCTGGGGTAACAAATTTGGTTCATGCTTGTGTTGAGCCTTCTGAAATTCCTTCTATCCGCCAATTAGCAGATCGATTCTCAGAATTAAGATATGCAGTAGGGGTTCATCCATTAGATACAGAGCATTGGGGAATTGATACATTAAAAGTTCTTAGGAACGCAGCTTTAGATGATTCTCGAGTAGTTGCCATTGGTGAACTTGGGTTAGATCTTTTTCGTGAATCAAATTTGGAACAACAGTTATCTATACTTCTGCCTCAATTAGATTTAGCAGTTGAATTGAAATTGCCAGTAATTGTTCATTGCAGAGATGCAGCTGAGCCAATGTTGGTAGAGCTGCGAAAAAGAGCTGAAAATGGTACTTGCCCGAAAGGGGTCATGCATTGTTGGGGTGGGACTCCTGAAGAAATGAAGAGTTTTTTGGAGTTAGGTTTTTTTATTAGCTTTAGTGGAACCGTCACTTTCCCTAAAGCCCAGGCCATCCATGATTGTGCACGGTTAGTGCCTGAAGATAAGTTTTTAGTAGAGACAGACTGCCCGTTTTTGGCGCCGGTTCCCTTTAGAGGTAAAAGAAATGAGCCTGCTCATGTTCATGTAGTAGCTTCTCAAATCGCTGAATTAAGAGGCCAGTCTTTAGAATCTGTTGCTTCCAGTACTACTGCGAATGCCAAACAATTATTTGGCTTGCATTGATTTCAAATTATCTGCCTAAAAAATTGACCATTAAAGTGTAAGATTACTAATTGGCCTGGCTAAGACGTGGTAAACCTACGTCAGCGCCTACCGAAGCGTCCATCACCTTCAATTGCAGGCATTGTCGACGTTAGCTTTCTCCTCTCAACTTCATTGAACTTTGATTCGGCAGCTGTTCCTTGATAAAAGGAACAGCTGCCTATGTCTTTGGAGAATTGAGTTGGGAGAAGTTTGAATTTGACAGTCCAGGTCTTTTAACCATGTACACCATTCCTCAACTACAGGTTTCCGCATGAGCAGAAGCGCGATTCAGGTAGCAAAGACAGCAACCTACCTTCCCGATTTGGTTGAGGTTCAAAGAGCAAGTTTTAAGTGGTTTTTAGAAAAAGGTTTAATAGAGGAATTGGAGAGTTTCTCCCCAATAACTGACTACACAGGAAAACTCGAACTTCATTTTATTGGCACAGAATATCGTTTAAAGAGACCTCGACATGATGTCGAAGAAGCAAAACGAAGAGATGCAACGTTCGCTTCTCAAATGTATGTGACATGCAGACTAGTTAATAAGGAAACTGGTGAAATTAAGGAGCAAGAGGTTTTTATAGGAGAGCTTCCTTTGATGACAGAAAGAGGAACATTTATTATTAATGGAGCTGAAAGAGTAATAGTTAATCAAATTGTTCGCAGTCCTGGAGTTTATTTTAAAGATGAGCAGGATAAAAATGGTAGAAGAACATATAACGCCAGTGTTATACCTAATCGTGGAGCATGGTTGAAATTCGAGACAGATAAAAATGATTTATTACATGTTCGTGTTGATAAAACTCGTAAAATTAACGCTCATGTCTTAATGAGGGCAATGGGTCTCTCGGATAACGATGTAATAGATAAGTTGCGTCATCCAGAGTTCTATAAAAAATCTATTGAGGCCGCTAATGAAGAGGGAATAAGCTCAGAAGATCAGGCTTTATTGGAACTTTATAAGAAACTTCGTCCAGGAGAACCGCCTTCTGTTAGCGGTGGTCAGCAATTACTTCAATCTCGCTTTTTTGATGCAAAACGCTATGACCTAGGTAGGGTTGGACGTTACAAAATAAATAAAAAATTACGCTTAACTATTCCAGATACAGTTCGTACACTTACTCATGAAGATGTTCTATCTACTCTGGATTATTTAATTAATTTAGAACTAGATGTCGGAGGAGCAACTCTTGATGATATTGACCATTTAGGTAATAGAAGAGTCCGATCTGTCGGAGAACTTCTTCAAAACCAAGTAAGGGTTGGCTTGAACAGATTGGAGAGGATTATTAAAGAAAGAATGACAGTAGGCGAAACAGATTCTTTAACTCCTGCCCAATTGGTGAACCCCAAACCACTTGTTGCAGCTATTAAGGAATTCTTTGGTTCAAGCCAACTTAGCCAATTTATGGATCAAACAAATCCATTGGCTGAACTAACACATAAACGAAGAATTTCTGCTTTAGGTCCTGGTGGTTTAACTAGAGAGCGTGCTGGATTTGCTGTAAGAGATATTCATCCATCTCATTATGGACGCTTGTGTCCTATTGAAACCCCTGAAGGTCCAAATGCTGGCCTAATTAATTCACTTGCGACTCATGCAAGAGTTAATCAATATGGATTTATCGAAACTCCTTTTTGGAAGGTTGAAGAAGGAAGAGTTATTAAAGATGGTGACCCTATCTATCTTTCAGCCGATCTGGAAGATGAGTGTCGGGTAGCACCAGGGGATGTAGCAACTGATAAAGAAGGGAAGATTCTTGCTGAATTGATTCCAGTTAGATATAGGCAGGATTTTGAAAAGGTACCTCCAGAACAGGTTGATTATGTTCAACTGTCTCCAGTTCAGGTGATTTCAGTAGCTACATCATTGATTCCTTTCCTTGAGCATGATGATGCAAATAGAGCACTGATGGGCTCAAATATGCAGAGGCAAGCTGTGCCTCTGCTACGACCAGAGAGACCATTAGTAGGAACTGGATTGGAAACACAGGTTGCTCGAGATTCAGGAATGGTACCTATCTCTAAAGTTAATGGAACAGTAACTTTTGTTGATGCAACAGCAATTGTTGTGTGTGATGAGGATGGTCAGGAACATACACATTATTTACAGAAATATCAGCGTTCCAATCAAGACACATGCTTAAATCAGCGTCCTATTGTTAGACAAGGTGATCCAGTAATTATTGGACAAGTTCTCGCTGATGGATCAGCTTGTGAAGGTGGAGAAATTGCTCTTGGACAGAATGTATTAGTCGCTTACATGCCATGGGAAGGTTACAACTATGAGGATGCAATTCTTGTTAGTGAAAGA
Organism: uncultured Prochlorococcus sp.; assembly: GCA_902589115.1. Lineage (GTDB taxonomy): Bacteria > Cyanobacteriota > Cyanobacteriia > PCC-6307 > Cyanobiaceae > CACIRS01. The sequence goes on from CACIRS010000011.1 coordinate 5,345, forward strand.
TTGGTTAAGGATGATCTTTATACTTCAGTTCATATAGAAAAATATGAAATAGAAGCTAGACAAACAAAGCTTGGTCCTGAAGAAATTACTAGAGAGATACCAAATGTTGCTGAAGAAAGCCTAGGTAATCTTGATGAAATGGGTATCATTCGTATAGGAGCTTTCGTTGAGAGTGGGGATATTCTGGTTGGTAAAGTTACGCCTAAGGGAGAATCTGATCAACCACCAGAAGAGAAACTCTTGAGAGCTATTTTTGGTGAGAAGGCTCGTGATGTTAGAGATAATTCTTTGAGAGTTCCTTCAACTGAGAGAGGAAGAGTTGTTGATGTTCGTATTTATACCCGTGAACAAGGTGATGAACTGCCACCTGGAGCAAATATGGTGGTTAGAGTTTATGTGGCTCAGCGAAGAAAAATTCAGGTTGGCGACAAAATGGCCGGCCGACATGGAAATAAAGGAATTATTAGTCGTATTTTGCCTAGGGAAGATATGCCGTATCTTCCAGACGGAACTCCTGTGGATATTGTCCTTAATCCTCTTGGAGTTCCAAGTCGAATGAATGTTGGGCAAGTATTTGAATGCTTAATGGGATGGGCCGCTTCAAATCTTGACTGCAGAGTCAAAGTTGTTCCATTTGATGAGATGTATGGAGCTGAAAAATCCCAACAAACAGTTGAGGCATATTTAAAAGAAGCGGCTAAGCAACCTGGAAAAAATTGGGTTTACAACCCAGATAGCCCAGGGAAATTACAACTAATTGACGGCCGCTCTGGGGAACCTTTTGATCAACCAGTAACTGTTGGTTATGCACAAATACTTAAATTAGTGCATTTGGTTGATGACAAGATTCATGCTCGTTCAACCGGCCCTTACTCTCTCGTTACTCAGCAGCCACTAGGTGGTAAAGCTCAACAAGGTGGCCAGCGACTAGGAGAGATGGAGGTTTGGGCACTTGAAGCATATGGTGCTGCATATACCCTGCAAGAACTGCTGACGGTCAAGTCAGATGATATGCAAGGTCGTAATGAAGCTCTGAATGCAATTGTTAAGGGCAAACCTATACCTAGGCCAGGTACGCCTGAATCTTTCAAAGTTTTGATGAGAGAACTGCAGTCTTTAGGACTTGATATTGGTGTTTATACAGATGAAGGTAAAGAAGTTGACCTTATGCAAGATGTTAATCCTCGTAGAAGTACACCAAGTAGACCAACTTATGAATCTATAGGGGCATCAGATTATGAGGAAGATTGATACCTAGCTTCTTAGTTGTTTTATTACTTCTTTATTAAACCGTTTTATTTAATTTGCTCATGACTAACAGCAACCTAAGGACTGAGAATCATTTTGATTACGTCAAAATTACGTTGGCCTCTCCAGACCGTGTCATGGAGTGGGGGCAAAGAACACTCCCAAATGGTCAGGTAGTTGGTGAAGTTACAAAACCAGAAACTATTAATTACAGAACTCTTAAGCCTGAAATGGATGGGTTGTTTTGTGAGAAGATTTTTGGACCATCAAAAGATTGGGAATGCCATTGTGGAAAATATAAACGTGTTCGCCATAGAGGCATAGTTTGTGAAAGATGTGGTGTTGAAGTTACCGAAAGTAGGGTACGTAGACATCGAATGGGATTTATTAAATTAGCAGCCCCTGTGTCACATGTTTGGTATCTAAAAGGAATTCCAAGTTATGTAGCAATTTTGCTAGATATGCCTTTAAGAGATGTTGAACAAATTGTTTATTTTAACTGCTATGTAGTTTTGGATCCCGGAGACCATAAAGATCTAAAGTATAAACAATTGTTGACTGAAGATGAATGGCTGGAAATAGAAGATGAAATTTATGCTGAAGACTCTACTATTGAAAATGAACCTGTTGTGGGGATAGGTGCTGAGGCACTAAAGCAATTGTTGGAAGATCTTGAGCTTCGTACTGTTGCTGAAACTCTTAGAGAAGATATTGCAAATAGCAAGGGACAAAAACGCGCCAAACTAATTAAAAGATTAAGAGTTATTGATAATTTTATTGCTACTAATGCAAGTCCTGAATGGATGGTTCTAGATGCTATACCTGTTATCCCTCCTGACTTACGACCAATGGTTCAATTGGATGGAGGAAGATTTGCAACTTCTGATTTAAATGATTTATATAGAAGAGTTATAAATAGAAATAATCGATTGGCTCGACTCCAAGAAATATTAGCTCCTGAAATTATTGTTAGGAATGAAAAAAGAATGCTTCAAGAAGCTGTTGATGCTCTTATAGATAATGGACGTAGGGGGAGAACTGTTGTAGGTGCTAATAATAGGCCATTGAAATCTCTCAGTGACATTATTGAAGGAAAGCAAGGAAGATTTAGGCAAAATCTTCTTGGAAAAAGAGTTGACTATTCAGGTAGGTCTGTAATTGTTGTTGGCCCAAAATTAAAGATGCATCAATGTGGGTTACCAAAAGAAATGGCAATTGAACTTTTTCAGCCATTTGTAATTCATAGATTAATCCGTCAAAACATTGTAAATAATATTAAGGCTGCAAAAAAACTCATTCAGCGAGCAGATGATGAGGTAATGCAAGTGCTCCAAGAAGTTATTGAAGGCCATCCTATTTTGCTTAACCGTGCTCCAACTCTTCACAGGCTTGGTATACAAGCTTTTGAGCCGAAATTAGTAGATGGTCGTGCCATTCAACTTCATCCTTTGGTTTGTCCAGCATTTAATGCTGATTTCGATGGTGACCAGATGGCAGTTCATGTCCCTTTAGCAATAGAGGCTCAAACTGAAGCAAGAATGTTGATGCTGGCAAGTAACAACATTCTTTCTCCAGCTACAGGGGATCCAATTGTTACTCCTTCTCAAGATATGGTTCTTGGCTCTTATTACTTGACTGCATTGGAGCCAGGAGCAGTGATGCCTGAATTTGGTGATAGATCAAAAACTTTTGCTGGTTTGGAAGATGCAATTCATGCTTTTGAAGATAAAAGGCTTAATCTTCATGATTGGATTTGGGTTCGATTTAATGGAGAAGTAGAAGATGATGATGAGTTAGATGGGCCAGCTCAATCTCAAACTTATGAGGATGGAACTCGTTTTGAACAATGGACTTATAGACGAGATCGACTTGATGAAAATGGATCTCTTATTAGTCGGTACATTCTTACAACTGTGGGACGTGTAGTAATGAACCACACGATTATTGATGCAGTTGCATCTGGCTAAATTAATTTATCAACTTTCTTTTAATTCACTGATTACTGTTTAGCTATGACTCCAACCACTTCAAAACCTCGTAAATCATCAAGTAAATCTGGTAAAGGATCTAGATCCCGCAAAGGCTCCAAAAAATCGGCTCCAAAAAGTACTACTCCACCACTTTCTAAAACACCACCACCATTTCGTAATCGTGTAGTTGATAAGAAATGTTTGAAGGAATTAGTTGCATGGGCTTATAAGCATCATGGAACGGCAGCAACTTCTGCAATGGCAGATAATCTGAAAGATTTAGGATTTAGGTATGCAACTCAAGCTGCAGTTTCAATATCAGTTGATGATCTAAAAGTTCCTCAGGCTAAGCAGGATTTACTTGGACAGGCAGAAGAGCAAATAACAGCAACTGAAGAATGTTATCGACTTGGAGAAATTACCGAGGTAGAGAGACATACGAAGGTTATTGATACTTGGACTGAAACCAATGAAAGATTGGTAGATGCTGTAAAAAAGAACTTCAATCAAAATGACCCTCTGAATTCTGTTTGGATGATGGCCAATTCAGGGGCCAGGGGGAATATGTCTCAAGTTCGTCAGTTGGTAGGTATGCGAGGCCTGATGGCTAATCCCCAAGGGGAAATTATTGACTTGCCTATTCGAACTAATTTCCGAGAAGGATTAACAGTTACTGAATATGTGATCTCTTCTTATGGAGCTCGAAAAGGACTAGTTGATACAGCATTAAGGACTGCAGACTCAGGTTATTTAACTCGTCGTCTTGTAGACGTTGCTCAAGATGTAATCGTACGAGAGGAGGATTGCGGTACTAATAGAGCAATTGCAATCAGAAAGGAAGATGGACGCTTTGGGAATCGCTTGGTTGGTCGCTTAACTGCAGAAAAAATCACTTCAGAAGATGAAACGGTTGTAGCAGAACGAGATACACAAATTGATCCAATACTGACTAAGACCTTAGAGAAAATGAATCTCTCTGAGGTTATGGTTCGTTCGCCTCTTACTTGTGAGGCAACTCGTTCAGTGTGTCGAAAATGTTATGGGTGGGCTCTTGCTCATAATGAATTAGTCGATCTTGGGGAAGCTGTAGGGATTATCGCAGCTCAATCAATTGGTGAGCCAGGGACCCAACTCACTATGCGAACTTTCCACACTGGTGGAGTATCGACAGCTGAGACTGGTGTGGTTAGATCAACTTTGGCGGGCAAGGTTGAATTTGGACCAAAGGCACGTGTTCGAGGTTATAGAACACCTCATGGAGTGGAGGCGCAACAAGCTGAGGTTGATTTTGCTTTAACAATTAAGCCAACTACTAAGACAAAGGCTCAAACAATTGAAATTTCTAATGGCTCATTATTATTTGTCTCTGATGGTCAGGATATAGAAGCAGATGTAACTGTCGCTCAAATAGCTGCTGGTGCAGTCAAGAAGAGTGTAGAAAAAGCTACTAAGGATGTTATATGTGATTTAGCTGGTCAGGTTCGATATGAGAAGGCAATTCAACCAAGAGAAGTTACTGATAGACAAGGAAACATCACTCTTAAAGCTCAACGTCTCGGTCGGTTATGGGTGTTAGCAGGAGATGTCTATAATTTGCCGCCTAATGCTCAACCAGTCGTCAACGGTAATCTTAAAGCAAAAGAAGGTCAAGTTCTAGCTGAGGCTAGTCAGGCTAGTGAGTTTGGAGGTGAGGTCCGTTTGCGTGACTCCATTGGTGATTCTCGAGAGGTTCAGATTGTTACAACTTCAATGACATTGAAAGACTGCAAGCTATTGGGAGAGTCAACTCATTCAGGTGAAATATGGCATTTAGAAGCAAAAGATGGAACTCGATATCGTCTTAATACGATCCCAGGTAGCAAGATTGGTAATAGTGAGATCGTTGCGGAGTTGGCTGATGATCGTTTTAAAACTCAAACAGGAGGCTTAGTGTGTTTTGCACCAGGTCTTTCAATTAAAAAAGCAAGATCTGCTAAAAATGGCTTCGAAGTTAGTAAAGGAGGATCACTCCTTTGGGTCCCGCAAGAAACACATGAGATCAACAAAGATATATCCTTATTGATGATTCATGATGGACAATGGATCGAAGCTGGTACAGAAGTCGTAAAAGATATATTTAGTCAGACATCAGGCATCGTCACAGTTACCCAAAAGAACGATATTCTCCGTGAAATTATTGTTAGAAGTGGAAGTTTCCATCTTTGTAATGAGGCTAAGGCGTTAGAGCGTTTTAAAGATGAGGGACAAATGGTGAATCCCGGGGAAACTATTGCAAAAGGTATTAAAAGCGAATCAATTGTTTATGTCCAAACTGTAGATACCCCAGAAGGTACAGGCCTTTTGTTGAGACCAGTTGAGGAGTACACCATTCCCGATGAGGCTCAATTACCTGAGTTGAGTCATGTTCAACAACCTAAAGGACCGCATTTGGGATTGAAAGCTACGCAGAGACTTTCGTACAAAGATGGTGAACTTATCAAATCTGTTGAAGGAGTTGAACTTCTAAAAACTCAGCTAACTCTTGAGACATTTGAAACAACACCTCAGATGACAGTTGATGTTGAAGCTGTAGAAGACAAGCGTACTAAGACTATTCAGCGATTAAATTTAGTCATTCTTGAAAGTATCTTAGTTAGAAGAGACACTATCTCAGACTCTAGTCATGGCTCCACCCATACAGAATTACAAATAGAGGATGCTCAGATTGTCAAGGCTGGAGATGTTGTTGCAACTACTCAAATCCTTTGCAAGCAAGAAGGAATTGTTCAAGTACCAGATGTTCAAGCTGGTGAACCTATTAGAAGATTGATAGTCGAGAGAACTGAAGATACGACAACTCTTACAACTCAAGGAACACCTGTAGTTAAAGTTGGCCAAAGAATTGTTGATGGAGAATTATTAGCTAAGGATGAACCCGTTGAATGTTGTGGAGAAGTAGAAGTCGTTGATGGTAAGAGCGTAACTTTGCGATTGGGCAGACCCTATATGGTTTCTCCAGACTCTGTTCTTCATGTTCGTGATGGAGATCTGGTACAAAGAGGAGATGGTTTGGCTCTGCTTGTTTTTGAGAGGCAAAAAACAGGAGATATTGTTCAAGGTCTACCCAGAATTGAGGAATTACTTGAAGCACGTAGACCTCGTGAATCGGCAATTCTTTGTAGAGGAGCGGGCACAGTAGAGATTAAGCAAGAGGAAGATGACGAGGCCATTACGATTACGGTTATTCAGGAGGATGATTCGATTGAAGAATATCCAATACTTTTGGGCCGCAATGTCATGGTTAGTAATGGTCAGCAAGTGTCTGCTGGTGAATTACTAACTGATGGACCTATTAATCCTCATGAGCTGTTGGAATGCTTCTTTACAGATTTAAGAAGTAGAAAACCTTTGATGGAAGCAGCTCAGGAATCAATTGCAAAACTTCAACACCGATTGGTTACTGAGGTACAGAATGTTTATAAATCTCAAGGAGTATCCATTGATGACAAGCATATTGAGGTTATTGTTCGACAGATGACTAGTAAAGTGAGGATTGAAGATGCAGGTGATACAACTTTATTGCCAGGTGAATTAATAGAACTACGGCAAGTTGAGGATACTAATCAAGCTATGTCAATTACAGGTGGAGCTCCAGCTGAATTCACTCCGGTTCTTCTAGGGATTACAAAAGCATCTTTAAATACAGATAGCTTTATTTCAGCTGCTTCTTTCCAAGAAACGACTCGTGTCCTGACAGAAGCCGCGATAGAAGGTAAGAGTGATTGGTTAAGAGGTCTTAAAGAAAATGTGATTATTGGTCGATTAATACCAGCTGGAACTGGTTTTGGTGGATTTGTTGAGGAGTTGCGAGCTGAAGCTGGTCCTCATCCAGATATCTTGGCAGAAGATCCTGCTGGATATAGGCGTATGCAGAATTTGCGACCTGACTACACAGTTGAAATGCCTGCTTCTACAGCTGCAAGTTCCACTTCTGTTTTAGATGATCCTAGCGATGAAGACTTAGAAGCAACTAGGTCAAGACATGGAATTGACCCAACTGCAAGTAATTTTGCAGCTTTTGCTCGTCCTTCTGAAGATAATCAACTAGTGGAGGATCAAATGCCTGATCCTGCAGCTCTTGAGGGCCTGCAAGAAGAAGGCTTGCTATCTGATGAATAAAAAATCTTGTATGCCTCTATTTCCTTCAATTTATTTTTAGACCTGTTTTTTTGGATTAGATGCTAGAACCAAACATTATCCCGAAGCGTGCATTACCTCGATATGGTTTTCATAACCATATCGAGAAGTTGAATGGCCGTATAGCCATGATTGGATTTATTTTGCTGGTGATATTTGAGATTCGATTAGGACATGGCATCTTGATTTGGTGAAAGGTTCGTCTCTATCAGACGAAAACTTAGTTTTACTAGGTCGTAGTGCAGCGGAACTTGAGGGCTGGTCAGTAGATCAAGGTCAACCTTCTTTTCGAGGTCGTCAACTTCATGAATGGATCTATCAAAAAGGTGCTAAGGATCTTCAATCTATAACTGTTTTACCGAAGTCATGGCGCTCTTCATTGCAACAATCGGGGGTAATGATTGGAAGGTTGCATGAAATCAACCGTCAAGTATCTAATGATTTAACGACAAAATTACTTCTTGGTACTCGTGATGGAGAAACAATTGAGGCAGTAGGGATACCTACCAAGAATCGACTAACAGTTTGTGTTTCAAGCCAAATTGGCTGTCCAATGGCGTGTCGTTTTTGTGCTACAGGAAAGGGAGGTCTACAGCGTTCATTAGCGGCCTCTGAAATTGTAGATCAGGTTTTGAGTGTGCGAGAAGCTATGGGTCGACGTCCATCTCACATAGTCTTTATGGGTATGGGTGAACCTCTTCTAAACACTTCATCTTTGATGGAAGCCATTAGTTGCATTAACAATGATTTAGGAATTGGACAGCGCCGTATTACTGTTAGCACAGTAGGTGTTCCTGACGCATTAGCTGAATTAGCTGAATTAGCTCTTGAACGCCTTGGTCGCGCACAATTTACGCTTGCTGTTAGTCTTCATGCGCCGAATCAAAAGCTACGAGAAAACTTAATACCTACTGCAAAAACATACCCATTTGAGTCCTTGCTCAGAGATTGCCGACATTATCTTGAAATAACAGGAAGGAGAGTCAGCTTTGAATATATTCTGATTGGAAATATCAATGATCATCAGCATCATGCTGATGAATTAGCAGATAAAGTGGGTGGATTCCAGAGCCATGTAAATTTAATTGCATATAATCCTATTGACGAAGAAGACTTTCAACGCCCAACTCCAAGTAGGATTGAATCTTTTATGCAAATTTTGCAGCAAAGAGGAATTGCTGTAAGTCTTCGCGCTAGTAGGGGATTAGACAAGAATGCAGCATGTGGCCAATTACGGAGGCAATATGCATAGCCATATAAAAGAGTTTTAATGATCAGTAGCTCTTAAGCAAATTTATAGATGTCTCAAATTGATTGGATCATTGTTGTTGTTTATTTAGGAATTACGATTTGCTTAGGCTTAGGCTTGGCTCGACGAAATCGATCCAAAGATGATTATTTTGTTGCAGGGAGACGTTTGAGTGGCTGGCTGGCTGGTGCTTCAATGGCTGCTACTACTTTTTCTATAGATACGCCTCTTTATGTGGCTGGATTAGTTGGAACTCGAGGCTTAGCTGCTAATTGGGAATGGTGGAGTTTTGGGCTCGCACATGTTGCAATGACTGTAATATTCGCTCCTTTATGGAGACGAAGTGGTGTTTTGACAGATGCAGCTTTTACCGAATTACGATATGGAGGAAAAGCTGCAGCTTGGTTGCGAGGAATAAAAGCTTTTCTTCTTGCACTTCCTATTAATTGTATAGGTATTGGATATGCTTTTTTGGCTATGCGCAAAGTGGCAGAGGCATTAGAAATTGTTGATGGTCACAAGGTGATAGGCGGTTTGAGTGATACTTTTGTCCTGCTTTTTATCGTTGCTTTGTTAATTCTTGTTTATACCGTTGTAGGAGGTTTATGGGCGGTTGTTGTTAATGACTTCATTCAATTGATTTTGGCGATGCTTGGTGCTCTTGCAGTAGCAGTCGTAGCAGTTCATGCAGCAGGAGGAATGAATCAATTATTAGGGAATCTAGAGGAGCTTGGTCGCTCAGATTTATTGTCTTTATTCCCTTGGGAATGGACTGATCAAGGCTTCTCTTGGATTGGTGGAACAGGTATAAGTATTGCTAGTTTTACTGCATTTTTGTCTTTGCAATGGTGGAGTTTTCGACGTAGTGATGGTGGCGGCGAATTTATTCAAAGAATGTTGGCGACTAAAGATGAACAGGAGGCGCAGATAGCAGGTTGGGTATTTTTAGTTGTGAATTACTTGCTTCGAAGTTGGCTATGGATATTAGTTGCACTTTCTGCATTAGTCCTATTGCCAAATCAACAAGATTGGGAACTTAGTTATCCAACTCTTGCAGTGAGATACCTACCGCCAGTTGCTCTTGGCTTGGTAGTCGTTTCTTTGATTGCTGCTTTTATGAGTACAGTTAGTACTGCCGTTAATTGGGGTGCTAGTTATTTAACGCATGACCTGTATCAACGATTCTTCAGACCTGATGCAAGTCAGAGAGAATTGCTTGTTATTGGACAACTCACAAGCTTTTGTTTATTAGTCTTAGGCATTCTTACTGCTTTGGTTGGTACCAGTATAGGTTCAATTTTTAGGTTGGTTATTGCTATAGGAACTGGGCCAGGGGTGGTTTTGGTCTTGAGATGGTTTTGGTGGCGAATTAATGCAGCTGCTGAGCTTGCGGCAATGGTTTGTGGCTTCTTAATTGGACTGACAACTTCTGTAGTCCCAATATTTCGAATAGATGATTATGGAGTGAAATTAATAGTCACAACTGTTGTGACTGCTATTGCTTGGATTATTGTTTTATTACTTACTCCACCTGAATCTGAAGAGGTTCTTTGTCGCTTTGTAGAGAAAGTTCGTCCACCTGGACCTGGTTGGAAAAGATGGCGTGTTCGATTTGGAATTGAGCCTGTCGAACCTTTGAATCAGTTGATGTGGCGTTTCCTTTTAAGTTCTTTAGTCCTTTTTGGAGCATTGTTAGGTATTGGTGCATTTTTGCTTCATCAGCAAGTTGGAGGTTGGATTGGCTTAATAGTTGCAGTTGGTTGCGGCATGCTTTTAAGGAAGAAATGGTTCAGCAAGATGGCATTCACCTCATAAACCCACAAGATTGAATAGATTTGGCAGAATAAAAAAAAATCTTTGAAAATTGGGCTTTATTCGCACTACTCTTTTGCCAGTACTAATAGTTGCTCTTTTTGGAGTTGCTTTATTTGCAGTTAGTGCTCGTATTTGGCTGCCTGGGGACATGCTCTCTCCGGCTTCAATGAATTGAGTTTTTTGAGAATGCTTCTACGATTTGTTCATGAATAAAGCTTTTGAACAAAACAGTGACAATGGCCTTGCAAATTTGGCCATAGATCCTGATGTATTGGCAAAGGAATTGGCCGCTGAATTATTAGGTGATCCTTTAGATGAGATTGATTTACAAGGTTTTGATTCGGATGATTTCAATGCAGCTAAAGAGTGCGAATTAGGTTTGGCTTGGTTAAAAGAAGGTCATGAGGAGCGTCTTCAAGGTTTAAGGGTTTTTTGTGAATATAGAGATCCTCGTGCTTTACCTTTATTGATCCCACTGCTTCAGGAACCTTGCCCAGTGGAGAGAATGAGTGCTGTTTATGCATTAGGAAGAAACCCTTGTCCTCGCGCCGTTGAAATTCTGCTTCAACTTTTACAAACTGACAGTAATGCTTATGTAAGAAAAGCTACTGCCTGGAGTCTTGGCAATTATTCTGATTCAGTTGTCCTTCACCCTCTCATAAATTCTTTAAAGAACGATATAGCTGCAGTTCGTGTATGGGCCTCAGGATCCCTTGCTGAGGCAGGGGCTATTTCTTCTGAAAATGCCTCAGAGGCTGCGATTCAACTCCTTATAAGTTTGCAAATTGATAGTGAGCCAGTTGTTAGGAGTAATTGTATTTGGTCTTTGGGTCGTCTTTATGACAAATTGAGCATGGAAAAAAGAAATGAATTAATTGATGCATTTTTCAATGTCTTGTTGAACGATGATGAGCCCTCAGTGCGTTATGAAGCTCGAATTGCCTTGGAGCAGCTGGAAAGTTCTAAAGTTCAAGAACGTATTGATTTGCTAATAGAAGAAGGACTTTGGGTATAAAATTGACTTTCAAAACACATCCTTGTAACAAGTTCGCGAAATAAGGCCATAGTTTTCTATAACATCATGTACCTCTAGCTTCGGTTGAATGCCCCAACGAACTCTGAGATTCCGTATTAGACAGGACGGAATTGTCGAGGAGACAGTTGAAGGTGTTGAAGGCAAGTTATGCCATCAACTTACTGAGAGCCTCGAAGAGGCCCTAGGAGTAGTGCAGCAAAGAAAGTCCACCTCAGAGGCCTTTCTAGAATCTCAAAAAGACTTACAGCCCAATTCCGCAGAAATTCACTGATGTCTCACTTCAGCACAGTTAAAACCCAATTAAAAAAGCGCGAGCCTCTTGTTCAGGCTCTTCATGACCTTGGATACCTTCCCCAGGAAGGAGAACGAGTAGTCCGTGGTTATAGAGGACAGACCGTCAAGGCAGAGCTTGCTGTATCTATGCCTCATGGTTCAGATATTGGCTTCCGTTGGAATAGCTCTACAGAGTCTTATGAGTTAGTAACTGATCTTGATCTCTGGAAACAACCAATCCCAGTAGAAAGATTTTTAGCTCAACTCACTCAGAGATATGCGTTGAACTCAGTTTTATCTGCAACAGCTAAAGAAGGATTTGAAGTCGCACAGCAAACTAAAAATATTGATGGTTCTATTGAGCTAGTGGTAACTCGTTGGGATGCATAACTGACAGGTTATTGAATGAATGATCCTTCGGCAGCATTCCAGGCCAAGGCTTATAAGACCTTTGGTCCTAATGGTCAAGAACCATGCTTGGGAGGTCAGTTACTAGAAAAGGCTGTTTGGGTAGATGAATCGGTTTGTATAGGGTGTCGTTATTGTTCAAATGTTGCTTCAAACACGTTTGTTATTGAGCCTAGGTTTGGGCGATCTAGAGCAATACGTCAAGATGGAGATTCAACCGAAACGATTCAAGAAGCTATTGATACCTGTCCTGTTGACTGTATTCATTGGGTCGCTTTTCAAGAATTAGAGGATCTTCGTTCAAAGTTAGATGAAATGGAGTTTCAAAATCTCGCAATGCCCCCCAAAATTTCTAAGCGAATTAAACCTCGTAAGTCTTGACGTCAGATACTCCTCAATTAATGGCTTTGCCTACACGTAGATTTGGTCGGACAGGTATTGATATCCCTTTACTTTCTCTTGGTGGGATGCGTTTTCAGCAGAGTTGGAAAGACCTGCAAAAAAATGAGATTTCAATTGAAAACCAAATCGCGTTAGAAAAAACAGTCAATAAAGCAGTTGAATCTGGATTAATTCATATAGAAACTGCTAGACATTACGGGACTTCTGAAATCCAATTAGGCTGGGCATTGCCTAAATTGAAGAATTCAAAGAAATATTTACAGACGAAAATTCCTCCTCATAATGATCCTGAGATTTTTGAAGCTGAACTTAAAGCAAGTTTTCAAAATCTTGCTTGTAAAAAACTAGATTTACTTGCCATACATGGTTTAAATCTTCCTGAACATCTAGAGCAAACAATTCGTCCAGGCGGTTGCTTAGATGTTGTTCGTAAGTGGCAAAGGGCAGATCGGATAGGTCATGTTGGATTCTCTACTCATGGACCAACAGATTTGATTGTCAAGGCTATTCAAACTGATCAATTTGATTATGTGAACCTTCATTGGTATTTCATACGTCAAGACAATGAACCCGCTTTAAATGCAGCTTTAAATCATGATCTTGGTGTTTTCATAATTAGTCCTACTGATAAAGGGGGTCATTTACATACTCCATCTAAGAAGTTAGTTGATCTATGTTCTCCACTTCATCCAATTGTATTTAATGATTTGTTTTGTTTGCGGGACTCAAGGATACATACGATCAGCGTTGGTGCATCCAAACCTGAAGACCTTGATTTGCATTTGCAAGCCATTAATCTTCTGGACAAAGCAGAAGATTTGTTGCCACATATACAACAAAGACTTGAAGATGCTGCTATTTCAGCACTTGGCAAAGATTGGATCACTAGTTGGCAAAAGGGTTTGCCAATGTGGAATAACACACCAGGACATATAAATATTCCTACCTTGCTTTGGCTACATAATTTGATTCATGCATGGGGAATGGATGAATATGCTAAAGCCCGTTATGGATTACTTGGAAATGGGGGGCATTGGTTCCCAGGAGAAAATGCTGATTGCCTTGATGAGAAAGTGAGTGAATCTGCCTTAAAGAAGGCCCTTATAGGTAGCCCATGGTCCAATGAAATTCCGGACTTGCTTAGAAACTTAAAGAAGCGAATAGGAGGAAAATCTCAACAAAGAATCTCTAACAGTTAATACCCAAGAGGTCTTTTTGCAGGTATTCCAATTTTTCGTGGAAATTGGCTTGGGCAAGTTGCTTTTGGTCCAATCCGAATTAGGTGTCTGATTCCTTTTTGATTTGGTAATTCACACTCATGAATTTTGTTAATTTTGCCTTGAAGAGTTATTAGAGCTTTTCCCAATATTCTCTCATCAGCTGAATTCCATTGCCCTCTATATATGAGAGCTTCTCCTTCAGGTTTTAGTAGCGGGATCAGATATTCAGCAACTACCGGTGCAGATGCAACAGCTCTTGCCATTGCCAGATCAAATTGTCCTCTGTATATAGGATCTTGCCCCACAACTTCGACTCTTTCTGTTTTAATTGAAATTTGCGAGGTGAGTCCTAGGCTGGCTGTAATTGCTGATAATGCAGAGGTTTTTCTTTTCGCTGCATCTATGAGTGTTATTTTTGAACTTGGTAGTGCTATCGCTACTGCTATTCCGGGTAACCCACATCCAGTCCCTACGTCAATGCATTTTCGAAGTTGGTTTGGGTTTTTCAACTCTTCTCTTAGAGGCCACAAACTGTCAAAGACTTGTGATATCCAAAACTCATCTCCTTCTAAAAGGCGAGTTAAGTTGACCAGCTCATTCCATTCGCGGAGTAATGATTGTAGTTCTATAAATTGTTGGAGTTGTTCATTTGATGGATCCCACATTAATTTCTGCCATAGTGATATATCTGGTTTTTTGCTGTATGCCTGAATCGACATTTATCCAGGAAAGATCTACCTTGGATGTTGCCATAATTTAGGTACATAGAGTCTCTGCATGATTTAGAAGTGTGGTTGTTTCAAGAAACTATTACGATCTCCTTGGGGTTCCTAGCTCTGTAGATTCCTTTCAATTGAGGAAGGCTTTTAGGCGCTTAAGCAAGGCATTACATCCCGATACGACAGCCTTACCCCCTGGTGAGGCCGCTAGGAGATTTCAGGAAGTTTGTGAGGCCTATGAACTACTTGCAGACCCTATTACTCGAGCTGCATATGATAAACAACTTGCTAAGGAAAATTTAGATATACAAAGTTATCAAAATGAAGCAAGTCAGATGTCAGAGACTCGTCGCATCTCTTATAAGACCATTAATAAAGAAGTAAGAAGACCTTTCTCAGGAGGTGAATTGTTTTCTCTATTGCTTTTAAGTATTGCATTGATAACTAGTCTTTTATTAGCATTTGGTTTTGGTCTTCTTAACGGCAAGGAATTGCAGTTTAGACCTACTTGGCTTCAAACTGATCAGTTAAGCCTCCTGGCAAGTGTTCAACAAATAGATGATGTCTCAGTTGCCTCCTCCCAAGACTCCTTTGAACAGGCATTCATTGATGGCTTTGGAGAGCTGGTTATTCGAGATTGGGGCTACAAGATACACCCAAAATGGCTGCATTTGGAACTTACATCAAGCTCAATGGTCTACGAAGATAGAGATGCTACAAGATGAATTATTGGTTACTTGGGAGAAAGATGGTAAACAAACTAGATGTAGTTTTTCATATGCTTTGACTCGTGCAGATGTTGATGCTGCTATCTCTGAAGGCCCATAACAAATTAAAACTTATTTAGCCCGATATTGATAGCAGAGTAGCATTTTTTTAATTGTTGATCTGTGATACATAGTGGAGGGAGAAGATACACTACATTTCCTAATGGCCTTATAAAAACTCCTTGCTCTAAAACATGGCTTTTGAATATTTTGCCGGCAGTATTAAGATAACCACTTGGCTCTTTAACTTTAAGATCAAATGCAGCAATTGTTCCATTTAAACGTATTTTACTCACCTTTGGATTTTTGCTCAATTCTTGCAGGTATGGAAGATGTCGAGCTTCAAACTCTTCATAGCATTTAGGGTCCTTTAGAAGTAAATCTAAGCTTGCATTGGCTGCTGCACAACCCAATGGATTTGCTGTGAAACTATGACCGTGCCAAAAAGTTAAACGTGGATCTTCACTAACAAAAGCTTGAAATATTTTTTCTGTGGCCAAAGTAACACCCATTGGAAGGAAGCCTCCAGTGAGCCCTTTTGAAAGTGCAATTAAATCAGGTTTAATAGAAGCTTTTTGGAAGGCAAATAAAGAGCCACATCTGCCAAAACCAGTTAAGACTTCATCAGCTATTAATAGAGCTCCTGCTTGATGGACTCGTTGTTCCACAGCCCTTAAGAATTCTTTTCGAACCATTGCCATCCCACCAGCCCCTTGAACTATTGGTTCAACAATTACGGCAGCTGTAGGGGTCTCTAGTAAAATGTCTAGTTTCTCTAAGCAGTTTGACTCTTGTTTATCTATCTGCTCATTATTCCACCAAGTAGCTGGCCATGGGACCCTGCTTACTGGAAATAGCATATCTTCAAAGGGAGCATTGAATAAATTTCTTTCTCCGACTGCCATTGCTCCAAAAGTATCTCCATGATAGGCACCTTCAAATGCAATAATTTGATGTCGAGGCTCTTCTATATTCATCCACCATTGACATGCAATTTTTATAGCAACTTCGACAGCAGTAGATCCATTGTCTGAAAAAAATAGACGTTCTAAAGTAGTTAACTCGCTTAGCCTTTTAGCGAGAGTTTCCGCCTGTGGATGAACAAAGTCAGCAAAAATAACTTGTTCTAATTGTTTAGCTTGAGATGCAATTGCGTCTGCGATAAATGGATTTGCATGTCCATGTAGGGTTACCCACCAACTACTTATGGCGTCTATTAATTTCTGGCCATTCTCCAGTTCTATTAAAGCCCCATTACCTGCTATGACCTTTTGAGGTGGACTAGCAGATGCTATTGAAGTAAATGGGGGCCAGAGATTGGAATTCCAAGACAACATTGAGTTTGTTAGGGATGATTTCTGCAAGGCCATATTTTTTTTGCCCTACAGTAATGTTTGGCTTCAAAACCTAGATTAAGAAGCGCCTTTAAAGAAAGAGTAGAAAGTTTTATGCATCTTTACTCTTTGCGTAATGATTAATGGATAACTGACGTGATTATGATCGGTGAAATTCAGATCACAGAAAATTCAGTTTGATTTGAAAATATTGGCAAAATATAGAAGGCCTAGATATCCTCAAGGAGCCTTCCCATTTGATCATCCATCTTTTGTTTTTCCCATTGTTCTTTTAGAGCAAGGGCGGTTATATTTTTCAGTATAGGTAGTTGACAAATGACAGGTATTCCTGAGAATTTATTTATTGTTTTTGGATTGTCTTCATGAATCTTCCCATTAAAAACTATGCCTAGAATTTTTATACTCCTTTTGCGAAGTGCCTCTATACTTAATAGTGTATGATTGATCGTCCCAAGTCCTGAACGGGCAACTAAAATTACTGGCTTATTCCAGATTTTTATTTGATCAATTTGAAGCCAATTCCTATTTAAAGGAACCATTAAGCCGCCTGCAGTTTCTATAATTAGATTATTTTTAATGATAGGAATATGGAGTTTTTCCAAGTTGATTTCCCTGTTTTCTTTCTCGGCTGCCCAGTGAGGGGAAACAGCTGCTTTGAATTTGTATGACTCATCTATAAATCTGTTTTTCGGAAGTTTTAATATCTTACTGATTTGACCAGTATCTCCACCATTTTCTAAGCCACTTTGTATGGGTTTCCAATAGGTTGCTATTAACCCTTGTACAAAGAAAGCGCTAACAATTGTTTTGCCTACATCTGTGTCAGTTCCACATATTATGAACTTGCTATTTTGTGAAGTCATTTTTGAGCTATTAATACCTGAATTAACCATGTTAGTTTTAATGACTTGTTTTTATTGTATCGAGGCCAGTATTTTTCTATTTTTCTCCAATCTCCAATTTTAAGCTTTGGTTGAAGACTGCAATTGGCCCCAACTTTTGACATTGGCTTCAATAGTGAAGACACTGTTGCTCCCTCTTGAACAAAAACTTCTACCGCATGATATTTAACTTGAGAGTTGTGAAAGTTAGCGAGCAAGGAATCTCTTGAAGGTAACGGAAATGCTGTAAATCTTGTGTTTGCCACTTTTGCAGCTTGTTGCCATTCAGGAAAGCATCCATCAATTGGTACAGCAATAGCTAACCATCCTCCAGGATTTAATGCTTGAAACCATTCTTTAATCTTGGATTCGGGGTGAACCAACCAATGCAAAGCAAAACTGGAAGCAATTAGTTGTGGTTTTTCATCCCAGTGAGGTAGTCCTAAGTTCAGATCCCAAAGCTGGGAAGGACTATTAGTTTTCATTTGAGCAAGCATATTTTCACTTGCATCTACCCGAACTACAGATTGAGAGGGGTAGAATTTTTCTAGTGCTTCAGCTAAAAGACCAGTACCTGATCCAAGGTCAACCCAGAACCCAGAACTAATGACTTGTTTTGCACATTGCTTAGCAAGATGTAAGGCAAATTTTTTTTGCAACTCTCCATTTGTGTTGTACTGCGATGCTGCTCGATCGAACTTTTGAAGAATAATTTTTGGCGAATCTAAACTCATTGTTTTTACTCCAGCCAATCTCTTACAAGCTCTAACAGATTTGGAACTTTTAACATATGTCCTGTGTGATCAAAAGTCCATTGGGTTGGTGGTTTTACAAGATGTGTTTTTAAATCTTCTATTAGTGTTTCTTGGGCTATTGGAGTAACGATTGCATCCTGTTGCGCTTGTATAACAAGAACATTTGCTTTGGTTGGAAATCCTTGAGGTAATCCGTTAGTACTTCCGATTAATTCCAAATCAGCTTTAAGTTTGTCCCTCCCAGTCTCAGAAAGACTCTTTGATATGGGACTAGTAGGAAAATCCTTGATGGAATTTGGTTGACTTGCATTTTTGAGAAAAGAAAAGAGCATATTCTTTTCTCTTTTAGTTCCAAAGCATTCGGACATCCCTTTCAGCGCTGATTTGACCTTTCTCCCTTGACGTCCATTGCCAATAAAACGACTAAAACTACACAAAAGAATTATATCTGTAGCTTTTTCAAAAAGATCCTTGCTGATTAAATGCGGACCTAAAGAATAACCTATTAATACACGTCGATGAATCAATTTTGATTTATTTAAAGTACTCCAGGAGGGAGAGATTGGTTGCAATTTTCCATAGCCTTTCTCAAAACTTTTCCATGCCCACCCATTCCCTTGGAAATAATTTGCCCATTCTGTCCAGGTATTGCTATCTCCTCCCCAACCATGGAAGGCAATTATCTCTTTCATTTTCCTGCTAATCCTTCAAGAACTTTGCTTAAAGTTTCATGAGGGATCCCTTTACGAACAACCAAACGAAGTCTTGCAGTACCCTCAGGGACTGTTGGGGGTCGAATGGCTATTGATAATATTCCTTTTTGTTCCAGTTTTTCTTGTACATCTAGTGCTTGTTGATCTGAACCTATTATTAGAGGAATAATTGGCCCATCTCCAGCTGGTTTTTCCCAACCATTGTCTACAAGTTTAGAACGCCAAAATTGAGATTTGCTTATAAGAGATGAGCCCCAATTTGGATTTTCTTGCATTAATTGAAGTGCGGCCAATGCAGCAGCAGCTAAGGGAGGAGCTAAAGCAGTTGTGTATTTAAATGCACCACTATTTTGAATTAATTGATCCCCTATTTGAGCATTGCTCGCAAGGAAAGCACCACCACTTCCAAATGCTTTGCCAAAAGTTCCACTGACAATTTTGATTGGTTCATTAATTCCATAGCAAAGACCTTTCCCTTCAGGTCCCATTACGCCTAATGCATGTGCTTCATCTACTAGCAAGTTCGCTCCGAATTGATCACATAGAGTCGCAATTTCTTTTATAGGTGCAGTAGATCCCTCCATACTGAAAAGACTTTCAGTTATAACAAGAGGGATATCTTTGGGATTACGTGATTTACATTTTTTGAGTCTTTGGGTTAGATCTGTTAAATCATTGTGGGAAAACCGTTGTAATCTTGCTCCACAAGTCTTTACACCTAATAAAAGGGAATGATGTAAATATCTATCTGCAAGAACTGTTGTATGTCGATTCGCTAGAGCAACTACTGCTGCGATATTCGCTTGAAATCCGCTTGGAAATAGTAAGACATGTTCCCTATGTAACCATTGAGCAAGAGCATTCTCCAAATCTTGATGGACTTTTCTAGTGCCAGTAACTAGTCTCGAACCACAAGAACTTACCCCTTCAATTGCTATTGCTTTTGTAGCAGCTTCAAGAAGTCTTGGATGTTTAGACAGGTTCAAATAATCATTGCTAGCTAAATCTATTAGAGCTGATACTTCGTTTGATTTTCCCAGTTCTGTCAATTCGCATGTCCCAGGACCGTTCATCCAGGCTCTTATCCTTCGGCGCCTTGACTGATTGGAGATACTTGGCATTTTTCTATTTTGCCTGTTTTATTTTTCTATATCTCGAGATGTTTTAGTTTGCTTTGTTTTCTAATTCTGTGATCTGCCTCAATCATTTTTGTGGATTAAGGCAAGGCCTCTATAGGATTTAGAACATGAGTTCAGCGTCGAACCTCACGACTCCTCAAGGCGGTGTAAAGATTCTCTTGGATCCTGCTGTTATTTTCCCTTTTCAGCTGGACAACTTTCAGCTGGAAGCTATTGATGCTTTGAATCAAGGACATTCTGTAGTAGTTAGTGCTCCTACAGGATCGGGAAAAACATTAGTTGGTGAATATGCTATTCATCGAGCTTTGGCCCATGGACAAAAGGTTTTTTACACCACACCTTTGAAAGCTCTCTCTAATCAAAAGTTGCGAGATTTTAAAGAGCAATTTGGGGATGAAAATGTCGGCTTATTGACTGGAGATCTGAGCCTCAACCGAGAAGCTTCAATAGTAGTTATGACTACGGAGATTTTTCGCAATATGCTTTATGCCGAATTAGATGAGCTTGATGACCCGCTTAAAGATGTAGAAGCTGTGGTCCTTGATGAATGTCACTATATGAATGATTCTCAGAGAGGAACAGTTTGGGAAGAATCAGTTATTCATTGTCCTATAGCTGTTCAACTTGTAGCACTATCGGCAACAGTTGCAAATGCAGGTCAGCTCACAGATTGGATTCAAGCCGTTCATGGACCTACCCAATTAATTCGCAGTGATCATAGGCCAGTTCCTTTGCAATTTAGTTTTTGTAGTGCAAAAGGATTACATCCTTTGCTTAATAAAGAAGGAACGGGATTACATCCGAATTCAAAAATATGGCGTGCACCTAAGGGCCACAAAAGAAAAGGTCGTTCTACTACTTCTCCTAAACCTGAAACGCCTTCAATTAACTTTGTGATTTCTCAAATGGCTACTAGAGATATGCTGCCTGCAATTTATTTTATTTTTAGTAGACGTGGTTGTGATAAGGCCGTTTGTGATCTTGCAAATCAAAATTTGACTAATCAAGATGAACAAGTTCAGATTCGTCAAAAATTAAAGACATATAGCAAGGCCAACCCAGAGGCAGTAAGAGATGGGATTCATTATGACTCTTTGTGTAGAGGTATTGCTTCTCACCATGCTGGAGTTTTGCCAGCTTGGAAAGAATTAATTGAGGAGTTATTTCAAGAAGGTTTGGTGAAAGTTGTATTTGCTACTGAAACATTGGCAGCAGGTATCAATATGCCTGCACGAAGCACTGTTATTTCTGTTTTATCGAAACGAACAGATCGTGGGCATCGCCCTCTTATGGGGAGCGAATTTCTCCAAATGGCTGGTAGAGCTGGACGAAGAAGTCTTGATTCGCAAGGCTATGTCGTGACTGTACAGAGTCGTTTTGAGGGTATTCGCGAAGCTGGACATCTTGCTACTAGTTCTGCTGACCCATTGGTGAGTCAATTTACTCCTAGTTATGGGATGGTCTTAAACTTGTTGCAACATTATGAGCTTGATAAAGCGAAAGAATTAATTGAAAGAAGCTTTGGACGATATCTCGCAAGTTTGGATTTATTGGAAGAAGAAGATTTACTTGGGCAACTTAAACAACAATTGGGACAGTTACAAGGACTTGCTGCGGATATCCCATGGGAAGATTTTGATGAGTATGAAAAACAAAGAGGAAGACTTAAAGAAGAGCGCCGTTTACTAAGAATCCTCCAAAAACAAGCTGCAGAGACACTTGCGAATGAATTGACCTTGGCACTCCAATTCGCAAGTATTGGGACATTAATTAGTTTGAAGGCTCCTCAGTTTAGAGGTCGAGTGACACCTGCTGTACTTGTTAAAAAGTTAGATGGTCCTGGACAATTCCCTTTACTTCTTTGCCTGACAGATCAAAATATCTGGGCCTTATTATCATGTCAATCAGTAGTTAGTTTACATGCAGATCTAAGCTGTTTAGAAGTAAATCGATTAAACCATCCTAATTTAAAACAACCTGGTGAGATTATTCATGGAGATAAACACACAAGTCACTTGGCTGGCCAAATTTCTCAAATGGTTCAACGACATGAAGAGATGATAATTCCTCAATACGACTTGGCTGGAGAAGTTTTATCTCAGGCAAGCTTGGTTAAAAAGTTAGAGACAAAATTAGAACAACAGCCAGCACATCATTGGGGTGAACGGAAAAAGTTAAAAAGACATCGTCGTCGTATGGCTGAACTGGAACTTGAAATTCACGAACGTCAACAATTACTTCATCATCGAGCCAACCGACATTGGAATATGTTTTTAGCCTTGAAAGATATACTTCAATATTTTGGTTGTTTAGATGAACTCGAGCCTACTGAAATTGGTAGAACAGTAGCTGTTTTGAGAGGTGATAACGAACTTTGGTTAGGATTGGCATTAATGAGTGGTCATTTAGATTCTTTGCCTCCAGCTGAGTTGGCCGCTGTACTGGAAGCAATATCTACAGAAGTAAATAGACCTGATCTTTGGTGTGGATATTCTCCACCTCCTTTAGCAGAGGAGGCTTTACGTGATATTACTGGAATGAGACGTGAACTCTTGAGAGCCCAAGAACGTTATCAAGTCTTTACTCCTGCTTGGTTTGAGCCTGAGTTGATGGGCCTTGTTTATGCGTGGGCTAAAGGGACACCTTGGAGTGATCTCATCGCAAATACATCTTTAGATGAAGGTGATGTTGTAAGGATTTTACGAAGAACTATTGACTTGCTTTCGCAGGTGCCATATTGCGAGTCAATTAGTGATCAATTAAGGGTTAATGCGCGTTTAGCATTGAAAACAATCAATCGTTTCCCTGTTTGCGAATCAGAGGAAATATTAAAAAACACTGCAATTGAAGAACAGAATATCAATCCAGCAACTGAACGTTTGGATTATGGCCCAGATTAAAGTATGCGTAGATGATTACAAATCTAAATTTATCATTGTTGCAGGATCAACAATGATATCGAAATCATCAGCAGTTACATAACCAAGTTGAATAGCTGCTTCTCTGAGATTTAGCATATTCTTATGTGCATATTGAGCAATTTCACTAGCTTTTTCGTAACCAATTTTAGGAGTTAAAGCTGTTATCAGCATTAATGATTGATCAAGATCTTTTTTGATTTTGGAGTGGTTTGCTTTTAATCCTTCTATCATGTTTTTTCGTGAACTGCAGCATGCATCACTTAAAAGATCGATGCTATGCAAAAGGTTGAATCCAATAAGAGGTTTGTAGACGTTCATTTGAAGATGACCACCACTACCCGCCATTGCCATGGCTGTATCAAGTCCTATAACCTGTGTGCATACCATGGTCATTGCTTCGCATTGTGTAGGATTAATTTTTCCTGGCATAATTGAACTTCCTGGCTCATTCTCAGGGAGCTCAATTTCGGAAATCCCTGCTCTGGGCCCGCATGAAAGTAGTCTTAGATCATTAAAAATTTTATAAAGGGTAACGGCAAGCATTTTTATTTGAGTCATTAGATTTACTAGCCCATCATGACTTGCCATGATGGAAAATTTGTTAGCTGCTGAGGTGAAAGGTAGGAGGGTTAGTATTGCTAATTCCTTGGCGATTTCGTCTCCAAAATTTTTAGGTGCATTTAGACCTGTTCCAATAGCAGTTCCTCCTAAAGGGAGAGGAAAGATTTCTTTCATAGCAGCTTCTATTCTTGTTTTTGCTGTCGACACTTGGATTTGCCATGCAGAGGCTTCTTGTCCAAGAGTTAATGGAACTGCATCTTGCAGATGAGTTCTACCAATTTTGACGATTTCACGCCATTCAAAACTTTTCTGTTCAAATGCTGTTGCCAATAGCTCAAGTTCTGGCAGAAGTCTTTGTGTAAGCTCTTTCCCAGCTGCAATATGAATTGCAGCTGGGAAAGTATCGTTAGTGGATTGAGACATATTTGCGTGATCATTTGGGTGAACAGGCGATTTGCTACCTAATGGCTCTCCACTCGCCAAGGCTGCCAAATTGCTAATAACCTCATTCACATTCATATTCGTTTGAGTTCCACTGCCTGTCTGCCAAACCTTTAAAGGGAAATGTGAATCGTGTTGACCTGCGGCTATTTCAGAAGCTGCTTTTACAATTAATTCGCACTTTTTATTATCAAGCATTCCTAGGTGATTATTAACAGTTGCCGCTGCTTGTTTGATTTCTGCAAGGGCATAAATTAGTTTTCTTGGCATCTTGTCAGTACCTATAGAAAAGTTTTCTATAGATCTCTGAGTTTGTGCTCCCCAGAGTGCAGTGCTTGGAACCTCAATATTCCCCAAGCTATCGCTTTCTATTCTTATTAAGTTAGCCATTGAAGATTTGCACGCGGTTTGGAGGAATGAAGAATAAAAGAAAGATTAGTTATTAAAAGCTTGTTTGTGAAAGC
The DNA here is from genome assembly GCA_902589115.1 of uncultured Prochlorococcus sp. GTDB lineage: Bacteria > Cyanobacteriota > Cyanobacteriia > PCC-6307 > Cyanobiaceae > CACIRS01. The sequence continues at coordinate 29,858 of CACIRS010000011.1, forward strand.
TTTGCTAAGGCTATTCTCCCTTGCTTTCAATATTTAGAATATTACTATGTTAGTAGCTTAAAAATATCAAACTAAATTCCTAGTCTTTCCCATACAACATTTAAGTTGGCTTCATGTATTTCTGTTTGAAAACAATTCGCTAATTGATCTGTGTTCAAATATTTTCTAACTTCAGGATCTGATTTTAAGTTCTCAAGGAAATTCCCTCCGCCTTTATTCCAAGCTGAATGAGCACTTCTTTGAACTAATTTATATGCTTCCTCTCTCTTTAACCCTTTGTTTACAAGCTCTAAAAGAACTTTTTGACTAAATACAACGCCTCCATAGATATTCATATTATTGAGCATATTTTGAGGGTATACACCAAGACCATTAATAACTGCGGTCATCTCTCTAAGCATAAAGTGCAGTGTTGTTGAAATATCAGGCAGCATCATCCGTTCAATAGAACTATGACTAATGTCTCTTTCGTGCCATAACACCATATTTTCTAAAGCTGCTACAACATAACTCCTTAGTACTCTTGCTAATCCGCTTATTCTTTCACTTCTAATAGGGTTTCGTTTGTGAGGCATTGCCGAACTTCCTTTTTGACCTTTTGCGAAGTTTTCTTCTACTTCAAGTACATCAGTTCGCTGTAAATTTCTAATTTCCGTAGCAAATCGGTCTAGAGAGGAGGCAATTAAAGCAAGAGTTTGTACATACTCTGCATGCCTATCTCTTGAAATGACTTGAGTGCTAGCAGTGTCAGGAGTGAGGTCAAGCGACTGACAAGCTAATTTTTCAACTTCAGGATCAGTATTGGCATAGGTTCCCATAGCCCCGCTGATTTGGCCTACCGCAATTTCTTTCTCTAGTCGAAGTAGCCTTTCTTGATTCCTTAAGGTTTCTGCTAACCATCCAGCAAGTTTAAACCCAAAAGTTATAGGTTCTCCATGTATGGCATGAGATCTGCCAATCATTACTGTTTTTTTATGGGTTTTTGCAAGTGATCTAATTACCTTTTCCAATTCTTGAACTTCTATGATTAGAAGCTTGGTAGAAGCTTTTAATTGCAGGGCTAATCCAGTATCTAAAACATCACTACTAGTCATACCCATATGTATATATCGACCTGAATCTCCTACATACTCATTAACGTTAGTAAGGAAAGCAATTACATCGTGTTTGACTTCTGATTCGATTTGGAGAATTCTCTCAGGTTCGAAATTCGCTTTCAAGCGAATTTCAGATATTGCTTCTTCTGGAATTTTCCCAAGTTTGAAATTAGCTTCACAAGCTGCAAGCTCAACATCAAGCCAACTTTGATATTTGGCTTGATCAGTCCATATGTTGCCCATTTCGGGCAGGGTGTAGCGCTGTATCAAAGTCTTACAAGAAAATAGAACAGAATATGAACTTAGCTTCGAGTCACGCTGACTTAAGCCTATGGTGCGCAACTTCCCATTGAACGAAACGCCCCCAGGCTTGTTGCCGAACCAAGCATCGCCCTCCTTTGCAGTTAATTACTTGAAAGGGAGGTAGATCATTTGGCTGATTTTCTAAAGTTGCAAAGCTGCCAGGAGGTAATAGGTCCAAAACGGTTGCTCGACTAGTCGAAGGCACTAGACGAAGATGACTGCGATTAGTCAGCCCGTTGTTTTTTGCTTTAGGGATTCTGTCGGCCAAGTCCTTTCAGCAATATTGAGTAGATTTTTATGGCAAATTCATCAATTTTGTTCACTTCAACGGTTTTTGTTCCGTTTCCTATTTGGTTTTATTACAAATGCCACAAAAACATAGGTTAGATCTTCATTTACTCACTAATGGCTTGGCTAGTAGCAGAGAAAAGGCACAGCAATTAATTCGGGCTGGGAAAGTCAGAGATGTTAATGGGAAATTGCTGGATAAGCCTGGCTTAGAGGTTGCGGGAGATTTAAAGCTTGTTGTAAAGGAAAAACCTAGATTTGTATCTAGAGGAGGGGAGAAGTTACTTGAAGCCTTGAATTCTTTCCCTTTAGAAGTAAAAGGGAAAATTTGTTTAGACGGAGGTATTTCAACAGGAGGCTTTACAGATTGCTTATTGCAACATGGTGCCGCAAGAGTTTACGGGGTTGATGTTGGCTATGGACAAACTGCATGGAGTTTAAGGAATGATGAAAGAGTCTTTTTAAGTGAAAGAACAAACTTGAGAACTCTTAGTCCTGAAAAACTGTATGGACCGAAAGATCCAATGCCAAGCCTTGCTGTAGCAGATTTATCTTTTATTTCATTAAGACTTATTTTGCCTGCAATTAGAAGGTTATTAGAAAAGGATAATGCAGATGCATTAGTGCTAGTTAAGCCACAATTTGAGGTCGGTCGACAAAAAGTTGGCAAAAAAGGTGTTGTCAGAGATTCTTCAGATCATATAAGCGCTATTAGAGGTGTAATAGATTGTGGACTTAAACAAAAATGGTTTCCACAAGGCCTAGTAGCTTCCCCAATTACAGGCCCTGCTGGAAACCACGAATACATGCTGTGGCTTGGGGTTCAGCATGTAGATGATTTTCCAAATATTGAAAGTATTGTTAAAAGAACTTTGAATTAGAGTGCTGAACCATCTTTGTCTCCTGTACGGATTCTCACAACAGATTCCACGGGAGAAATGAAGATTTTCCCATCACCGATTTCTCCTGTTTTTGCCGCTTCTCCTATGGCCTGAAGCACTGCATCAACGCTTTCATCAGCAACGACTACTTCTATTTTTAGCTTTTGAAGGAATTCAACTGTGAATTCAGAGCCTCTGTATCTTTCAACTTGACCTTTCTGTCGTCCAAAACCTCTGACCTCGCTCACAGTCATTCCAACTATTCCTGCATTGACTAATGCAAGTTTCACATCTTCAAGCTTAAAAGGGCGAATAATGGCCTCTACTTTTTTCATGATTCAAATTGATTGGTAGTAAAAGATTAATCAAGTTTTTCAAGGATGCCTTGCAATTGACAAGGAAGATATGTAATTCAGACTCAAGCCTGCCTTTTTGGCGTCTTGACTAAGTTCTTTTGCGTTCTCAATGGGGAGTTGTATTTGCCTTGCTGCTAATGCATCCCAATGCTCATTTTCAAAGTGTGTTTGAAGCCATAAAATCCCATGAACACTTTCTGGACGTAAATGTGCACCGGAAGAATTTTCAATTAAGCAGATGTCCATGAAATTGGTCTGTTTGGAACCTATTAGGGGGGGTAACAGGTATCAATACTGTGCCCGTTGTTACTTAATTAGATTTTCTAGTTAAATAATTAATTATTTTGATTGTTGATCTAGCAAATCTCTTGGGAATGAAGCTCTATAGATCTATTTAAAAAACTAAACCCATCAATTACTGGTTTTTATTTCACTATTATTCAAGAATGATTAAGCAATATGGATGGCGGCAGCTTATTTTGAGAGGAGTATCGGTTATATCTCGAATTTGGCTTGAAGCCCTTCCAGTCCTTCTTTTCGATAACCGTATGAATATGTATCTATTAAGTCTTTGTTCTAGCTTGTATGATGATCAACATTTAGCCTTTTATTTATTGCGATATTGGGACTTATCGTGTCTTTTCAAGGGTCTGATCATCAAAAACCTTTATATGGCGAGCGCCTAATAGCTGAAAGCCAATTACTTTGCTTTGACAATCCAAAGCCAGAAAGGCCTTATGAAATTGCCATTGAATTACCTGAATTTACCTGCCAATGTCCTTTCTCAGGCTATCCCGATTTTGCTGTCCTTAAGCTTGTATATCAACCAGCAAAACATGTGTTGGAATTGAAAGCTTTAAAGCTTTATATCAATAGTTATAGAGATAAGAAAATCTCTCATGAAGAAGTTGCAAATAAAATAATTGATGATTTAGTTGAAGTTGCTAAACCTCAATGGATGGAATTAGAAGCAGATTTCAATCCAAGAGGTAATGTTCATATGCTTGTCAAAGTTTCGCATGGTCTTAAGAAGACTATTTGAATGGATCTAGAGTTATTGGATTAAGAAGTTTAGGGATTTCAGTGGCCAAACCTGCAAGATTTCTATTGCACAACCCTCCAATATGTAAATAGGAGTTGTTCTGATCGATGACTGCCCAAATTTGTTTAGTTGCAAGGATACTTAAAGCTCCTCCTAATAATGTAATTCCGAAAGCTGTATAAACAATAGGAACTCCTGGATCTTTTTTTAATAGAAGCCCGCTAGCAGGAATTACATCAACTACTTTTAGGTCCACACCCTTAATCTCTTTTGGTTCACCTCCAGGCATAAGCCTTTCCATAAAGTTCCCATTTTCATCAAAAACTTGTATAGGGCCTGTTTCATTTGAAAGACTTAGAAGTACTGGATTAGTACCGTTTTGATTTGTAGGTAGAACTATGCCCCAAATTTGCTCACCAAGTTCGGGAAAACGTTGCAAAGGGAATTGGATCTTTGGACTATTACTTAATTGCAGAGTTATTCCAGCAAGGCTCCAATCTGCCTGATAAATCGTAATTCCTTTGTATCGTAGAGGATGATTTACGCTAATTGCTTGAATATCTGAGTTATCCTTCTTAGGATCGATTAATTGAATTTCTGACTTGAATTGTTCTGTTCGCCCAGCAGGATCTCTTTCTATTTTAAAGGTATTTAATTTAACCTCTAATTGGTTTGTGCCCTCTTTATCTACTAAATTAAATGATCGGCCAGGGGCAAGAAATTTCTCTACTCTTTGACCACCTAGTGATCCTAAAGCAGAACCAATCATTAGTAAAATTAAGCCTATATGGACTAAAGGAGGACCTATCCTTCCGATTACCCCTTTCCTAGCGGCAAGTCTTTCAGGATATTCCTTAACATTCCATCCTTTAGATTTAAGTTCCTGGGCAAGTGTTTTGATAGATTCTGTAGATGATTTAATTGGGAAGCTCTCTGATAGAGCAAGCCTAGCTATTTGATTAGGTTCCTTATAGTCAATCCATTTAATTGCTGCTTTTAAAGTTGGCCATTGTCTTCTTAAGCTACATATTATAAGTGATATTGATAGCAATATTAGTAATGATAAAAACCAAGTACTTGAGTAAACTTGATCTAACTGTAGTTGTATTAATAAGTCACCATTTATGAATCCAAGTAAAGGAGATTTATTGTAATATTGTATATAATTTTCATTGGGCTCTTGCTGTGGGATTGCTGTTCCAATTGAGCTTGCTAAGCCAATCATTAATAGAAGAACTATTGCAAATCTAAGGTCTGATATCCAAATTAGTATTCGATTAATTATTCTCATGAATCAAACTAATTTCGATAGCAGACTCAATAGTCCAGTTGATAATAAGATTGTGCCACTTATCGGAGGAATTATTCTTCCTAAAGGACGAAGTGCTAAAAGTTTGGAAATGTTGCCCGCAGCTGTTCCAGCAATCACCAGTGGTAAAACCTGTCCTGTGCCGAAAGATGCAAGTAGCAAAATTCCTATAAGTGGGCTACCCGTTTTCGCAATCCATCCAAGTAAAACTGCTAATACAGGTGTAGTGCATGGAGATGCTGCAAGACCAAATGCAAAACCTGTAGTTACAGGACCTAATCGCACAGGGACTTGCTTTCTCCATTTATCAGGATCAGGTCCATTGGGAAAAGGAATTTTTAAAAACCCCAATAGATTTAACCCCATGCATATAGCCAAAATGGCAACAAATGTAGAAATTGCTGCCGGTATTTGTCCATAGATTTTGCCTACTAATCCACTCAGGCTGCCTAATAGAACTAAGGAAAGAACAATTCCAGCACTGAAATTTAGGCTTCTTTGCAAAGAACTTGAATTGTCTTTGAATCCTGCAAGATAGGCCACTGTCACAGGCAAAAGAGAAAGTGAACAAGGCCCCATACTGGTCAAAAACCCGCCAGTGAAAACAAGAGCAATTGTTAATGGTCCAGGATTACCCAGTGAATCTCTCAATATTTGCTCGCTAGCATGTGCTAGATCCGATAGGAGTAATGTCAGTGAAGTTATGAGAGTCGCCGTAAGCACTTGAGACTTGATTTCTTAAAAATTTTAGTATTCTTAATTATGGAGTTAGTATTGATTTAATAATTCATTTGTTTCTAAAGAGCAACGAATAAGGAGACCAGCAAGTAAAAGACTTGAAATTAATGAGTTCCCACCATAGCTAATCATTGGAAGAGGAAGACCAGTAGTTGGCATAACACCTGAAGCAACCGCAATGTTCATAATTGATTGACCTACTAATATTGAGCTTGAACCAATTGCAACTAATCTGTTTTGATTATTTTTACTCCTTAAAGCAACTCTTAGGCCAAGGAATGCAAATAATAAAAGACATAGCAGCATCATTAAAGACCCCAAAAAACCAAATTCTTCTGCAAAAACCGCATATATAAAATCTGTGCTCTGAATAGGCAAATATTGAAGCTTTTGGGTGGACAGTCCAAATCCTTCACCAAACCAGCCTCCTGAACCAATTGCTATGAGGCTTTGTACAAGTTGATACCCATTACCTTGAGGGTCTTCCCAAGGATTTAAGAATGAGATCACTCTAAGTCTTTGATATTCATTGATAAAAATACTTGTGGCGCCTAATAATGTTCCTGTGAATGCTATCCCTAGGAGAGCTTGATATCTCACCCCTGCGGCTAATCCCATCATCCAAAGTAGAAGACCAGTTAATGCAGCGGTACTTAAATTTGGCTGTTTAAGGATAAGTAGGATCAATGAGCAAAATATTCCTATCCAAAATATCTTTTGATCAGTGTTAATACGTTTCCAATAAGAAAATATATTAGCTGCTTGTAGTACTAAGAAAGGTTTTATTAATTCTGATGGTTGTATTTGTAATGGCCCAAGTATTAACCATCTACTAGCTCCATTTACTGTGCTTCCTATGAAAAGTGTTAATCCTACTAACAAGCATCCAATAAGTAAGCATGGACCTGCGACTCTTAGCCATCTTCTAAGATTAGTTGAGATAGCTAAATAAAGAAGGCTCCAGCTAGCTAGCAGCCAAATTAATTGCCTTTTAATGTAATAAGCACCATCTCCCATTTCTCGACTTGCAACCCACCAGCTTGCTGAACCAAGTACAAAGAGCCCTGCAAGGCACCAAAAAAGAGGTAAGAGTTAAAAGTAATCTTGCTTCAGAAGGCCATATTTGCCAGGGTATTGGCAAAAAATTTTGAATAAAAGACGATTTATCTGTGTTGACTCTTTGGACATTATATGATGCCCTTTGTACACCATTTCCTATTCTTTTCTTCATTGGAGGTAGATTATCTAGAGGAGTTTCGAGGCAAGTGCAAAACTATGAATATTTCATTGGAGGTATGGGTTAGATATTACCATAAATAGAATGCATATCAATATGTTTGTTTGGATCTTATTGAGTCAATTTGTTAATTGAGTATCTCTACAATTACTGGAGACCCTTTGATAGGAACTTTGAGTTTTTCGTATTCGAATAACTCTGTAAAGAAATTATTCGCAAATTCTTATTTTTGATTAATAATCAATTCTAAATTTGAATTCAAATTACTGATTGATTTTTTTTGTTTACTTTCTTAGGATTTGTTAGAAAGCTTGAAGACTTGGCTGTGAATATTGGTGGCTATGGATCCAGCTCCCCTTGTTTTTTGGATGATTAATTTCTACTGCGTGATAGATTCCGCGGGCATTTAGACAGAGAGCTTAGGAGCCCTTGCTGGCACACCCGCTTCTCCAACCTGACCATGACCCTCAGCTAGAGGGCCATTCGCTGTTGGAAAATTCGGATGAAGCTGGTTCAGCCCCTGATTCCACTTCTGTTCTTGTTCCTTCAGATGAACTCCCTCTGGCATCATCTGATGAGGAGTATGTGCAGCTTCAGCAGCGCATATTCCTGACAAATGGTCTTGTAATCGTTTTTGCGGTTGCGATCTCATTCATTTTCTTTGACCTTCGCACTACTTCAAGCTTGCTTGTTGGTGCGGTCTCAGGCGTTGTTTATTTGCGATTACTTGCTCGCAGTATTGGCAAGCTTGGTAAAGGTTCAAAGGCAGTGAGCAGAATTCAATTGGTTGTCCCGATACTTTTGTTTGTGGCAACCTCAAGGCTTTCTCAAATAGAGTTATTGCCTGCTTTGCTGGGCTTTTTGCTCTATAAGCCTGCTCTCATATTTCAAACGCTGCTTGAGTATTCAACTTTAGCTAGTGATTGAAAAATAAATTTGCCGACTTTCGGCTATTAAATTACATTCCGTCGCCATAGCGACTCCGAACTTCAAGCCCAATGGGTTTCCTGTCACTTTCTCTTCATTTTGCTGAACTCGAGGTGGGCCAACACCTCTACTGGCAACTTGGAAATTTAAGGATTCACGGCCAGGTGTTTATGACTTCCTGGATAGTTATTGGTGCATTACTTGCCCTAGTGGTGGTTGGCACTAAAAAAATGGAACGTGACCC
>CACIRS010000012.1 GCA_902589115.1 uncultured Prochlorococcus sp.
TTACTATTGGCACCAAGGCCATCTAGAGAATTATTGGGCTCTTTTAAGAGTAAAGATATAGAAGGTATGGATCAAAAACATGTAGATATTATGTATCAAATGGCTAGTCATTTAGAATCAGGGAAAATCGTTAGTAATAATTTATCTGATTTGATTTTAAGGTGCGAACTTGTGATGTTAAGTTCTAATAGTAATCATATACAAAAAGACTTATCTCAAGCAATTCAAATAAGAAAACAGCTTAAAAGGGAAGATGTTGTTTTATGTTGTCTTTCAGGTTCTTTTGCACATGATAATCTCACTAAGACTTCATATGTTCTTTGTGATAAAGAGCCTAATTTAGCATTTTTTTCTGGTTTTCATAGGCATGATGCTTTAAGGAACCCATTGGATAGTTTCACAGCCAACTTTTGTCATCCTGATGTTATTACTGCTTTAGTAGGTGCAAGAATGCTCGACAAACTATCACCAAATATACAAGTATCTGCTGGCATTCATAATATTGAAGGTCAATATCTAAAGGCTGCAAAGAATATGTCATCTATATTTGCTGGATTTGGATATGATTATCATCAGAATAATCCAGGACTATTGCCTACTATTTTGACTCTACTTTTAGATCAATGTTTAGATCAGGCTGCTACTGTATCTTTTAATAGAAAGGATCGCGATGAATTATATAATCAACAACCATTTCCAATTACTGAATTAGGTTATGGAGTTCAAAAAATAGAAGCTGCTTTAGCTAAACATAACAGCTCTAAAAAAGTTAGAGATCATACATTTGCACAATTATCAGCAATGGTGGCAGATGTAAGAGGAAGTATGATGAAACCCTCCACTGGAAAACCTACTAGAAATTTTTATGCTGGTGAAATACTTTCCCAGAAATTAAAAGAATATAAGCGATGCCCTTATAATATTGAAGAATTCTTAGAGTGGTGCACAGAAAAAAATCTTTCAATAGGAAGTCTTGAGGGTCTTAAATCTCTACAATATTGGCCTGAAGTTTCTAGTTCTTATTCTATTCCTCTTCACGATTCATCAATGGTGAATTTGTTATATATGGCTATCTTTTCAGAAGAACAATATAAAAAGATTATTTATACAGTACTCACTCAGAGTCGTGAGCTTACAAGCTATTGCCAAGAATCAGTTAAGCCTACACACTCTCGAACCTATTCCAATGCGTTTAATAATATAGATCAATCTGATCAATTAGATATTTTGGTCAATACTGTTATTTCATCACTAACAAAAAAAAGAATATATTATAATTCAGAAAACGACAAAGCAATAAAACTAGATGAATCTCAACCTCATATTAAAGCAATTATTCTAATAGAGAATTATTTTAATCGATATCAATAAAAATCTATGATTAACATATTATGAAATACCAATGAATAATAATCCTTATAAATTTGATAATCCTTCATCTTCAGAAGAAGAACAGGCTATTTCTGCAGCAATACAATATGTAGATTTTGAAGATATAATTTCAATAGAAAAATTAAAAGGAGGTTTGGTAAATAATTCTTATCTCGTTTCTACAACAAATTATTCTATACCAAGAAATTTATTGTTGCAGAAAATTAATAATACAATTTTTAAGGATATTAAGTTACTAATGAAAAATATTGATTACGTATTAAATCATATAGAGAAAAAACTAATTTCTACCGATATTAAGGGAAAGAAAATAGTTTTTCCACAGATTATTAAAACATTATCATTTAAAAAAAACTTTATTAGCCTGCCTTCAGGATATTGGCGAGCTTTTACCTTTATATCTAACTCTAGTACTCTTGACAATTCTCTATCTATAGACCAGGCGTTCGTTGTAGGAGAAACTATAGCTTTAATGCATCAAATATTGAATGATATACCTGTCAACTCTATCTCCACTGCAATCAATAACTTCCATAATACAAGTTTTTATTTAAATCAATATAACACTTTTAAAGAAAAATGCTATATAGAAAATTCTTCTGTTCAGAAAAGAGTTCAAAATTTAGATCAGTTTATCGACAGATACAAAATAAAAGTTTTTGACTACCATCGCATTTGCGGACAGGGGTTGTTAACACAACAAGTTATTCATGGTGATCTGAAAATTAATAATATTCTTTTTGATTGTAACTTGCAAGAATCTATTTCAATTATAGACTTTGATACTACTCAGCCTGGATTTCTTATTAATGATATTTCTGATAGCTTAAGATCAATATGTAACATATTAGGAGAAGAAACTACCGATTTGGAATCTGTCGACTTTAATTTAAATTTATTCCAATCTTTTATTAAAGGTTATTCAGTATTTGCAAAAGATATAATTAATGAGTTTGATTTGATTTATCTTCCTCATTCTATAGCTAATATTACTTTTGAATTAGGTCTAAGGTTTCTAACTGATTTTATTAATGACAACAATTATTTTCAAGTCTCATATCCTGAGCAAAATTTGTATAGAGCAGAAGTTCAGTTTAAACTTTTAAGTTCTATTCTGCAAAAGGAAAATTCTATTCATTCTTTTTTGCAGGAAGAATTATGATATCTTCAATCTTAATCTTCCATTCTTTTAGTTTAATAACCTAATAAGTTGATTTCTATGTTATTCTATTATTGTTAATTCCATATAGTACTCTTTTAATTCGCTAAAATCAAGAGAATCCTTATGCTTCCACTGTTAATATTTAAGAAAGGTAAATTACTCTTTTTGTCGATTTCTTTCTTTTTTGCATTTTCCCCTTCCTTACTATATTCCCAGGAAACCTATTATAGTTATCCTGTTATTGACGACCACATTTCAATATATGAGAAATATTTAATACCAGGTTTGTTAGGTCAGCCTACTACCACTAATGGTAGGTATTATCCAATAGTTCCTCGTGATTTAGATCGATTAGCGACTTTGATAACTCTTCTAGAGGAAGTATTGATTAGTGAAGATACTCCAGATAAAGATTATCCTATTTTAGCTCACCAACAACAAGTTATATATAGAGTACTTTCAAATAATCCAATTCAATCAAATATATTACTAAATAAATTATCACCTAATATAAGAAAGACTGCTGAAAGACATTTATTAGCAAGAAAACTATTTCTAAACATGTCTTCTGGAAAGCAAAAATCTTCAGACTTGCCTTCTTGGAGAATAATTAACCCAGAACCTTATAAGAACTTACTTAGTTATTATCGTAAGGCTGAAAAAAATACAGGAATTGATTGGGAAATACTTGCTGCTATAAATTTAGTTGAAACTGGTATGGGCCGAATCTCTGGTATCTCAATAGCCAATGCTCGTGGACCTATGCAGTTTTTGCCCTCAACTTGGGCACTAGAAGGGATAGGGAACGGTGGTGACATCAATGATCCACATGATTCAATTCAAGCAGCTGCAAGATATTTAGTTGAACGAGGTGGTTTGGCTGATATAAAAAAAGGTTTGTGGGGTTATAACAACAGTGATTATTACGGGGATGCTGTACTTCAGTATGCCGCGTTAATGAAGGACGATCCTTTGGCTTTTAAAGCTCTCTATCACTGGGAAATTCATTACTCAACTAAATTTGGAGACCTTTGGTTGCCTGTAGGTTATAGCCAATCAGAAAATATTCCTGCTTCGATCTATATAAAGGATTTTCCAGTAAGTGCCCCTCCCGTTTACTCTTACTTTAATTAAACGGTGTTTTGCGTGTCCAAGGAATTAACACATCGAGCAGAAGAACTCAAAGCCCTTGGTTGGTCTAATGATGAATTGGTTCGCTATGCGGAACTCTGGGACTATAGACAAAGATGGGGAGCAATTAATTTAGAGAGGGAAGACAGGCAATTCCTTAGGAAAGCCGAGGCGGCTTTACCTAAAATTACAACTGGAAAAACATCTGTTAAAAAACCAATTCGAGAAAAGTCCTATTACCGTTGGTTGCTTTTTTATCTGGATACAATGAACAAAGTTGAAACAGATTTAAAACTTCCAGATGGGGCAAGGGGCACATGGCCGATTCTTATTGAGGAAGAACTAAGGGCAATAGATTACTTCGAGCCAGTTTTAGGATTGCCAGACACCCTAAAAGCAAAGAGATTTGATGAGTTTCGCGAGGAATTAATCAATAGTTATTCAAGTCTTTCTAATGATTCCCTTCAGCTAATAGATTTTGATTTCAATTCACCTTTAGAGGAATTAAAAGCTAAAGAATCTACAAAATGGAGAACATTACGCTCGGAAACTGTAAAAAATAAAAACTATCATGTCCTTAAACCGGAAGCTGTTGCAATCTTTAGGGACAAGGTTAGGAAGGAGTTTTTACCACTAATCCTTGAAACGCTACCTTCCTTGTCAGAGTCAGATAAACCTACACCTCCTGACGATTGGAGCAGCAATTAAAGAACTTAGCTAGAAATATAGATAAGTGAATCAACTTTTCTTTTGACCCCCCATCGCTTTGAAACTCTTCAGCTCCATGCTGGACAATCACCAGATCCTGTAACTAATTCAAGAGCAGTTCCTATATATCAAACCAGCTCTTATGTTTTTAATGATGCTGAGCATGGGGCAAATCTCTTTGGATTAAAAGAGTTTGGGAATATTTATACACGCTTAATGAATCCTACAACAGACGTTTTTGAAAAGCGTGTTGCGTCTTTAGAAGGTGGTGTCTCAGCCTTGGCAACTGCATCAGGGCAATCTGCTCAATTCATAGCAATTACAAATTGTATGCAAGCAGGAGACAACTTTATTTCTACATCTTTTTTATACGGCGGTACATATAATCAATTTAAAGTTCAATTCCCTAGATTAGGTATAAAAGTTAAATTTGCTGACGGTGATGATGTTGATAGTTTTGCAAGCCTTATAGATTCAAATACTAAAGCAATATATTTAGAGTCAATGGGCAATCCCAGATTTAATATACCTGACTTTATAGGCATTTCAGATCTTGCTAAGGAAAAGAATATCCCCTTAATTGTTGATAACACTTTAGGTGCTGCAGGAGCTCTAATAAGACCTATTGATTATGGCGCAAACGTAGTTGTAGAAAGTGCAACTAAATGGATTGGGGGACATGGTACAAGCTTAGGTGGAGTAATAGTTGATGCAGGTAATTTTGACTGGGGAAATGGAAAATTCCCTCTATTTACTGAACCAAGTGCTGCCTATCATGATCTTGTTCATTGGGATGCATTTGGATATGGCAGTGAGATTTGCTCAATGCTTGGTATACCTGAAGATTTGAATATTGCATTTGCTTTGAGAGCACGTATAGAGGGCTTAAGAGATTGGGGACCAGCACTAAGCCCTTTTAATTCCTTTCTTTTATTACAAGGATTAGAAACTTTAAGTCTAAGGGTAGAAAGACATGCATCTAATGCAATGGAATTAGCAAAGTGGTTAAATGATCATCCAAAAGTTCAAGATGTTAGCTATCCAGGCTTAAAAGATGATCCCTATCATCAAAGGGCCAAAAAATATCTAACAGAAAGAGGGATGGGGTGCATGATTATGTTCTCTTTAAAAGGAGGCTTCGATGAAGCAGTTGAATTTATAAACTCTCTAAAGCTTGCAAGCCATCTTGCAAATGTTGGAGATGCAAAGACGCTTGTGATTCATCCAGCATCAACAACGCATCAACAACTATCTCCTGATGAACAAACCTCAGCTGGGGTCACTCCAACTATGGTTAGAGTTTCAGTTGGATTAGAACATATTAATGATATTAAGGAAGATTTTGATCAAGCCCTAAGAACCGTTAGCTGAAATTGGAGTTTTTCTAATGTCTCTAATTCTTCCCCGCAGTTACCATAAAATTGCGGCGGTGGAAAAAAATCATATTTCTTGGATTGAACCTGATATTGCCGAACGTCAGGATATCCGTCCTTTAAGAATTGGTATCTTAAATATTATGCCATTAGGTAAACAATACGAGTTTAATCTTCTACATCCACTTGGCTTGTCACCTCTTCAAATAGAACCTATATGGATCAGATTAAAAAGTCATTCTTATAAAACATGGGATATCTCTCATTTAAATAAACTTTATGTAAGTTGGGAAGAAGCAATGTCACCATCACCATTAGATGGTTTGATAATAACTGGAGCTCCAGTTGAGCAAATACCTTTTGAAAATGTAACTTACTGGCCTGAATTCGTTGAGTTAGTTGCAGAAGCAAGGAAAAGTTGTGCTAATACCTTAGGTCTTTGTTGGGCAGGATTTGCTTTGGCTTATTTAGCTGGAGTTGATAAAGAATGTTTTACTAAAAAGCTATTTGGAATTTATCCCTTGAGAAGCCTAGTCCCAGGGCATCCTCTTATGGGTACCCAAGATGATCAGTTTTTATGTCCTCAAAGTAGATATGCAGGTTTACCTGATGCATCTATGGAATCTGCTCAAAGACAGGGCAGGCTTCGTCTATTGGCCCATGGAGAAAAGGTGGGTTATACCATTTTTGAGACAACCGATCAGCGCCAATTAATGCATCTTGGTCACCCTGAATACAATGCAGGAAGACTATTGTCTGAGATGGAAAGAGATAAAGCTAAAGGAGATGTCCCACCTCCCGAAAATTTTGATACAGAATATCCACAAACATCTTGGAGATCTCATAGGAATTTACTTTTTCAACAGTGGTTATGGTTCTGTTATCAGAGAGTTAGCTTGACTCAGGAATAAATAAAACCCTATTAATGTAGTTCATAGTTATATGAATCATGCAGCATGATTGTGTAGAAAGACCATGGAAGCTATATAAAGGTTGGTTAAACCCAATAGAGTCTCTTTTCTGGAAGAACCTGATATATACCTCATTGGATTGGGATCAACCAATGGTTTATGTTTATGGTCAAAATTATCTTGTCCCAAGAAAAACTAGTTTTATTGCTTCAAAAGGTATAAATTACAAATATAGTAGCTTTACACATCATGGGCATGGTTGCCCCTTATGGTTTGAACCTTTACTAAATAAGGTAAATAATTCTTTTGGTGAAAAGTTTAACGGATGTTTGGCCAATTTTTATATGAATGGTAAGGATAGTATGGGTTGGCATTCTGATAGTGAACCTGAATTAGATCCAACTAAGCCCATAGCTTCTTTGTCACTAGGAGCTACAAGAGATTTTTGTTTAAGAGATTGTGCTAGATCACTTAAAGATACAATTCCATTGGCAAATGGTGATCTATTTTTAATGGAGCCACCTTGCCAGAATCATTGGCAGCATTGTTTGCCAAAGAGACTTAAAGTCTTAGATTCTAGAATAAATTTAACTTTTAGATGCTATTATTAGATAATTTAATGCATGAAGAATTAACTTTATTGAGAATATATATTATCTAATAATTATCAAGAATTAATTATGTTTCTCTAAATAACATAATTAAATTCAATTTTAAATTTATTAGGTTTAAGTTTCAGAAGCTTGACTTGCCTCAGCTTTAGCTTTGGCCTTTTTTTCAGCTGCTGCTTTTGCTTTATCAGCTGCTGCTTTTGCAGCCGCTTCAGCTTCAGCTTCAGCTTTCGCTTTGGCTGCAACTTCAGCTTCTGCTGCTTTTCTTGCCATGTATGCTTTGCTCATTCTTTTGTCAAACATCCAGAATTGAGCAATTGCAATAGGTACATGCACTAGTCCTCCTAGTACAACTACAGTTTGGCTGTAAGCCATTGTCGTTTTTGCTGCTGTTTGAAGTATACCTTGAACTATGGATTGACCTTATATATCACTTGATGGTTTTGACGTATAGCTGGGAGAATTTGAAAATTGATCTTTTCTGAAAATCCTTTTTCTCCCTAAGTTTCTAATATTTGTCTGCGAAAGTTCGTTTGAAGAATTCACCTCTCAGATCAACTACATCATTTGATTAAGAAAGCGCCTGCTTCTTTCTTCAGTGGCATTGCTAAAGAAATTTTGAGGAGATGACGTCTCAACAATTTTCCCTTCATCCATAAAAACAACCCTATCAGCGACCTCTTTTGCAAAATCAATTTCATGGGTTACGACAACCATTGTCATTCCCTTATTAGCTAAGTTTCTAATTGCATCTAAAACTTCTTTAACTCTTTCTGGATCTAATGCACTTGTAGGTTCATCAAAAAGCATTATTTCTGGTTTTAAGGCAAGGGCTCTTGCAATTGCGACACGTTGTTGTTGTCCTCCGCTTAGTTGATTTGGATATTTATTTATCTGTTCATAAATACCCATTTGTTTAAGTAGCTCTTTGGCCGTAATTTCTGATTCTATAGAAGACCTCTTTTGAACTTTGATTGGTGCAATTGTTATATTCTCTAGTATTGTGAGGTGAGGGAAGAGATTGAATTGTTGAAAAACCATACCAACTCTTCTTCGAATCTTTCGGATTTGTTTCTCATCTTGATTTTCGTCAAGATGTAACCCAAGGATTTCCAATCTTCCTCTATCAATAGATTCTAATCCATTAAATGTTCTAATAAGTGTACTTTTGCCAGAACCTGAAGGACCCATTATAACTAGTACTTCGCCCGTAAATACATTTAAACTGACATTATCTAATGCAAGGTTGGCCTTATCATAGGACTTGACTATATCTTTTGCTTTTATTGCTATCTCCATGACTAAATATTGTTAATTGATGAAGTTGATAGACTCTGTTCTATTTGACGAGATAGCAAAGCCATGCATGTACATATTATCCAGTAGACAATTGCTAACCAAGAATATACTTCTAGGTATTTACCAATAAAACTTGGGTTGGCAAGTAAGCTTCTACTTATTCCTAATAGCTCTACCAAGCCAAGTATTGCCATAAGGCTTGTGTTTTGTAAAAGGCCTATAGCTTGGTTAGTAAGTGCTGGCAATGCGGTCATTAATGCTTGTGGAAGAATGATTATCTGAAGTGTTTGTCTTGAGCTGAGACCTAATGCTAATGCGGCTTCTTGCTGGGTTGGTGGAATGGCCTGGAGCCCGCCTCTAATATCTTCTGCAACATATGCCCCAGTAAAAATTGCAAAAGCAAAAACAGCTCTTAAGACTCTATTTATTTCTAATCCAACTGGCAAAAAAAGAGGTATCAAAAGCTGGCCAAAGAAGAGTACTGCTATTAGAGGCATAGCTCTAATAACATCAATATATGTTTTAGAGATAAATCTTAGAAATTTCAATTCACTCCTTCTTCCAAAGGCCAGTATTATCCCAATTGGTAGAGATAGTACAGCGCTAAATATTGTTAGCAATAGAGTTAATGTAATACCTCCCCAATATCTTGATGGAACTGGATATATTCCCAATCCCCCTGCTATAAAAACTATTCCTATTGGAATCATTGAGAGCCAAATAAGTGGAAGAAACTTTTTCCTTGCTATTTTTTTTCCGCCTATTAAGGTAACTATTGTTAGAGCTGATAATATTGTTATCCATGATAAAGGTCTCCATAGTTGTTCTTTTGGGTAACTTCCAAATAGATATAGAGGTATGTTGTGCGTTATTACTTCCCAATCTGCAACAAATAAGATCCAGTGAATCGATTTTGATACGACCCAGGTAAATAAAGAAATTATAACTATTGTCAATAAAGTATCCATAGGGCTTGAAGCCAATTCCTTTTTTAGCTGCTTTATTGATCTTCTTTCAAGAAACATAAAATTCTAATTTAGTAGTAAATAACAGTACATTATCTTTTAAAAGTATAACATATACATAACCTTATTATGATTCATTCTGGTGACTTGCTCCAATTCTAAACGAGGAAATTATTTTTCTTGGCTGCTATTTTCCTGTATCCTTCACTAGAAATGATGTAATTAATTCCATTGAATTAGTTATTATTAAATTTACTATGATGAAGCTTATAAGTAATATTATAAATCCTTCAATAGCTCTTCCTGTTTGAGTGATGGTAGTATCACTAATCGCGTAAATATCTGAATAACCAATTGCTATTGCAAGAGTACTATTTTTTGCGAGATTTAAATATTGACTTGTTAAACCTGGCAAGATTGCTGGCAGGGCTTGAGGAAGTACAATTTTTCGCATTCCATCTCCTTCAGATAAGCCAATACTTCTGAAAGCTTCCCATTGCCCTTTTGGAACAGAATTAAGACCTCCTCTAACTACTTCTGAAATAGAAGCTCCTGTAAATACACTTAGTCCTAATAATAAAGCAGAAAATTCTAAGCTTAGATTTAGCCCAAAAAGATAAACTCCTTGATTTGAAATTTCTAAAATACCATTTATTATTTTTAAGGGATTTTCTGAAAGGCTTAGAAAAGCTACAAAATACCAGAATAGTAATTGTATTAAAAGTGGAATCTGCCTAACTAAAGCAACATATGTTCTTGCTATAAATCTAACGAGTAAGTTTGAATTGAATCTGGATGTTCCAGCTATAATTCCTAGCAATGTTGCAATTGCAAGGCCACAGACAATTACTTTAAGGCTATTTAGCCACCCATTAAATAAGGCCCAGGCGTAGCTATCAGATGGCTTAAAAGGTACAGTACTTTCACTAACTGCAAATCCAGAAGGTTGCAATAACCATTTAAAGCTCAAACCCATATCAGTCCTTATAAGATTTACTGTAAGATTATTTATTAATATAGATAATATAAATATAACGATTATACCTATAATTAATTGTTTGATAAAATTATTATGATTTCTCATATATATATCGCTACTTCATCGGAGGGGATATTAATAAGCCGCCTTTCAAATAAGATTGGTTAAGTCCTCTTGGAATACTTACGTTACTTTGTGGTCCTAAATGTCTATCATAAATTTCGCCATAATTACCTGTACTTTTTATTATTTTCACTACAAAATCATTTTCCAGACCAAGTTTGTTACCCAAATCTCCATCTATTCCTAGGAATCTCCTTAATGACATTAGATTTGTATTTGTTTTGGCTTCCTTAATAATAACGTCTATATTTGTTTTAGATATTCCTAATTCTTCCGCATTAAATAAAGCAAAAACAACCCATCTCATCGCATCCGATAATTTTTGATCGCCTCCAATCGATGCAGGAGCTAGAGGCTCTTTGCTTAAAACATTACTTAGAATTAAATGTTCCTCTGGTTGGGGAAATCCTGACCTGGCTGCAGCTAGTTGTGAGCGGTCAGAAGTCATTGCCTTACATCTTCCTTGTAGGTAGCCAGCTACGACCTGATTTAAATCCTGATATTTTATTGGCTTATAGTTGAGGGATTTTTCTTGAAATGCATCATTTAAATTCTGTTCAGTTGTAGTACCTGAACCTACACAGATGTTTTTATTGGATAACTGCTCAATCTTTGTGATTCTACTTTTTTTCTTTACCATTAATCCTTGGCCATCATGAAAAACTACAGGGGCAAATGAAACTCCATTACCGCCAATAGAATCTCTACTTAGATTAAAGGTGGTATTTCTTGACAACAAGTCTATTTCCCCTGTCTTTAAAGCTGTAAAGCGTTCAGGAGCTGTTAAAGGGCGATATTGAACTTTATTTGGATCTCCTAAGAATGCAGCGGCCATAGCTTTGCATATATCTATATCGAGTCCTTCGTAAGTTCCATCACTTTTAAGAAAGCTAAAGCCTGGAATTTTTCCACTTACACCACATATTAATTCACCTCGATTTTGTATGACCTCTAATCTAGAAATTCTACTTTTCTCTAGGCTTGCACATCCATTGCAAACCATAGCGATACTGAGTAGGCTCCCAAAAAGTCTTTTTTTCATGAGTTTAGTGTAAAGGCAATTTCTGCATACAGGTTAGGCTATTATATTTATAAAGTCTTTTTAATATTTGTTTTATATCGAATAATATTAATAAATTTATTTGCATAAAAATTAATCCCAGTAAATTCTAGTCCAAAATATCTGAATGAAGCTATTTCTTTTGTTCTTTTATCTACGAAGTAGGTATAAAAATACATGATGCAATATTGTTGGTTAGTAGATCAGCATTAAAATTCTTTACTAGATTATTAAGTCTTTACCTAATGTATAGACTCCTGTCCCGCAAGTCTTTCAAATAGATCAAGACTTTCGTTATTTAGACCTATTACCTCAACTTCTGATCCTCCTTTAGTTATTTTTCTTACTATTTTTTCTAAAGCATTTACACCACTTTGATCCCAGATATGAGCCTTAGACATATCTATGGTTACCTTAGAAGGATGATTATGTACATCAAAACCTTGAAGAAAATATATTTTACTTACAAAGAATAGCTGTCCTCTTACTTCATATATAACTTCATTATTGTTGATTTTTCTAGTGCTTACATTTATAACTTTTGCCACCTTTCTACTAAATAAAATGCCTGCGAGTGCTACTCCAGCTAAAACACCTAATGCTAAGTTATGAGGTGTGGTTAGCATTGTTACTGAGAATGTCATTAACATTACAGCAGTATCACTTTTAGGAATCTTAGATATATTTTTTAAGCCATTAGTATCTGCTGTGCTAATGGCGATAGTAATCATTACAGCAACCAATGCTGCCACAGGTATAAGTTGAAGCCATTGTCTACATAGAATGATCATTGCAAGCAAGCTTATACCTGAAGCAAATGTTGAAAGTCTTGTCCTTCCTCCATTTTCGGTATTCATAACAGATTGACCTACAAGTGCACATCCAGCCATCCCTCCAAATAATGAAGAAATAATATTTGCAATCCCTTGCCCCCGAGCCTCTTTATTCTTATCTGAATTGGTATCTGTCATATCATCTAAAATATCTTGAGTAAGAAAAGTTTCCATTAAGCCAACAAGAGAAATTGCTAATGCAGTTGGCAAAACTATTCCGAATGTTGATAGACTTAATGGGACTTTTCCTTCGGATATTGAGCCGAATGGAATAGTCAAACTTGGTAAGCCTGTTGGAAGTTGTCCTAGATCCTTTACTGTAGGAACATCTAAATTTAATCCAACACTTATCAGTGTTAATAATATTATTGCTATCAGCTGAGAAGGAATTACCTTTGTTAGTTTAGGTAATCCATAAATAATAAATAGACCTAATATAACTAGCATCCATACTAGAGGTATTGAGCCGCCGGTTGGTAGTGACTGATTTAAACTATTTTCTATAGAACTATGTTCTCCATAGTGAAAATTTATTCCTAGTTGAGGTAATTGTGCTTGGAATATTAATAAAGCTAATGCATTGACAAATCCGCAAAGCACTCCTTGCGGAACAAATCTCATTTGATAGGCCAATCTTAAATAACCCCAGAGTATTTGGAATACACCTGTTAGAAGTCCTGCTGCCAAGAGATATGAGAGCCCTAAACCTTCACCTTGCGCATTACCGGTAGCAACCAACCCAGTCATTAAAAGAGCAGTTGATCCAGTAGCAGATGTGATCATTCCCATTCGGCCACCCACAACGGCAATCGTCATTGAGAGGCAAAAGGCTCCAAAAAGTCCTACTTGAGGATCTACTCCCGCAATACCTGAAAAGGCAATAGCTTCGGGAATCATTGCAAATGCAACAACAATTCCTGAAAGGAGATCTTTACGAGGATTAGTAATCCACTGCTTTGCAATGGATATGGTTGAACTTTTCGTCATCTAATTTTCTTATGCATTTAAAGAGTAGATCAAAGAGAGGGTAAAACTTCATAAGGATCACAACGTTTTTTCAGACTTCTAAGTTCTGGAAGCCATTCCATAAAGGCTGAGTGGACCTCTTTTTGGTGGAAATCAAGGTGTTGGTGCATTTGAGCTAAATGAACTCCTTTGCAATAAGGCGCGAGTGTTTCCCAAGATTCTTTTAGCCACTTCATACTTTGATCTCTTTTCTTTATATCCCCAGCAGGCCAAGCCGCTGAAATCCATGGTTTCCAAATTGAGTCCCTATGAATAAATGAGGTTTCCTCTCTATGGATATTTTGAGTAGCGCCTCCTAATTGCTGTGCTGCTATATAACATCTTGGATCTGGCCTTTGTTTAATTAATTTTGATATCTTTTCCACAATTAGAGGACATAATTCCCCCCATTCTCTACTAAGAAGACCAACAACTTCACTATGACATCTTCCTAAGTTATTCATTGAATTTGAGGAACCAAAGCTAGGCATATTGTTAATGCCATTGAATTGTTGAACGTCTATATTTTTGTTTAGTTCGTGTATCTTCTTTATTTCCTCAATATCGACTGACATATCAGAAGAGTTTGATTGGTGGAAAACCCCATATACTTTTATTTTTTCATCCCATATCCACTGAAGACTTGAAAAGTTTGAAAAATTTTCTGCTTTCAATATTGCTTTTGATAGTTGATACTTATTTAATTCTTCCTGCCAAACTATAATATCTAGGATTGGTTGAGTCTTAACCTTAACACTAGTAATAACTCCTAGGAATGCTCCTGCACCAAGTAATCCTCTCCACGCAACTTTTTCTTCATTGGTGCTTTTGATAGTTGGTTTTTTTGTAGTGAAACTCTTGCCATTTCCGTAAATACCACTTATCTCAACGATTTGATCAATAGCCAGTCCTTGACTTCTACTTAATGGACTAATTCCACCAGAAAGGATATACCCAATTCCAGTATTTGATGATAGTCCAATTGGAAAACTTCTTTCATATTTCTTTAACTCATTGAGGAGTTCTCCCATGGTATTACCTGCTCCCACGGAAATTAGAGTATTTTTTGTATCATATTTAAGTGTTTTAAAATTCTTTCTTAGATCAAGAGTAAGATGGCCATCAGCTGCACACCTGCTAGTTGTTCCACCACTGCATATTAATAGAGGTTTAGGTTGGATATAAGATGCTTTTAGTAGTTGAGATAGCTCTTTCTTAGTTGTGATAAGAATCTCCTTAAAGGAAGAATCCTGTGCTAATGAATTTGGAACTTTGAAATAGGAATTAATAATCCTTCCTCCTTGAATAAATTGTACTATTAGTGCTTTTTGCGTTGAATCTAGATAGTGTTTAGAGAAGTATAATTAATTAATCTATCTTGACCTCCCAATTCGTGAAAAACAATGATGAATCTATAGGTATTTTGGTATGTGGTCATGGTAGTAGAAACCCATTAGCAGTTGCTGAGTTTGCCAAATTAGTAAATGAGTTAAGAAGAAGACTGCCAAATTTTCAGGTTGAATTCGGCTACCTTGAATTTGCTAGACCTGTAATAAGAGAGGCTTTGGATAAGCTTCATGGAAACTCTATTAAAAGAGTTTTAGCTGTTCCAGCAATGCTTTTTGCTGCAGGACATGCAAAGAATGATATTCCTTCAGTGCTGAAGGAATACTCAGCTAAAACAGGCTTGCAAATTGATTATGGTCGGGAATTGGGTATAGATCGGCTGATGATTGCAGCCGCTGGAGCAAGAATAAAAGACGCAATTGACTCTGCACCAAATGTGCCTTTATCAGATACTTTATTAGTCGTTGTTGGAAGAGGTTCCTCTGATCCAGACGCTAATTCCAATGTCTCTAAAGTTACAAGGATGTTGGTTGAAGGTTTTGGATTTGGTTGGGGTGAAACCCTCTACTCTGGAGTTACTTTCCCTCTTGTTAAACCCGGGCTAGAAAAACTTACAAAGTTAGGGTTTAAAAGAATTATTGTGTTCCCTTACTTTCTTTTCTCAGGAGTACTTCTAACTAGGATAGAACAACATACTCAAGATATTGCCTCTGTAAATAAAGGTATTGAATTTATTTTCGCTAATTATCTTGGTGACCACCCACTTGTCATAGATACCTTCTTGAATAGGATTCAAGGAATAATTGATGGTGATACATCAATGAATTGTTCATTATGTAAATACAGATCTAATGTTCTTGGTTTTGAAAAAGAAGTAGGCCTAATACAAGAAAGTCATCATAATCATGTGGAAGCAAATGTTCCAGAAAATAAATTGAAAGATGTAATTTCTAGAGATCAGTCAGCAACTACTAAAGATTATGAGATACAAAATAATCATCTAGATCAAGAAAAAAATATTAATAATCAAGAATTAGCTCCTCATTCTCACTCCCATTCTCATCATCATCCTTATCCCCATGCGGATCATCCTTTAGGACCGTCAAGTTTGAATGACAATGCATCACATAAATCTGAAGAAAATTAGTGCAAAACAGTGACTCATCAGTCTCTTTCTCTTTTGGTCTCATTAGACTTAAGGCTATTAGGAGGGCTGATGGATTGAATGCCTATTGATTTTCCAGATGTATTTCCACAGGTTTTTGATGGTTTTTCCACTGAAGAATTGCCAAGATTTCAGTGAAATCTCAAAACTTGTGGTTTACCATTTACGTTCCAAATGTTGCTTGACATTTCTGAAGCTTCATGAGCAGTATTGGCTTTTTTGCATTTTGAAGGGCTATAGATATTGCTAATACATGAGTCTTGTGTGATCTCGAAAAGGGATTTCAAATGCGAACTACCTTTGACAAGATGGGGTTATTTGTGGCTTCCTATGGGCTGTGAAATAAGTTTGAGGACCTGAATGAATCGCAATCAACTTGAATTCTGTGTAGAGACATCTAGTGATGACCAGGCCACCAAAAAGCAACGTAAGACTTCGTTAGTCAGCCTTGAAGCTGAAATACCAGAAGTTCTTTATAGAGGTATGAAGGACTTCATTTCATCTAATCCAAAGTGGGATCAATACACTTTGATGAGCTCAGCTTTGGCTAATTTCCTTTTCCAGAATGGATGTGAGGAAAGAACTGTTACCGAGCATTATTTAAGTGATTTATTTATGAGGTCTGATGCTTGATAGCTTCTAAGCAAGCTCTTCGAGTAATAGCCATCATCGTAAGAGTAGGGCTTTGCCATCCAGAAGTTGGCCAACAAGCTCCATCAACGACCAAAACATTTTGACATTGCCAAAGTCGATTCCATTGATCAACTACACTTTTTGACTTTTTAAAACCCATTCCAGCTCCTCCTACTTCATGAATGTAATAACCCGGCGGTGGTGCATTTGATTGAAGTGCCATTGCATTTTTTATAAATGGTTTAATAACAGGCAGATGAACTAATTCTTGAAGAGGAAATACCTGTCCCCCTGCACTTTTGATCAGATCTTCAATAGTTGCCTGCATATGTGAAGCCATTTTTTTTTCATTGACCCCCCATTCACATTCAATATGAGGAGTTGGAATACCCCATTGATCAACTTTTTTGGAAATGGTTACTTTGTTTTCACGCTTTGCAAGTACTTCTCCATGACCAATTAAAAACCCAATTGTTTCATCAGGAAAGCGCTTAAGAATATTGGGAGGATCAAACCTATTAATTCCACCCCACAAACCGTAGCCTCTAATAAAGTCGGCCTTTCTTTGTGTTTCCATAAGTGTTCCAAATGGTACAAAGAAACTTCCAGCACCAGATAAAATTTCTTCGCTATTTGACTGAGACTTTGGTTTTCCTTTCGGGAAAGAGAAAAATCGACAGGATGAAATATGATCCATTAAATAACAACCGAGATTTCCAGAAGGATCAATAAATCCATTTGATTTAAACTTCTCTTCAGAACATAGAAGAATACGCAAAGTTTGAATAGTTGAGGCACAAAGTACGATTAGTTTCGAATTTAAAATCTGTCTAGTACCATCATTTTGATTGACAATTATCAACCCAGTTGCTTTGCTTCTTTCTTTATCTAATATGATGTGATCAACCATTTGATTGCTTAGAATTTTTACATTTCCTGTTGCTAAGGCTTTTTCTAAAGTACTGCCATTACTGCTATATTTTGGCCATGTATCTACAACTAGTGGTTCTCTTGGACCAAAACCTCTGGAATGGATAACTGGATAATTAAATTCTCTTTGCACTAATTTTGAAAATAATTGCTCACTTTTAGTTAAAGGGAAAGGCTTGATAAATTCTCCATCTGGTAATTGGCGTAAGCCATCTTTGTTGCCATGAACTCTCAAAAATCGCTCTAAAAAAGAGTAATGAGGTGCTAGTTCCTCATATGAGATAGGCCATGAAAATCCATATCCATCGGCATCTTTTGCTTTGAATTCATAATCTGAAAGTCTAAGAGTAATACCTCCCCAAGTGAGACTTCTTCCTCCAACTTGCATACCTCTTGTCCAAACAAAAGGTTTTTCTTTAGGAAATGAATAGGGATAGAGTTTTTCATTGCTATATAGCAATGGATTTGCTTTCCAATATCCAGGGTGCTCTACTTGTTTTTGGTGTTGACCACTTGTTATCCCATGTAACCTTCTCAAAGTATTTATTGGCTCAGAACCAAAAGCTTGACTTGGAGAAAAATCTGGACCTGCTTCTATAACTAATACACTAATACCCTTACTAGCAAGGGTATAGGCAGCAACACCACCCGTAGCACCTGAACCTACAACTATCGCTTCAAAAGATTGGTTGAACACTTCGTTTGATCTTTTTCTCTATAGTTAAATTTATCCTAATTTAGAGATAATTCATTCTATAAAATTATAATAAGAATATATATTCTGAATTTGAGATTGGAAAATTAACTTAAATATGTATTTTAAATTGTTGACCTTTGCTTAATATATTTTTCAAGAAAATAAGGTATAGCTTGATAATCTTGGGCTCTATTGTTGAAATCTATTCTTCCATCTTTATGATTAATAGGTAGAAGCTCAACAGTCCTTAACTCCTGCCAAGCCAGGAAGGAGCTCCTTTAAACCAATCTCCTAAATCGTCATCGTTTGGATTATAAATTGACTGAGGATCACAGGAACCCAGTCCTAATTCATCTAGGAGATTATCAATGGAATCAGATCCATTACTTTGTTGCTGGATCCTCTTGGCTTTATTTAGCCAAACAGAAACTGTTTGATCTCTATCTGCGAACTTATGTAAATATACCCTTTCAGCTAGAGAAACTTCTTCATTATTGGCAATTCGCTTCAGTATTTCCTGAAGGCGAAGCCTTGTAGAAGTAGAAAGCATTTTTCATGACAAGCTTTCTTCTTAATAGCGTTCTTTATGTTTTGATGAAAGTCTAATGCCACAAAGCTTTGCAAGAGGAAGTAAATTTGATGAAAAATCAAATCAAATCAAATCAATGAAATAAATTTGATAAGGGTATACATCTAATATCAGAGTTAATGGATTGCTCCCAATTATTTAGGTTGCCCATGCGAGTCCGACTTTTTGCTTTCATCTCAGCATTTGTTTTTGTCTTTTTTGTTGTTCAGCCTTGTTTTGCAGCTATGGACTATGCAAAACAAGCTTTGATAGAGGCCGACTTTTCGAATAGAGATTTGACTGGTGTTACTTTTAATTTAACTAATCTCAGAAGAGCTAATCTTTCAGGAAGTAATTTAGAAGGAGCTAGTTTATTTGGGGCAAAGCTAGAGGAAGCTGATTTAAGCAATGCAAATCTTCGTAATGCAACTCTAGATTCAGCACTCTTTTATGGAACTGATTTAACAAATGCTGTCTTGGAAAATGCATTTGCTTTTAATACTCGATTTGAAGGAGTGAAGATAGGGGGAGCAGATTTTACAAATGTTCCTATGCGTGATGATGTTTTAAAAACTTTATGCTCGATAGCTCAAGGAGAAAATCCTATAACTGGTAGACTTACAATAGAAACTCTTGAATGTGAATAAATTCTAATGTCTAACTTTAAATCATATGATCATGTATAACATTAATCACCAAGATCTTTTAGGCCTCTCTGCAGGTACTTTAACTACAATAGCTTTCATTCCACAGCTAATAAAAACTTGGCAGACTAAGTCGGCTAAAGATGTCTCTTTCGCTATGTTTTTATTGTTTATGCTTGGAGTACTTTTATGGGGAATTTATGGTCTTCAAATACACTCCATTCCGGTAATAATTGCTAATACTCTTACCTTTATACTAGCTTCTTTCATAATTATATTAAAGATATCTTTTGAATTAGTAGATAAAACAGATACAATAAAAGTAACAACTGATTAAAATATATACTATTTAGTCCCAATATTTTTAGTAATTTAACTCTTCTTCTAATGGTGTAGGTATTTAAAATGAGTTTAATATGTTCTACTGATAAGCCAGATTGATAAATATGTAACACTAATAAGGTCAGTATGTCACTTCATGTTTTTCTGAAAGGTGTGATATTTAAATTGGACAGACAAAATTCGTCCAATCCCCTGAGTCCGGAACCTTAGGGGATTTTTTTATTAGTGCCTTTCAAATTTATCTACTGAGGACTTAGGATTTGTTTTTCTTTATACCATTTTTGACATTTAGGAAATAGTTCTTAAATTGTTTTATATCCTCATCATTTGATAAGCCTAAAGGGTACCCACAAGTATCTACAATATTAGTGATAATAGTGTTGTCTAATTCATCTTCACTTACTTGATTAATATTATTTTCTTTGCCCAATGCCAAATCTATCCACAAGGAAGGGTTAAATCTTGAGCTAGTGTTTTCATTTATAGCTAATCTCATGGAGCTTTCTTTAGATAAACCCATCCCAATAGCATTGCAGAATTTACTGGAATACCCTTTTGCTATTTTTTGCTCAATATTTTTAATTTCATTTGTATTATAAGTCTCTCCAGCAAAGGACTTATATGGTAATCCTATTATTAATACTATTAGTAATATTGATGCAAAACTATTAATTATAATTCTGATTATGTTATTTCTTTTCATAGTAAAAACAGTCCGATTAGGAGTTGTATAGTCTACTATATCATCTTATGCCTATTTGCTTTTAGTTGTTATTACTATTATTGAATCATTTTTAATTAGGTTGAAAATTCAAACTAATCATCTTTCAAATCGCCTAATGGCCAACCAAGTGTTTTCAGATTTCTTATTAGTTTATTTGAAATTTTATAGCAATCTGTTGTATCTAACTGTTGATGACCTAATTCACTTAATGTAGCCTTGATTATTCTCAATTCACCATTAGATCCTTCTCTGTATTCTAAAAGATTATATCCATATCTAAATTCATCGAGTTTTAATGTTAGTAAATCATCAGTAAAACCTATTTTTATGCAATTTTCCATTGAGTTGTAAAGTATATAAACTCTTCCTGAAGGAGTTTTATTTTTACTATTGAAAATTGATAATTCAATAACAGAATTCATGCAAGGAGCCAAAATTGCTTTT
The DNA here is from genome assembly GCA_902589115.1 of uncultured Prochlorococcus sp. Lineage (GTDB taxonomy): Bacteria > Cyanobacteriota > Cyanobacteriia > PCC-6307 > Cyanobiaceae > CACIRS01. Next base: position 21,047 of record CACIRS010000012.1, read on the forward strand.
TCTAATCTTTTGCAGTTCATTTTAGTTTAATTCCTTCTCAATATTGTCTGTATATCTTTCCCATATTCCATTTATCTCAGCCAAGGCAATTCTTTTTTCACAAGCAAGGTTATATCTTCTAACTGCTGCAGTTGGTATTGAACCATTTCCTTTCATTTCTCTTAGTCCTAGCTCTAAGCATTGCAGGGCAACACTTGAAAGATCTCTTCCTTCAGATGCTGCCCAGGCTTTTAGCAAATAGTTGATATTTGAAGGTATTGAAACTTGAAGCTTGTATGAATTGGGCGGATTAAGTGAAAGATTATCCAAGGTATTCTCTCTAGATGCTATTTCTGATCTCACAATTCTTTTAATTTCTTTGAGGCTACTTATTTCTTTTGCATCCTTTTCAAAGCTCTCAAGATCTTTTTCTATAGCATCTAACGACTCCATGGCCCAGTCCGAGATTTCTTCTGAGGATGGATTTTTCTGCATCCATACCTCTTTTGGTTCGGCCCATTTTTTTTGCATCAATCTTCCCTCCTTTGTTTATCTTAAGGTACTCTTGATAGATTGTAAATAGACTCTATAGAGATTCCTTTCAGATACTCTTAGCTTTTCCCTGGTCCTCGTTGCTCTTTTACCAGCATTTTTAGCTTCATTCTTGAAATTCCTTAGATAAATAGGCAATATCATCGATGCGCTAAATCGATAAATGATTTATTAATGGATTAGTACCTATAGTCGCTATGGAATCCTTGATCCCCCTCACATTAGGATTGGTGCTTTGCAGTTTTGCTGTTATTGGCCTTAAAGAGCTTCTTAAGGAGCTTTCTCTAGTTATTAGTAAAAGCAAGGCATAGTAGTAAAACTCTATGTAAATAATGCTTTATGTTATGGATCAGATTCCTAGATAAAACAATGCCCTGTTAAAATTCATTGGTAGTAAGAACCTAGGAGAAAACTACAAGATTCTCTTGTTTGGTCACTAGTAATTTGAAGCTTCTGTAGAACTATCGTTTTTTGTCTATACTTTTCAAATCCTAAGATTCACAAAATACATCTTGAAGATGATAGAAGCATCTGATCTTATTAAAGGACAAAAATTGAAGATTAATTTGGATAGCGTTGAAGATCGATTGCCATCATCTTTATACAAGAAATTATCGCACCATCCTTATGGGACATGGCTTGGCGGATACAAAATGGTTGATGGAAATTGCTTTGGTTTGATTCTTCAGTTTGATGATGGAACCACAAGTTGGTTTTTTGAGAAGGAACTTTCTTGCGACACTCTTGAGAATAAGATTAATTGAAAGGCTTTAGAAGCCATCTTTTTCGATAGAGCCATTTTTTATTAAGTATTTATTGGAAATAGTTCCCAGATTTTTCAATGTATTATTAAACCCCTCAAAAGTTGATAATATTAAAGCCTTGTTAAATACTCTATGCATCTATATAATTTGATTAGGAAATCCTATTCCTATGAAAATTAGAGCTAATTTTCTGAGCGGTTTTGACTCGATTCAAAGTGGTACTTCGGCTTTCTTTTCGGGAATATTTGATAAACTCATAGGTAAGATTGAAAGTGAGTCTATTAAACATATTTATGATCAAGACTCTAATGTCTCAACTGATTCATCTGAAGAATATTTAAGGGTAATAGATCAATATCCGACTAATCAGCAGATCTATTACCCTCAATATCAAGTGTCATCAACAAGTCATTTCGAAAATGAATCTACTGGCACATCAATTGATGATTCATTAAAAGGCAAATCAGGATCTGATTTTCAGTCTGATTTGTTTTATGGTGGAGATGGTGATGATGAATTGGTTGGATATAGAGGAGCAGATTCTCTAAGTGGAGGCAATGGGAATGACACTATTAGAGGAGGTAATGGGAGAGATACGTTATATGGAGGATCTGGAGTTGACACACTTTATGGTGGATTTGGATTTAATACTTTTGAGAGCCAAAAGGATGGATCATCAGATAAACTTTATTTGAAAAGTGATCATTTAGCATATAATTGGATATACGAAAAGGCTGGCAATAATGATTCAGGAGAAAAGGCTGACAGGATTTATGAATTAGATAAGTCCGATCAAATAATAATCCAAGGAGCTACAGATGATCAAATAGTAGTTGCTGCTGGGGCTTCGCATACGACTCCTTTAGGAGAGCAATTATATGGTGTTGGCATATTTGTTGAAGGAAAGATTGAGGCTATTTATACAGGAGGAACATTGGATGCAATATGGTTAGATTTAATGACTTCTGGCTCTACTTAGAATTAAAATAATTTGATATAAATTTAATAAGTTATCTTCATAGCTATATCAACTAAAAATCCCCATAGAATGCCTTATTAATTAAGTACGGAGGGGGTGGGATTCGAACCCACGATGCCCTTGCGGACATGCTGGTTTTCAAGACCAGAGCCATCAACCACTCGACCACCCCTCCAATTGAGCCTGTCTTAGCAAGCTCAACAAGTTTACCAATTTTGTCCAGGCTTTATTCCTTTAGCTTTGAGCTGATGACCAATTGCGTATGTTGTTGTTCTTATCTGGCTATTTGAGGGAATACCTGTTTTCTGTTCCTTATTGCGATTCAAGTCCAATTCTCAGAATTTATAAGTAGCTTCTGTAACGCTCTAATAACAAGTATTCACAAAGAATAATGAGTGCCTGGGGTTTGATGATTCCTATGCGATAATTACAAGGCGAATATATAGAGCCCTCTAATGGCCAACAAGAGCGAACAGTCTCGCTTCCTGGGAGATCTTCCAATGGAAGGCCAAATAAGCGAAAAGGAACGAATTCGTTACATCTCACATTTAATGTTCTTTATAGGCTGCGCACTACTCTCATTCGGAGTTTGGGCATTGTCCGGTTTTAATAGCTCCAGCGGTGCTGCAGGCCCATTTCCTTTCTAAAAATTAAATATTCAACAAATTAGGCTTCAAACATCCGTTTAGCTTTTTCTTGGATATTTTATCGTCCTAATCATATTATTTTTTGATCCTTTTAGGTGAAATAACCTAATGGGTATTTAACTTGTTCTCTTTATCTTCTATAAGGGTAGATAACCATTTAGCTGCTAAAACTCTTGATATTGAGCGACTTCTTAGAAAGTCACATATCACATCGTATAGAGGTCCAGCATTAGTTTCGGAATTAAACCAACATTCAAAATTTAATATCTCTTCTTTAGTTTGGCATGAGCGCAATTTGTCAACTATTGCCTCGCGAGTACCAATACTCATAGATTCGGTTTGCCTTTGAGTAGTGGTCATTGGTATTTATGCGGTGTAGGCAACTTTTATGGCCTACTACTAATAATTAGCGCTTTATAAGATTGTTGCCACTAAGTGTTTATTTTCAAAAATAATCCCATCTGATTTGAGGAAAATTCACAGTTTTGTTGAAAAGCGTTTGAATAATTGATATCTCGCCAAGATTTACTTACATTTATATCCTCATATTTTATTCGACTGCCCAGAATAAAAATTAACACTTTTAATATTATTCTATTAATAATCTCTATTGGAAGCATTGCTACCATTATAAAAAAAATTAGTTTTTATTGGGCTTTGCGCTCCAATAGAGATCCTTTATTGTTAATTAGAGGGCTGAGCTAATGGGAGCAAGCACTTGTCAGAATCACATCCTGCAGGACCAGCTTCAGATAACTCCCCTTCGTCATAACGACTTAATGCTTCAAAAAAGTCAGTATTAATACGTCTTTTAATAACTTCTTCTTGTAATTCGCTGTATTTCTCTGCATTGATGGGTTCAAAAGGTAATCGTGGAAATGTTGCATTTGCATCAAACCTTGCCAGCAAGGCAGCAGATATGTACCCATCTCCATTTTCTATAGATGAAAATATCGCTTTTGCGAGGTCGTCAATTTCATTCTCTCTAAACTCTATTGTGGCAGATGTGTTGTGATCAGTGTAATGGCGTTGAACTTGCATATAAAAGTCGAATTGAGCAAGAGCACTGAAATTGTTTATTTCAACTTCATCTGCTCCAGGTAAATTTGCCCAACTTACTTCAGTTGGAATTTCTACAAGCCATTCTGTGCAGCGCGTATCAAATGGGTCATTTAATAGAAGTCCGTTTTCATCTTTATCAGATTGAGAAGGGACTATTGAATAGCCATAGTCCCTACATGCCATAGCTACAGGATCGTTTTTACGGAAAGTTATTCTTCTAATAAATCTTTGTGCCTTGGGGGGATGCCATCCAGGAGCAGCTCCTGTTAGAAGACTTTTGGTTCCGGCTGGTTGTACTGTTGTACACCTGTTAGGTCTCCGCAGACCACGCCTATCGCAATATTCCCAAACTGTATGGTTGACGACTTTTTTCCAGCGATTTAAATATTCAGCTTCTTTTTTCTTGAAATCTTGCCCTTCTTTTGTATTAGGCCGTCCGTCTTCCCACCATTTCAACCATGGCGTTCCAAAGGCATGTACAAAAAAGTCAAATAGGCCAGTAAAACTTACTCCTACAATTGGGTCCCATTCACGACTCTGGCGATAACGCTCTATTTCAAATCGATGGTTAAGTAAGCAAGCTACTGATAATGCTGCTGCCCTAAAAGCATCAGATTGACCTTCTTCGTCAGAAGGATCAATTTGGTTTAAATGGATTTCTGCCAGATTGCAGTGGAAATCCGCTCCAAGAATTTCTCCACAAGGGTTTAAACCATAACGGCTGAGGCGATGGTCCAATTCTTGAGGATTTATTGGTCCATGAATTGTTTCCAACCAGCGTTTTGATTCTTCTTTACCTTGAGTGCAATAAATATCTATGAATTCATTTCGAAGCTCCTTGGTGGTTAAAAGATCAGCATTAGATCTCGCAATTGCTTCAGGTGCAAATTGAATAGCACCTTCCCCAGAATGAAATTGTTTTGTAACTGCCTTCAAAATTTCTTCTTGACTTGGCTTCTCGTGATAAACCCTTGTGTGATTGGCCATTCGAAGTGAGTCTCTTTCAGGATCAATCCTCCAATTACCTTGATTGTCTTGTTGCCAAAGATTTTCTTTTGCACTTGCTGCAGAGACATCATCAGATGCGAATTGCCTCATCCCAGCACTTCTTCGGATATTCCCTGCAACGATTGTTACGGCTGCTTCATCAATAAGGAGACAGCATTCAACAGACGTAAGTTTTCTTCCTATTGCTTTGTTTAGAAGACGAGCTACACGGCTATAGAGATCTTTGAGCTTTACAGGATTGGCCATTCCTCCAAATCCTTTTAAAGACTCACCTACTGGCCTAACATCAGTTAAATCTATGGTGATTGATATTTCTTTCCCTTTAAATTTGCTGTCACTGGATAATTCTAGAAGTAGTTGATAGCTATCAACCCAACCTCTGCGACTATCTCCAACTTTTACTAAGACTTCTTGGCCCAAAATATTAATCGATGTGCTCTCTTTGCGATCTTCAGGAGGTGTTAAGCCAATGTCTGTTATGGACTTGATTCGAATTTTATTTGTTACAACAGGAAGTTTCTCAATTAAATGAGGTTCGATGATGGCACCTGTTCCACATCCCATCATTGCTAAATCCATCATCAGACCAAAGGCTTGCCAATCCACAAGATTTGTAGATGTGCAGTTATAGGCCCCAGAGAAATTTTGATCTTTTGCTATCCATTCAGTTCCTCCTATCCACAACCATCTTCCTGAAGGGAGGGCTTTTTTCTCCGCTTGCATTTGAGCCATAAGAGTTAGTTCTTCCTCTGTAAGTCCCCCTAGCTTGCGCAGACCTTCTAGATTTCTTGTTCCTACCTGGTTCCAGCTTTCTCGACCTGATTTGGTTTTACGGCTATATGTTCTATAGAAAACTGGATTAGCAGCAGGGGCAGTTGATGGAAAATCTGATCGATGATCTTCTGATAGAAATGGGTTCATGGCGATTTCTGAACAGTTAGGTGTAATGGTCATGCTGATTTGGACTATTCAGTATCGGCACGCTAGCCCCACAAATAGGGGTGGCAAGTTTTTTTAACACCATCTGCAGTGTCGCGTGACAATAATTATTAATTGGGTAAAGCTCCTATGATTCGAATACCAGAGCCCGAGCTGATGGAAAAGCCTTCTCAGGTCAAGGCTTATGCGGAAGCAGATTTTGGATCAGGAGATAAAGACTTGATAATTAGGCTAAAAAAATTTATCGCCGATATAGGGAGGAACCACGATTCAATAACTCGGATTATTGATCTTGGATGTGGTCCTGGAAATATTTCAGAACGTCTTGCCCTTCAATGGCCTGAAGCGGAGGTTTTAGGCGTCGATGGTTCTAAAACAATGGTTGAAATGGCTCGTTTTAGGAAAAAACAACATCAAATGAAGAGTGAAAGCTTAAAAGGTTTAAAATATTTTCTTGCTGACATTGCTTTAATTCCGAAAAATACTTCTTTGATTAAAGGACCTTTTGATGTGGTTGTTAGCAATAGTCTTATTCACCATATTCATAGGCCTGAAATCTTTTGGGAAGCTGTTAAATGCCTGAGTTCTCCAGGAACGATTATTTTCCATAAAGATCTAAGAAGGCCAGCGTCAATGAAGGAAGCCTTTGAATTACAAAGGAAATATTTGCCTAAAGCTCCTGAGATTCTTGTTAAAGACTTCTTGGCCTCTCTTCAAGCAGCATTTACTTGTAAAGAAATATCCTTTCAGCTTCGAATGGCAGGTCTTGATAAGGTGAAAGTGATAGAACAAGAAGAACGGTATCTTCAAATCAATGGAATTTTTTAAAGTTCCTTGATTAGGATTTATTTTAAGTTTCGGATTAATGAAACAAATTCCTCCTCCCAACGAACAATCTGAATCCTCTGTGGGGGAGAATTCTCAAGTTCTATTAGAAAAAGAGGTTCAGAGTCGCCGCAATTTTGCAATAATTTCTCACCCAGATGCAGGTAAAACAACACTTACTGAAAAATTATTACTTTATGGTGGAGCTATTCAACAGGCTGGTGCCGTTAAAGCGCGGGGGGAACAGAGAAAAGTTACTTCAGATTGGATGGAGTTAGAGAAACAAAGAGGTATTTCTATAACTTCGACCGTTCTTCAATTTGCTTATTCTAATAATACAATAAATCTTCTAGATACACCTGGCCACCAGGATTTCTCTGAGGATACATATCGCACACTTGCAGCTGCAGATAACGCCGTAATGCTTGAAGATGCTGCAAAAGGCCTTGAGCCTCAGACAAGGAAATTATTTGAAGTCTGTCGAATGAGGAAAATTCCAATCTTTACTTTTATAAATAAAATGGATCGGCCTGGCCAAGAACCTTTGTCATTAATTGATGAGATAGAGGCTGAACTTGGTTTGTTAACATGGCCAGTAAATTGGCCTATAGGAAGTGGCGAATTATTTAGGGGAGTTATAGAAAGGAATAGTAAAAATGTCATTCTATTTAGTCGGGCTGGTAGAGGAAAACAATCAGATGAATGTCATCTGAGAATTGACGATCCTGATTTAAATAGTTTGGTTGAGAAGGAACTATTAGATAAGGCCCTAGAAGAAATTGAGCTTTTAGATGCAGCAGGTTCAGAAATGGATATAGAGCTTATACATAGTGGAGATTTAACTCCGGTTTTCTTTGGGTCGGCGATGACTAATTTTGGTGTTAGGCCATTTTTGGATCAATTTCTTCAAATGGCTCAAGGGCCTGTAGCGCGTTTAAGCACTAATGGGCCTGTAAATCCAGTTGCTCCGGAATTTAGTGGGTTTGTCTTTAAATTGCAGGCAAATATGGATCCTCGACATCGAGACAGAGTTGCATTTGTTCGTGTATGTAGTGGACGCTTTGAAAAAGACATGACAGTTAAACATGCAAGAACAGGAAAACAGATTCGATTATCAAGACCTCAGAAAATATTTGCTAAAGATCGAGCTGTAGTTGAAGATGCTTATCCAGGAGATGTAATTGGTCTAAATAATCCTGGTATGTTTGCAATAGGGGATACTTTATATACTGGTTCTAAGATTGAATATGAAGGTATTCCATGTTTTAGTCCTGAAATATTTAGTTGGTTAAGGAATCCCAACCCATCAGCCTTTAAGAATTTTCGTAAAGGAGTAAATGAACTGAGAGAAGAGGGAGCTGTACAAATCCTTTATGATAAAGATCAGAGTAAACGTGATCCAATTCTTGCGGCAGTTGGCCAATTACAGTTAGAGGTTGTTCAACATCGTTTAGAGCATGAATATGGCGTCTCAACATTGTTAGAACCTATGGGATTTCAAGTAGCTAGATGGGTGGATGGAGGTTGGAGTCAGTTAGAAGAAATTGGTAGGATTTTTAATTGCAAGATTGTTCAAGATGCATGGTCTAGACCTGTTTTGTTATTTAAAAATGATTGGAACTTAAATCAGCTTGTAGAAGATCATCCTGATTTGGTTTTAAGCTCTGTCGCTCCAGTAGTTAGTGGTGTGGAACCAATTACTCTTTGATCTTTCAGCAATTAAAGGACCAAAGTTTATAAGAAAATTTTGCATTGGCGTTATTTTTGGAGTTCTATTTGGATTTTGAGTTTTATACCTTTCTTTCGACTACTACTTTTGGATTGATTTCCCTTTTTTGAAAAAAAAAAGATACGCTCATAAGAGTTAGGCATTTTCTATGGGACAGGGAGAAAACTCTAATTCTGATGCAAACTCTAAAGACCCATTTTCCTTACTTGGGATTGAGCCTGGCGCAAGTTTTGATGAAGTTCAGAAAGCAAAGGAAGCGAGGCTTTCTGAAGTTGGCGAAGACATACAGGCTAGGGCTCAAATAGAGGCTTCTTATGATGCATTTTTAATGAATAGTTTAAAAGAGCGTCAACTAGGGAAAGTAAGCAATGCCGCTGAAAAGGCATCTCAAAGAGAATCAAGGACAAATGATTTAGGTGGAACGATACTAACTAGATTGAAAGGTATGCAATCTGAAAGTTCAAAAGAAAGTTCCCAAGGAAACTGGCCAGAGTTAAACTTACCTTCCGGTTCTGGTATGAATATTCGAATTGCCCTAGGTCTTTTGGCCGTAGTATTGGTTTTGATTTCTCCACCACAAAGTGTAGATCTCATATTATCTTTGAGCACAATTGGCTTGTGTATCAGTCAAGTTAAACGTGGCAGAAGAATACTATCTTCAATAGGTTGGAGTGTTGTTCTCTTGTCAATAGGATTAATTGTGGGCGGATTAATAGTTAGTAATTCTTCATTAGAATCAACATTATTTACCTCATTGTCTAAAGACCAATTAGAAGCAATGCCTGCTGTGGTTCTAATTTGGATGGGCTCATTCTTGTTGTCTTGAAATAAATAGGAATTAATCAGTTAGTAATTTTTCTATTTCATCTTGGCTAATTCTATATGTTTTGTTGCAGAAATGACAATTAAGTTCTGCACCTTTATCTTCTTCTAGAATAGTTATTAGCTCTTCATTCCCAAATAGCTTGAGGGCTCGAATGCTTCTTTCTCTAGAACATCTACATTTAAAAAATATTCGTTGACTTGATTCATTTATTTCTACTGATTTTGTATCAAGGTCAGGAAAAAATTCTTCAAGTAACCCAGGAAGATTATTACTGAATTTTGCAATATTTTCAGAAAATGAATTAATTCCCTTGCATCTCTCTTCAATAAGAGTTACTAGAGCAGGCTCAGAAGATGCTTTAGGCAATATTTGCACTAATAAACCACCAGAACATATTAATTCTGCTTTAGTGATTTTTTCTCCTACAAATACTGCAGAAGGTGTTTGTTCGGAATGCAAAAGATAGGAGGCAACATCGTCTCCTATTTCGCCACTTATTAATTCAACTGTACTTGAAAAGGGTTCTCCTTTTCCTTCATCTCTTATTACATGTAAGTAACCAGTACCGATGGCTTTAGAAAAATTAAATGAATAATTACCTGAATTATTTTTAATTAGGTCGAGCTCTAATTTTGGTTCTCCAACATAACCACGTACGCTTCCATCTCTTCCTGCATCAACCATTAATCCTTTTAATGGTCCATCCGCGCCAATCCTTAGATTTACTCTGCCATGCGCAATTTTCATTGAGCTTGCAAGCAATAATCCTGCACTCATTGCTCTTCCTAATAAGACTGTGGACAAATATGAAAGGTTATGCCTTTTCTTTGCCTCATTGGTCGTTTCAGTAGTAATTACGGCAACTAGTCGGATGCCTCCCTCAGCGGCTGTTGCTCTTACTAGGCGATCAGTCATTTTGGTATAGAGGATTGGCCAATCTATCGATAGGCATTAATTTCTTGCTCTTCAATTGATATGAAGAGACGTCCCAATTTTTGAACAACTCTGGTTCATGTGTGGCAACTATTAAGAGTCGGTCTTTAGATAGAGATGCTAATAGCTCCAAGATTTCATTTCTCACTGACCAATCAAGGCCTGCAGTAGGCTCGTCAAGGAGAAGTATGGATGGTTCCCTTATTAATTGCACTGCTAGTGCGAGTCTTCTTTGTTGACCTCCACTCAAGCATTCAGGAGCCTGTTTAAGGTCTATTCCAACAAGTCCTACTTTTTTGAGAGCTAGCTTTTGATCGTTAGTACTGAGTTTTCTATGACCTAGCTTGAGCTCTTGGCCTACTGTTAAACCAAGGAAGTATCTTTCTGGGAATTGAAACACCACTCCACATAGCCACCTTCTTTGCCTCTCTTTTAATGATTTTCCTTTCCAGCAAATAAAACCCTGTTGGGGTTGGCTAAGCCCACTGATTAACTCTAATAACGAGGTTTTACCTGATCCACTTTTACCAGCAATTATGACTGGCTTTCCAGATAAGACTTTTAGGTTGAGGTCTTCTAATATCTTCTCCTCAGCAGTTGCAGGGTGATAATAAAGATTTTTTATTTCCAGCATCTTTATGGTGTTAATTAAACCAATTTGCTATAAATGAGATTTGTAGAGGATTCCATAAACTTCTAGTAGGATGCATTCTTCCTTTTATAGCAATGCTTACATTATCCATTAGTACTTATGCAAGTCCAATTTCGTGAGGTTGATCCATTTAATTGTTGGATTTGGCTGCGATTCCCTGAAGTACCTACTGAAGGAGAGAAAAATTATGTAGATGGTGTTTTTGATAGTTGGTATGTTCTTGGTCGTTTAGGAGGATTCAATTCAGAGAACTTGCAGGCTCATTCTGAAGGTTCTGATCTAAGTTGGATGATATATGAAAATGATGATTCAAAAAACTCTTTGCCTGCACTTATGCATAATGTTGGCAAGTTGGAATATCAATCGAATTGGGCTAGATGTTGGGTAGATCTAGGTACAAGCGATCCTTTATGTATTGATGTTCTGATAAATTGTTTAAGTCAAATGAATACGGATATTGTTCAAATAGAAGAGTTAAGAATTGGAGGTATTAATGAAGACTGGCCTGTTGAAAACCATCCAGATGCAATTTTTACCACTAATAATTAACTAAAGTGGCTGAATTGAGACGAATTTTGGTTGATCCTAATAGGATTAATCATATTCGATTAGCTCATAATTTATTAGAGCTAAATGATAATGAGGTTCATTATATTAAAAGAGTTTTGCGATTAAAGGTTGGCGATAAAATATCAATAGTAGATGGTGGCGGCAATCTATGGACAGCAAATATAGAAGATAAAAGTCTATTAAGTATTGACTCATATCAACCTAGCTATTCGCAGAAACCCCATCGAACATTAATAGGGTTGGCTGTAGTTCTGCCTAGAAGAGGATTTGATGAATTCGTTAGAATGGCTAGTGAAATTGGTATAGATTTTATTCAAGTATTGACTTCAGCTAGAAGTACTCCACAAGCAGAAGAAAAATGGAATAGATGGAATGTAATTATGAATGAAGCTATAGAACAATCAGAAAACCTTTGGAAGCCAAAATTACTTAAGACTGTAAACTTTAAGGATTGGCTATTTGATATTTCATATAAATCTGAATCTGCTTCGGCATTGGCTACATCTAGGTATGTAAAGGGTAAGGATCTACGAAGTTGGATTACGGAAAATATACCTATTTATAATAATTTATGGACAGTAATAGGACCAGAAGGTGGTTGGACAGAAGAAGAAGAATCATTGGCTAAAGATTTAAATTGTGATCGAGTTTCATTGGGTGATTCAATATTAAGAACTTCTACAGCTGCTGTAGTAGCCTGTCAAATATTGAATGAAGCTAGAAGAAATTAAGTATATGATATTCTATATCTTACTTAACTCTAATTCTAGAAGTTATGTCAAGGACCTTTATATTAGATTTACTATATATCAAAAAACTTCCAGCAGTGGTTAATAGCCTTTATAATCATCTTGGACTACAAAAGGTTTACTAAATGCCTACTCCATATTTATTTGATTCTCAATGGATATATGCATTTATTCTTAACTCAATATTGATAACAATTTCTAGGAAATCCCCTTTGCTTACAAGATCTGGTTGGATACATGCAGGAGCGCTTGGCACAATTTTATGGGGATGTCTTGGATGGAAAGGTTGGATATCAGTGGTTATATATTTAATTTTTGGATCCTTTGTAACGCGATTAGGCTTGGCTTATAAACAAAGAGCGGGAATAGCTGAAAAGAGAGGGGGGAGTCGTGGTCCTGAAAATGTTTGGGGTTCAGCCGCAACTGGAGCAGTATTAGCACTAATTCTAAGATCAGGAATAGGGTCTCCTGATCTTTTGGTGGTTGGATTTGCTGCTAGCTTTTCTGCAAAACTGGCTGATACTTTTGGCAGTGAAATTGGTAAAAGATGGGGAACAAATGCTTATCTTATTACATCTCTTAGACCAGTTGCTGTTGGCACAGATGGAGCAATAAGTATTGAAGGTACTTTAGCAAGCTTTATAGGAAGCTTATTAATGTCAATCTTTATGCTTTCGATATCTCTTCTCAATAGTTTTAATGAATTTGTGTTAGTTGCTTTAGTTGGACTAATAGCGACTCTGTTTGAGAGTTATCTTGGGGCTATTGTACAGAATAAATATAAAATACTAACTAATGAGGTGGTAAATTTTATTCAAACAGCTTTCTCTGCATGTCTAGCAATGTTTATTTATATAGGATTTACATTTTAAAAAGATTTTATTAATAAAAATGAGGATAATTTAGATTTATATTTTGGACCATTCCTTAAGAGGTTCCCAACCACTTATTTTCTTATAAATCCATTCATGACCTTTTGAATTAAGATGTATTCCATCTGGTTCTATCCAACTTTGCCAATCTTTTTCTCTTATCATTTTTTGATAAAGAGGAAGGAATGGTACCCCTACATCCAGACATGCTTTTTCTATTTGAGCTTCATAAATTTCGATTGATTCGTTTGAATACCATAAGCAATCAGCAAAAGGCATATATTCCTCATTTACAGGAGTTAAACCCATCATCATTGTAAATGTTTCACTTTTTATCTCTTTTAATAGTTGCCTCAATCCAAACCTGTAGGCCTCAGCAGAAAGTTGGGGGCGTCCATCAGGTCTCCCGATTCTCGCTGTATCATTTAGGCCTATTGAAAGTAATAATGCATCTGGAACTTTCCTTCTAAGCTCCCCTCTACTTCCCCATTCTTTTTTCCATCGCTTAGCTACTTTTTCTAGCCCATCACCTCGAATTCCTAAAGAATATATTATTGGAGCCTCTTTTAATATCATCCAATTTTTCCTAAGTCTTTCACTCCATCCGCCCCCATCTCTATCGCCCCAGCCATAAACGCCACTGTCACCAATGATTACTAGTTGTTGTGGTGCTAAAGCCATTTCATTAATTGATTAGAAGTTGAAAGTTTTTTGCAGTTAGATTTTGATTATGTTTAGCTAACCATATATGCCTCCACTTATCACTTATGGCTTCACCAAATAAAGTAATAACTGAATAGCAACTTATTAATAATATTAATTCTGACCAATTAAATGAACTTAATGATTCTATCAATTGCCAGCCCAAACCTGTACCTCCAATCAAGCCTACGACTGTAGTCTCTCTCAAAATTATATCTGTTCTATAAGCAGCATACGCTAAATAAGAATTACTTTCCTGACTAAAACAACCATAAACCCAAGCTATATGAGAAGAAGCAGACAATGATCTTAATGCCACTTTTTGATTATTTGATTGTTGATCTAATTTTTCTTTTAGAAGCCTACCTAGTACACCTGAATGATGTATACCTAAAGCTAATGCTGCTACAAATAAATTAGGATTCGTAGTTAAGACAAACAATAGGGCAGATAGTGGTGGAGGTATTAATCTGAAAAAAGACCAAACTATACTTTGAATGTTATGACCTAATTTTGTTGGGAAAAGCATCATTAATAAAGGAGGTAAGCCAATAGCTATAGCTGCAGAAAGTATCGTTAATAGAAGAGTATGTGAAAATAAATTAATCCAATTCATATCCTTTGCAGTATCAATAAGATCACTGAATTTAGGTAAATTGATTAGATTTATATTTTCTGGTAAAAGTAATCTTATATCTAGTCTATCTAACCATATTATGCTAAAAATTAAAATAATAATCAATACGATTGAAGATAAAAATAATTTTCTGTAATTATTTATTGGGGAGCTATCACTTTGTCTCAATAAACTTGTAAATCTTTCAACTATTACCATTGCTATGGCTAGAAACCATAGAGAAGTCCACATCTCTCTAAATTGAAGAGACTGAAGAGTTAGCTTTAGATTATTACCTATGCCTCCCATTCCAAAAACCCCTAACAATGTAGCTCCTCTAAGAGCACATTCTAATCGATATCCAATATAGCTAAATATAGTAGGAGTTATACTTGGTATTAAAGAACTAATCATTGAAGATAGAGGCCCTCCACCACATTTAAGAAGTGCTATTAGAGTCCTTTTGTCTAATACATCTAGTTGTGAACTTATTACCCTTGCAACAAGAGATGAATACGGTATTGTTATTGCAATAATCGCTACCCATGCATTAATACCGAATATCTGAAGTAGTAAAAGGCCCCATATTAATTCATGAATTGATCTTAGTAATGTTAAAACTAATTTTAAAATTTTAGGTACAAAACTATTTACTCCAATCGAATCCCAGAATATGTTTGATGATAATATGCCTAGAAATATTCCTATGAATGAACTTACTGTCCAACTAATTAACGCTGTAGAAAAGGTGACTTGAAGAGCAGTCCATGCATTCCATAGGACAATTGGTTCCAAGGATGGACTAGTTGAGGAAATAAAGAATTTTATTACTACGTCTAAGCCTCCAGCATGAAAACCTAAAAGATAACTTATTACTATTGGGATTAAAGCTATGGAAGGTAAAATTGGTAAAATTGTTGGAGTTATATTTACTAATTTCATTTTTCTAAATAAAGCCATTCTAAAATTGATTCGTTAATTATCTTTGGATGCTCATCAATTACTAAGCTGCCGTTTTTTAGACCAATTACACGATTGAAATTATCCTTTAATTCTGGCCTATGTAAACTAATAATAGATGTTTGTGGTGGTGATATCTTTTTTAAAGGCCTTTGATTTAAAAGTATTGGTAATAGTTCTTTAATAAGAGAAGGATCAAGGTTGGAAAGAGGTTCGTCAGCAAGCAGAAGTTCGGCTTCTTGTCTCAGAATCCTTGCTATGGCTACTCTTTGTCTTTGTCCACCTGATATTTCATTTATAGAGGCATTTAATATATTTTTATTTAAACCCACAGCTTCTAAACATTCTAATGAATAGTTCGCTTCAATAGTAAATATTAGGTTTAATAGAGCCCAAATTATGTTTCTTTTCCCAATTACACCTGTATTAATATTTTGACCAATATTTAATTCATTTATTAATCTTAAATCTTGCCACAATGTCGCTATCTTGCATCTATTCCTTTTGCTTAATGAATTATATGGTTGTCCTTCCCATAGAACTATGCCTGATGAAGGAATTATAGTTCCATTTGCAATAGATATAAGAGTACTTTTACCTGCTCCACTCGGACCGAGAAGAGCTATCTTGTCTCCTTTTTTTACTCTTAAATTAATTTCATTTAACCGATATGAATTACCTTCTTTAAATGTAATTTTTTTTAATTCTAAAATATTATTCAATTTATCTTACCAAGTTTTCGTCCAATACTTTCAATATCCTTATATTGTTCTTTTGATGCTGCGACAAATTTTTTAGCGCCAAATAATTGAAGGACTTTTTTTTGATTTGGGTTTTTCTGATCAAAGCTTAGTAAAGCTTTTTTCAGTTTATTAGTAAAACCATCTCCAAACTTTATATCTATATTGGGGTGAGCTAGCCAATGATAATTAGCATAAGGAGGTGTCCTCCAAATTACTTTTACTTTAGATTCGTGCAATTTTTCTTCCATTTTATTAGTTATCCAAACTTGCTCATTCAAAACACCTGCCTCATAGCTGCCGCTTTTAACTAAAGCAATAGTTGCATCATGACTTCCACTAAATCCTGCAGTTTTCCCTTTAAAGTCTTTTATGTCTACCCCTGCTTTCTTAAGAAAGTGTTGGGGCATAAGTC
>CACIRS010000013.1 GCA_902589115.1 uncultured Prochlorococcus sp.
CGTTTGATCTTCCAATACGCCAGCTTCAATAACAGCCGCAGCCTTCACTTCTTCTTGGCAATTTTCCCAGTTGTTTGTGTTTGGTTGACCTCCATGGGCATTTGCACCATGGCCTTTAACTTGAACGGCTTTAACTTCAACCAGTCGATCATTGATTCACAAGGCAAGGTAGTTCCAACTTGGGGAGACGTTTTAAACCGCGCCAACCTAGGTATGGAAGTTATGCACGAGCGTAATGCTCATAACTTCCCTCTTGACCTTGCAGCTGCTGAGTCAACTCCAGTTGCTCTGATTGCACCAGCAATAGGCTGATTCAATCAATTTCAAGATCTGATTAAATTGAGATCAAAAGCCTCCTCATTTGAGGGGGCTTTTTATTTGCAAAACAGCCAACCATCAAGTAGTAATTAATTATCGAGGCTCTGGAAATTCAGTACTAGTGTTTTCGGAGTTCTCTAATTTTTTGAAGAATTTGTTTTTATGGGAAGCAGTTTTGGCAAATTACTTCGAATCAGTACTTTCGGTGAGTCTCATGGAGGGGGTGTGGGAGTCATCTTGGAGGGTTGTCCCCCAAGGCTGGAGCTTGATATAGAAAAGATTCAAATGGAGCTTGATAGAAGAAGACCTGGGCAAAGCAAAATTACTACTCCTAGGAAGGAAAAAGACCAGGTAGAAATTTTAAGTGGGCTAGTAGGAGGGCAAACTTTAGGGACACCAATAGCCATGATTGTTAGAAATAAAGACCAGAGACCTAATGATTATCAAGAATTAACAGGTGCATTTAGGCCTTCCCACGCGGATGCTACCTATAACGCAAAATATGGAATTCAAGCTCTTAGTGGTGGAGGAAGGGCCTCTGCTAGAGAAACTATTGGGCGGGTAGCAGCGGGCGCAATTGCCAAACAAATTTTGTTAAAGGCAAATAATTCAGAAGTGATTGCTTGGGTTAAGAGAGTTCATAACATTGAGGCCCCGATTAACCCTAATTTAGTAACTTTAAAAGCTATTGAATCAAACCTTGTTCGATGTCCTAATGAGGATATTGCAAAATTAATGATTCAGCGAATTGAAGAAATAAGCAGAGAGGGCGATTCTTGCGGGGGGCTGATTGAGTGTGTAGTTCGTAATTCTCCAGTAGGCTTAGGTATGCCAGTTTTCGATAAGTTAGAGGCTGATTTGGCTAAGGGGTTGATGTCATTGCCAGCAACAAAAAGTTTTGAAGTTGGTTCGGGATTAGGAGGAACTTTTCTGAAGGGTAGTGAACATAATGATGCCTTCGTTCCAACGAAAGACGGAAGTTTGAAAACAGCTACTAATAATTCTGGTGGAATTCAAGGAGGCATTACTAATGGGGAACCAATTCTTATAAGAGTTGGTTTTAAACCAACAGCTACTATTCGCAAAGATCAGCAAACTATTGATTCAGAAGGTAACTCAATAACCCTTGTTGGAAAAGGTAGGCATGATCCATGTGTGTTACCTAGAGCAGTGCCAATGGTAGAAGCAATGGTTGCACTTGTATTGGCTGATCATCTTTTAAGACAACAAGGACAGTGCAGTCTTTGGTAAAGATTCAGTCAATATAAAATGCTTAAAAATATATAGTTTTCCCAATTTAATTTCGGCTTATGCTCGATGATTAAAAAATGACTTCAGATATATATTTTAATTGCTAAATATAAAAAATTCAGCGTTTAAATTTAAGGAAAATGGTTTATATATTTACATTAGTATTAGTTGGAGATTTTTTGAATTATAAAAGTGAGAATTTGTCCTGCCTTTAAGGCGATAGTTTTAAACATATTCTGCCACTTTTACATTTCTTCGAATTAAAAGATCTTGTAAGTCATCTGAATCTACGGTTTCTTTTTCTACAAGCATTTCAGCTAATTCATCAAGTACAGACCGATTATCTGAAAGTACATTTGTGGCTCTTCTATAGGCAATATCTACTAATTCAGATACTTCGGAATCAATAGTTGCAGCTGTGTCTTCTGAAAAATCTCTTTCCGAAGCTATATCTCTACCAAGAAACATTCCTCCTTGTGATCTGCCTAGAGCAACGGGCCCTAATTTGTCGCTCATACCAAAGCGAGTAACCATTTGCCTGGCTACTTGAGCTACTTGCTTTAGATCATTAGATGCTCCTGTGGTGACTTCATCTTCTCCATAAACAATTTCTTCTGCTACTCGGCCTCCAAGCGCTACTGCCATTTGATTTTGTAAATATGATCTGGAATAAAGGCCTGATTCCATTCTTTCTTCACTTGGTGTGAAGAAAGTTAATCCACCTGCTTGGCCTCTAGGAATGATAGAAATCTTTTGAACAGGATCATAATCTGGCATTAAAGCTCCCACTAAGGCATGCCCAGCTTCGTGATATGCAACTAGTCTCTTGCGTTTTTCGCTCATAACTCGGTCTTTTTTCTCTGGACCTGCCATAACTCTTTCTATCGCGTCCCCTATTTCGTCATTACTTACTTCGGTTAGTTCTCTTCGTGCAGCAAGTATTGCTGCTTCGTTAAGTAAATTGGCAAGATCGGCACCTGTAAAACCAGGAGTTCTTCTTGCGACTTTATCTAGATCAACATCTTTTGCGATGGTTTTATCCCGCGCATGCACTTTGAGAATTTGCATACGTCCTGAGTAATCGGGCCGATCAACAACAACTTGACGATCGAAGCGTCCTGGTCTCATTAGAGCAGCATCTAGAACGTCTGGCCTATTAGTTGCCGCAACAATAATTATCCCAGTATTACCTTCAAATCCATCCATTTCCGTTAGGAGTTGGTTTAGGGTTTGTTCTCTTTCATCATTTCCCCCGCCAAGTCCTGCTCCTCTTTGTCTGCCTACAGCATCAATTTCATCAATAAATACGATGCATGGTGCATTCTTTTTTGCTTGTTCAAAAAGGTCTCGAACTCTACTTGCACCTACACCTACAAACATTTCTACAAATTCAGATCCTGAAATAGAGAAAAAAGGTACATCTGCTTCTCCCGCAACAGCTTTAGCTAGAAGTGTTTTACCAGTTCCAGGAGGTCCGACTAATAAAACACCTTTTGGAATTTTTGCCCCTACAGCAGTAAAACGATCGGGATTTTTCAAAAAGTCGACCACTTCAGTTAGCTCAAGTTTTGCGCCTTCAATACCAGCAACATCCCCAAAAGTGACTTGAGTAGATGGTTCCATTTGAAGTCTTGCTTTACTCTTCCCAAAACTCATTGCTGGGTTTCCCCCTCCATTACCTTGAGCGCGTCTGAACAGGAAGAAAAGTCCACCTAATAAAAGAATGGGAAAAATTAAACTGCCAGCAGCTTGTTGCCATGGGTTGGGTTGGCGGGTTGGCTGAACAGCAATATCTACATTGTGATCATTAAGTAAATTGAGTAAATCCTTGTCTGGAGCAAGATTTACAGCTGATCTTCTACCGTCATTTTCAATTACTTGCGCGGTTCCTCTATCAGGTGAAATAAGAACTCGACTAATTTGATTGTCTTCAACTGCTTCTATAAAATCGCTATATCTGAGAATTTTGCTGGCAGTTGACTGTTGCGGTCGGTCAATAAAAGATGTCCCAACTACGATCACGATGATCACTATGAGTACATAAAGTCCGATGTTGCGTAAGCGCTTGTTCAAGGTCTTTGGTGCTAATGAAAGAATGTTAAGGGATTATTTGTGATTAGGCGGCTCTTAAAACGTCAACTACGCTTCGGAAAGCAAACCATTCTGGTATCTCTTCTCCACTACGCAGCATTTTTCGGAATTGAGTTCCACTTAGTTTTTTGATATGCAGTCCCCGAGCTTCAGCATGCTCTGCAGTCACATATCCTTCCTCTGCTGTATAAACCAAGTTAAGGGAAGGCACTGTTTCCATAGTTAATTCTGGTGCGCATTCTCTAGCAAAATTTTGAGCATCATATGGACCATAAAAATCTTCTCCGGTAAGTGATGATTTGCAACCGGCCATATCTCTTCCAATTATGAAGTGTGTACACCCATAATTCCTTCTTATAATCATATGTTGAAGGGCTTCTCTAGGTCCTGCCATATGCATTGAATAAGGTAAATAAGCCCATCTAATTCGAGGATTATCAACCTCTTCAGCAAGTTGCTCATAAGTTTGAAAGCGTATTTCACCAGGGATATCGTCTTGTTGTGTTGGACCACAGGTAGGGTGAACTAAAACCACTGCGTTTTTGCTCACGTTGTTTGCATGTAAGGCCCTAGTGAAAAGCTCATAATGTGCCCTATGAATAGGATTGCGACATTGAAAAGCAACGACATCTTCACCTGAAGGAAGATTGCTTCTTACTTCTTTTGGGGTTTTGCACGGAAATATTCTTTTTGGTAGTTCTAATCCTGAAATACTGCCACCTATATAAAACCTTTTCCTTTCGGTTGCGATCATTCTGACTGCAGGATGCTCAAGAGATGTTGTTCCATAGCAGCCTTGAGCCTCAAGAACTTTGTCAGGCTCCCATATTTCTTCTACTTGAAGTACAGCTAAGTCTTGTCCTTTATAAGTAAGTAGGACTTTGTCACCAGAATGAATATCACTTTGATCTGTATCAAATATGATTGGCAGACCAAATAAATGACCTGAAGTTGTTCTATTAGTTGCAACTACTGAATCGTAATCGGCTTTTTGCATAAAGCCTCTTTCTGGAGAAAAGCCCCCAACAATCAATAGCTCAACATCGCAAGCATTGCGATCAGAGCATTCAAGAGTTTTTGTAGCACTCTTTTTGACTTCTTCTATTTGGTGCGAAGGAACCATCAGGTCAACTAGCTTCCCTCCACATGGAGCTATTAATGCTGAGTCGCTTTGAGATGTCATTGGTCTGAAAATTATTAAGAGTCTTGATGGACTGGGAATTTCTCCCAGATTTGAGAACAATAAGTTTTCTTAGACAAAAAAAAGGGGCTACTTAGCCCCTTTTTTGATTGAACTTGAATGAATTGGCTTTTCCTTTGAGCTTGATAGAACCCTTAAGCCTTGCGACCGTAAAGAACACCGGTGAGTTTCACATCAATAGGTTCTTTAGATCCAAGATCATTGTCTGAAGGTTGAATTGCAGTGAAAGTTCCACCAAATTCATTGGTTTCTTCATTAACACTATCGATTGACAATGTTATCTGGCCCTTGCCAGTTAGATCTTGTTTGATGTTTTCTTTAGCGAGGTCTTCATCGTCACCACCTAAGGCAACAAGTCCTTGGGCATAATCGACGCCAGTATCCTTAGCCCTACTTTTGGGATCAAGGAAGTCTGCACTGCGATAGCTAGGGGTGAATGTTGACCCTTTGAACTCTGCTCCAGGGGCAATTGATTTGCCTCCGTCAGCAACCATTTCTTTAACAGAAAAAGCTAAAGGGAACTCTTCACCTGTTGGAGATAGAACTGTAATCAATGAGAAGTCAATTCCACCCTTTTCAGTGAATTTGCCGCCTGATAGGTCTCCATAGACCTCATCAACGCTTGAATTAAAGCGAGGACTGATGATCTTTGCAGGTAAGAACTGAGATTTTTGACGTTTGTTGCCAGCAATTTTTACAAAAATCTCCTGTGGTTGAAGACAGAGACTCTTGAATTTCCCGTCAACGCTGAGAGATCCTGATGAACCAGCTGGAAGGACTTTGCATTCTCCTGCTTGGCCGGTATTTACAACGTCGGCAAATTTTGAATTACCCCTTTCGCCTCCAAGAACGAATGCGGCAGAGACACTACTTGGGACAGCTGCGAAAGTTAGACAGAAAGCCAGCACCAGGGCCAGCAAAGGACGAAAGCGCATGGGAATGATGCCGAAAGGCCAGATACTGCGGATTAAACCGCCCATTTGTTCAGTGTGGATAATACAGGGGGCAAATGAGAGTTAGGTCGTGTCCTTTGCAGCTCTCAACAACCCGTTGCTTCTTTTATTTAAATTATTTGCTCAGAAATTCTTCAAAAGCCTTTCCTGGCAATGCTTTCTTCAATTATTCCGAAAAATCACAATAAAAATTTATTTTTAACTTGAGTCGGAAATGTTTACCTGAAGGGCTCGTATCGCATCAAGTAATTCATGTGAAAGGAGCAATTTTGATTGAATTGGGAAATTTTTGATAGATCCTTTAGGGCCTAGAAGAAATCCTCCATTGAGGTTTGACTCAAATCCTTGCCCTGGTCGATCGATAGGATTGGCCATCATTAGGTCACAACCTTTTTGTAATCTTTTGGCTTCTCCAACAGTTTTTAACTGATCGTCACTACCTGATAAAGCAGTAAAACCGACTATTAATTGAGAGTTGCTTTTTCTTCTAACGATTTCAGAAAGCAAATCAGGAACCTTCTCAAATCCATTGCCCATACTTGCTAGTAATTGTTCCTTACTGAATTTGCTTCTAGAACCTCCTTCTATTTTTCTTAAATCAGCAACTGCAGCAGCCATTGCTATAACTGCTGATGATGGCTGCAGTTGTGCAAGAAATCCTTGCATCTCCGCAGCATTTGTTACTGGATAAGTATTCAGTCCTTCTAAGTAACTGGTTGGGAGGGCAAGTGAACCATGAATTAAATCAACAATTGCTCCTCGTGTTCGGGCTGCTTGGGCTAGAAACACGCCCATTCGCCCACTACTGCGATTGGTAAGCAATCTTGCAGGATCAAGTTTTTCTGATGTCCCTCCAGCAGTAATAAGTAATCTTTGACCAAAAAAGTCTTTTTTGAGTTTTCCAAAGTTATTGATTTGTAAGAGCGCACTGCTAATTGCAAATTGAATAAGGTCTGGATTAGCCATCCGACCATCCCCAAATCGATCGCAAGCAAGGAGGCCTGACTCAGGTTCTAAAGTTAGTATTTGAGGATTAGTTTTTAATGCTGCCCAATTCTTTTGGATGATTGGGTTCTTCCACATACCTGTATTCATTGCTGCTGCGGCTAAAACAGGCCTTTCAAATGCCAACAAAACGCTTGCGACTAATCCTTCGGCAAGCCCTTGAGTCCAACGTGCAAGAGTTGATGCACTTAAAGGTGCGACAACAAGAATTTCAGCCCATTCAGATAGATCTATATGAAGAGGTTTTGCTTGGTCTGGACTCCATTGATCTTTATCTTGAAAACAATGATTTCTGCTTAATGTCGCAAGGGATAAGGGGCTAACCAAATTTGCCGCACTTGGGGTTACAACGCATCGAACTTCTGCACCAGCTTTGATTAAATTGCTTACAAGTGAAGGGGTTTTAACTGCTGCAATGCTTCCAGTAACAGCAATGAGAATTCGCTTGCCTTTGAGTGATAAAGGTTCTTCAATCTTCATCGAAGGGTTCCTGATCCATTAAGTGAAGATAAGGACCTGTCAGTTCAGGTCGATGGATTGCCAATGCTCTTATAAGGTGCCAGTCATTTAAGCCATCAAAGGGAGTTGGATAATCATCTTGTTCAAGCCTTTCAGCAAGAACTGCAATAGTTTCATCGTCAAATGCCTTTAGAAGCTCTTCGGTTATCTCATTTGAATTGCACATTGAAATGGCATCTGATTTAACCATAATTACTTTATAAGCTGCTTATTTATCTATTCTGCCTACACGTTAGTTTTTCTGGCGATGGGGAATTAGCTCAGTTGGTAGAGCGCTGTGATCGCACCGCAGAGGTCAGGGGTTCGAATCCCCTATTCTCCATATTTTTCTAGTAGTTTTTTTAGTGGCGATTAATAAAGTTAGTTTTTGACTGATTATTTTCAGTAGAAAGCTTGCTAGAAACTTTTCGGGATTCTTAGATTTGGGTTTCAGTTATAAGTATTTCATTGTTTTTTGAAGGAAAATCAGAGTGGTTTGTCTGTTTTGGGAATCTGCATTTTGCTTGTGATAACTAACTTATGTACGATGTGACCAATCTTTTGCCTCTGTTTTAGAGTCTTGAGCATATTTTTTTGGAAATTGTCTAGCCACCATTAGATAATCCATGAGATAAAAGACTCATAGAAAAGGAACCTCGATGTCCCAATCGAAACGTGAACAGGTAGTCAGTCACCTCCGCTATGTCCGCCAGGAGCTTCGTGAGATGCATCAAGGTGTTCTTGAAGATGGCCTTTTGCCTGAGGGAGGTGAGATTAGAGGGGTGATGGCTCAAATGGAGGCTTTATTAGAATTACTAGAAGGCAAGACAGCGAAAAAACATAAACCTGATTAGAACTTTTTATTTATGCCTAAAAACTTTCAACTTACAAATTTACATCTTAATTGGGGACAAGCTTTATTTCGTCTTGAGGTTTGGACCAGAAATCCTTGGAGAAGAGTTTCACTTTTCTTGATTGTTTTACTGACAGGGTTTGTATTTGGCAGTTCATTAGGGACTATTAATGGTGCTCTTGCTCTTATGGACCCAATAGGAGCTTTCTTGATAGTTTTATTATTAGAAATCTTGACGAGAATAAGAAGGCATTGGCCTTCCTCTCCTGAAGCTAAGATTGCATTGAATTTAATCGATTTAGCAAGGATTGGTTTGCTTTATGGATTGATATTAGATGGCTTTAAGTTGTTATAAACAAGGTTCTTTCTAAAACTAGATTTCTTCATTTGGTTGGGGGAAAATATTATTAATTTTCTATTGCAGTCATTAGATAAAGCAGCGCCATTCTGATTGGGATGCCATTAGAAACTTGTTTTTCGATCAAGCATATAGAAGCATCTTCTAGTAATCGACTGCTTATTTCAATACCTCGATTTACTGGGCCTGGATGCAAAACAGGTACCTTTTTCCCACACCATTTAAGACTCTCATGGGTAATTCCATATTCATGATAATAAGTATCTAGATTACTAAGAAGATTTTCATCCATTCGCTCTTTTTGCAGTCTAAGTGTCATAACAGCATCTGCTCCATCTAAGGCATCTTTAAGGCATCTATTAATGCTAATTTTCCCTCTATTTTTTACAGGATCATTTTTTATACCTGGTGGAGGGCTTTCTACAAACGATTCAAATGCATTTGGCAATAAACTAGGTGGTCCACAAAGGGAGATGTTTGCGCCACATGCAGTTAAAGCCCATAAATTTGATCGGGCAACTCTTGAATGAATAATATCTCCTACTATTACTATTTTTTTATCTTTAAGTGCATAGGTATTTGGATTATTTGGGCTGAAATAGCTGGCCAAGGTATATAAATCTAATAAACCTTGACTAGGATGGCTGTGCAATCCATCTCCACCATTTAAAACAGCTGTTCTTTTGCCACTATGTTCTAGTGCATTGGCTAATTGCTCAGGAATATTTGTGGAACTATGACGAACTATTAAAACGTCAGCACCCATAGCTACATATGTAAGGGCAGTATCAAGGGGGGTCTCTCCCTTTTTAAGAGAACTATTGTTTGGACTAAAACTCTGTACATCAGCTGAAAGTCTTTTAGCAGCAAGTTCAAAACTGCTACGAGTTCGAGTACTTGGCTCAAAAAATAAAGTTGCGATTAATTTTCCTTGAAGTGCAGGAATTTTCCTCGCTCCCTTATCTGGTAAAGCGTTAAATCGATTAGCTACTTCCAATACATAGTCATAATCAGCAACTGAAAAATTGGCTAGGTCAATGACATGACGATGTGTCCAGTTGCTCATAAGATTTCTTCTTTTTCTGGCCTCCAGGCTTCACGTCGCGGTGGTGAAGCGTCGCCTTTGGCGCGTTTACTCACACTTCGACTAGCTTTGAGATACCACCTCCAAGGTAAATCTTTTCCTTTAGAGATGCCAATCCTTGAAGTACTAATAATTTCTTGTTCAGATACAGAAGATGATTTTGGACAGATCCATAAGTTGTTCCCTTTATAGATTTTTAGTGAATCATATGACTTATTTAAGTTAAATCTCCTCGCTAGTAAAGCAGGACCGGCTGCAACTCTTTCATCTTCGTTTGGCAATGCAATTGCTCTCAATAAAACTCCATTTGCCCAATCCTTTCGATCAGTAACTACATTGACGCAGTGATGAATACCGTAGCTGACATATACATATAACTGTCCAGCAGAACCAAATAAGGTCTCATTCTTTGGAGAGCGTTTTCTGGACCCATGACAGGCAGGTTCATCTTGAGAATATGCTTCTGTTTCGATGATTACTCCCCAAAGCAATTGTCCGCTTGGTTGCGACTTTATTAATTTGCATCCAATTAGATCAGGCCCTACAAATTCTGCAGGCCTTTCATAAAAACTCAGAGGAAGCGGATTATTTGATCTCATTTAGATAGGTGCTTATAGCTTGAAAGAAATCATCCACAATTATCATTATCTCGATGGAATTGATTTTTTACACCTTTGTTAATTAATAGCTTTTTTATTTGTTATCTGGCAGCATCCTCAATGGGATTCTTCTTTTGAATTTCTAGCAACGATCTCTTTGAATACTTTTTCTTATAAACTTCATTCCTATGCTCTCCAACCCTTTAAACCTCAAGAAGCCTGAAAGTGCTATTCGTTTAGATCTTCGAAGTTGGAAAGAAGTGGATAGCTATTTAGAAGATTGCAAAGGAATAATTTTGCCTATTGGTTCTACTGAACAACATGGACCAACAGGAGCTATTGGTACAGATGCCTTAACTGCTCACGCAATAGCTTTAGAAGTTGGGAGACGAACAGGCGTATTAGTTGCTCCTGTTCAAGCTTTTGGCATGGCGGAACATCATCTGGGTTTTCCTGGAACAATGAGTCTTAAACCAGCAACAATGTTGGCTCTTATCCATGATCTTTTGCTGTCTTTGTTTAGTCATGGCTTTGAAAGAATTTTTGTAGTTAATGGCCATGGTGGAAACATTGCGAGTGCTAAGGCAGCTTTTGCTCAGGCTTATGGAACTGCAGCACAAAGAAATTTGCCAAATGCATCACAACTTAAATGCAAGTTAGTTAATTGGTTTATGGCAGCTTCTGTTTTTCGTGAAGCTAATAATCTTTATGGTGATAAGGAAGGTCAGCATGCGACACCAAGTGAAATAGCATTAACCCTTTATTTAGAACCTAGTTTATGTAATAAGCAAAGACCACTGCCAGAGGCTTCCCCTGCAGGCCCAATTTATGGCCCTACAGATTTCCGTATGAGGTATCCTGATGGAAGGATGGGTTCTGATCCCTATTTGGCAAAACCAGAACATGGTGAGATGCTTTTGAACAAAGCTGCAACTTCACTAAGCGAAGATTTGATTAATTTCTTGAAAACATGATGACCAAAATCACTGCAGAAGATATTGAAAAAGTTGCCAAATTGGCACGTCTTCAACTTCCAATGGAACAGATTGAAAAATATACCAATCAACTGGAGAAAATTCTAGAATATGTTGACCATCTTCAGGCAATTGACACAACTGAAGTTCCTCCAACAACAAGGGCTTTGGAAGTAATAAATTATACACGTAAAGATGAAATAGCAGATCCAAAAGTCCGTGAACAGTTGCTTGAACTTGCACCACAAAGAGAAGATGACTTCTATAGAGTTCCTAAGATTCTTTCAGATTAAATGCAAATTACTTAGAGGTAGGTATAACAGCAGTTTTATGAAGTAGGGATATAAATTTTTTTCTTAACTTGCTATTAGGCAATAACTTTGCAATGGGACGCATTTTACTTCTTTGTTTTTTATGGCTTCTTATTCCTAAAACTATGTCATAAAGAAAATTAAATCCATCAGCTTTTGTTTCGAAAATTCCCATTCTTTGAGGTGAACCCTTCGCGTCAAGCAATGGTTTAGTGGCTTCATATGCTGGCTTATATTCGAACCATGGAATTGAAGGCCATAAATGATGAACAAGATGATAATTTTGCCCCATTATTAACCAATTCATAACTTTACTTGGATATACTCTTGCATTTTTCCATCTATTTCTTGATAAAAAAGGCCTATGAGGTAAATAGTCAAAAAATATTCCTAAAGTCACTCCCACCATAAGTGCTGGACCAAACCAAAGATTATAAATAACATTCATAAAGTTATATTTTATTCCTGCAAGAACAATACAGATAAATAAACCTCTTTCTAATCCCCATTGCATTAATTCATAACGTCGCCAGAGCTTTCTCTCAAAGAAAAAATATTCATGATAGAAAAACCTTGGTGCTATTAACCAAACTGGGCCAAATGTACTGACAATATGGTCCGGATCATTTTTGGGATCATTTACATGAGAATGATGTTGAAGATGGACTCTAGTAAATACCGGGAAACTAAAACCAAGCAAAATAGCTGCTCCATGACCCATTGCTTGATTTATCCAACGATTTGGATGTGCAGCGTTATGACATGCATCATGAATAACCGTACCTTCCATATGTAAGGCAAGAAAAGCCAATCCAACTAAAAGAGGTAATGGCCAGCTCCCTCTATACCATTGCCAAATGCTTATTGCTGCAAGAAGGTATCCGCCAATGAATAGCCCTACAGTTAAATTCCAAGGCTTAGGTGGGTCTAAATATTCTTGTATAACCTTTTGCCAATCAGCTAGTGATTGGAATTTATTGGGTAAATTCTTTGTTGTAGTGATTTCGCCAGTATTGGTCATTGCATTGAACTAATTTTTCAAGGAACAAGCTATATAAGTCTAAGTTAAGAAAAATGCCCACCGGGAGACTTGAACTCCCACGACCGAAGTCACTGGTACCTAAAACCAGCGCGTCTACCAATTCCGCCAGGTGGGCAAAGGGATCTCGAGGAATGGAATCGTTAGGAAACCATTCGAAATTAGACCAACTACATCATTTTAGAGGATTAGTAGACTTACTGGTTCTTTCTTCTGAGTGGAGCTTTTATCAATTCCTCTAGGTGGGCCAATGGCTCTCACTTGCTGCGCAACAAGCTGGAAGAGAAAGAATGCTTATAAAGCCAACTATCAACGCCTGATATTTAAAGATTAGGGTTGTTGAAATTTCCAATCTGATGTGGGTGTTCTCTATAGTCTTTAAGACTTCTTTTCAGAATTAAAGGTTTTAATTAAGACTTCAGAGCCAACCCTCTATTCAGTGTTGAAAGTGACCCAGGAGAATCGATCAAAATCAGATCAGCGGCCTTCTTTTAAGGAAACCCTCAATTTGTTGAGCACTGAGTTTGGTATGCGTGCAAACTCATCAACTAGGGAGCCTGAATTACAAGCATTTTGGAAAGAGCAAGGCATAGATTTTGAATTAGGCATAACAAATAATGGCCCTAGTTTCACGCTGCATGATGGTCCTCCATATGCAAATGGTTCTTTGCATATGGGCCATGCTCTTAACAAAGTACTTAAAGACATCATAAATAAATATCAAATCCTTAATGGTCGGAAAGTTCATTTTGTTCCAGGTTGGGATTGCCATGGACTTCCAATTGAGTTAAAGGTTCTGCAAAATCTGGATAAGGAGCAGAGAAAAGCATTAACACCTCTGAAATTACGTAAGAAAGCAGCTGCATATGCATATAAACAAGTTGAAAATCAAAAAATTGGCTTTCGTCGTTGGGGAATATGGGCTGATTGGGAAAATCCTTATCTCACTCTTCAAAAGGAATATGAGGCAGCTCAAATCAAGCTTTTTGGGCAAATGGCTCTGAAAGGTCACATTTATAGAGGGTTAAAACCTGTTCATTGGAGCCCTAGCTCTAGAACGGCTTTAGCCGAAGCTGAATTGGAATATCCAGATGGACATACAAGTCCAAGTATTTATGTTTCCTTCCCTGTAACTCATTTGCCTGATCTGTTGAGGAAAGAGTTGGCATGCCAGGATTTAAATTTACCTCAAAAAGAAAATGAACTTAGCCAATTATTAAAACTTGCTATATGGACTACTACCCCTTGGACTATACCGGCCAATTTAGCTATATCTGTGAATGAAAAATTAGATTACATCTTTGTAAAAGATAATAAGGGATCGTTATTAATAATTGCTGATGAACTCATTGCTTCAATGAGGGATAAATTGTCAACAAATCTCTCTGTAATAGCAAAGATTAAAGGCATACTTTTAAGAGGAATTGAATACTCTCATCCAATAATTGATCGAAAAAGTAAAGTTGTACTTGGAGGTGATTACATTACAACTGAATCAGGAACTGGTCTCGTTCATACAGCACCAGGCCATGGAATTGATGATTTTAATACAGGAAAAAAAAATCAACTGCCAATTCTTTGCCCAGTAGATGAGTCTGGTAATCTTACATCTGAGGCAGGTAAATTTGAAGGTTTAAATGTCTTAACTAATGCAAATCAGGAGATTATTAAATCTCTTCGTGAAAGTGGAGCATTGTTAAAAGAAGAGAGCTATTTGCATAGATATCCATATGATTGGCGAACTAAAAAACCTACAATATTTAGAGCAACTGAACAATGGTTTGCATCTGTAGAAGGTTTTAGGAAGCAAGCTTTAGATTCTATAGAGACTGTAAATTGGCTGCCTCAATCAGGACTTAATCGTATTAAATCAATGGTTGTAGATCGGGGAGATTGGTGTATTTCAAGGCAAAGAACCTGGGGGGTACCTATTCCAGTTTTTTATGAGAAGGATGGCTCAGATATTTTATTAACGGAAGAAACTCTTCAGCATATTTATCAACTTATCCTCAAGCATGGTGCAGATATTTGGTGGGAGAAAAATGAGTCTGAACTCCTCCCGCCTTCTTTAGCAGATCAATCAGAGCGTTGGATAAAATGTACTGACACTATGGATGTTTGGTTTGATTCAGGTTCGAGTTGGGCTTCTGTAATTAGTTTAAAAGAAAATCTTTCATATCCAGCAGACCTATATTTAGAAGGTTCTGATCAACATAGAGGATGGTTTCAATCTTCTTTGCTTACATCTATAGCGGTCAATGGAAAAGCTCCTTATCGAAAAGTTTTAACGCATGGCTTTGCTTTGGATGAAAAAGGTCGTAAGATGAGTAAGTCATTAGGGAATATTATCGACCCTATTGTGATAATTGAGGGAGGTAAAAATAAGAAGAAAGATCCACCATATGGAGCAGATGTATTACGATTATGGGTCAGCTCAGTTGATTATTCTGTTGATGTCCCAATAGGAGAAAACATACTAAAGCAAATCTCCGATGTTTATAGAAAGATTCGAAATACGGCTCGTTATCTATTAGGTAATTTAAATGATTTTGAACCTTCTAAGGATGCGATTGATTTTAATGACTTACCAATCCTAGACAAGTGGATGCTAAGCAGATCAGCAGAAGTTTTTGATGAAATTAATTTAGCTTTTGAGAATTATGATTTCCCTAGGTTTTTTCAATTAATACAAAGTTTTTGTGTAATTGATTTGTCCAATTTCTATTTAGATATTGCTAAAGATAGACTTTATGTAAGTGCTCCATCAGCTAGAAGTAGACGTACTTGTCAGACTGTTATTGCTTTAATAATTGAGAGATTAGCAGGTGTAATTTCACCTGTTTTATGTCATATGGCAGAAGATATCTGGCAAAACATTCCTTATAAAACTAATCACGAATCTGTATTTAAAAAAGGATGGCCAATTGTACCTAATGAATGGAGGGATAAAACACTATTAGCACCAATTTCCCATTTAAGGAAATTAAGAGCTTTGACTAATCGTGTATTAGAGCAATGCCGTAATCAACAAAAGTTAGGAGCTTCTTTGGAAGCAGCAGTGCGAATAGATATTACTGACAAATGTTTAACTGATGCTTTAAATTGGCTAAACATGCATGGAGATGAACAAGTCGATGTATTGAGGGATTGGCTTTTGGTGTCTCAATTGCAAATAGGTGGAGAGCCATGGGCTGAGATTATAGCTAGTGAAATTAATGAAATAGCTACTATTGAAATTGCTAAAGCGCGTGGTGAGAAGTGTGACCGATGCTGGCATTATGATATTAATGTTGGTTCTAATAAAGAAGATTTACAGATATGTAATAGATGTAATCAAACATTGCAATCTATTAACTATCTATAAAACTATTGAAATAGTAAGTTTTATTAAATCATTTTCTTTTTATACATTATCTACTTTAAAAGTCTCCCGCTATTCTTCCATTTTTGGGTATACGAATTAAGATTAATTGTAGTAAGCCAACTGTATATCCTAATAAAGTTAAATAACCTATAAATGCCGCTAGAGGAGGTGTCCAATTTGCTCCAAAAAGAAAACTAAAAACTTTCTCAGAAATTTCGTGAACCCCTTTTGGAGCATCAAGCCATGCAATACATGTAGATGCTTTTGATGACTGAATACATGACAAACTAAAAGATGAAAGATATGCGGTTAATACTCCAATCAATGTAAGAATTATTCTCCATACTTTTACAGTTAATATTAGTGGTTTCCAGGTTGGAAGCTCATTTAACTCTTCATTTAGATCAACCCAAAACCAAACAGAAGTAACTAAAAGAAATGGCGAGACAAAAAGACTTAAGTAACCAATAGAACGTTGGTCTGTTAGTAATAGAGCTGTTATAAAAAGGAGAGAGGCAGTTTTCCAGTAAATGGTCAGAAGCCTCAAAATAGAAGATTCTTGTCTTATCGCAGCCCATAAGGCCAAAACCAATGGAAGCCCTATTGCAAATACTGCTGCTAGGCGATAAGAGAGCCATACAAGTACACGGTAATTAAGCTCGTTCACAAATAGTTTTCAATCGTTCTCTATTATCAATCTTTATACGGACCTTTCCACCTAATTTTTGTGATCGCTTATATCAAGTACTTCAACCTTGGCAATCTTGGTTTGTTCCAATGAGACAACATGTCAACCCACTTAGCCGCTATTTTCAGCTTCCTAAAGAGATTCCTGGTTTGAAAGATTTATTTAAAAATCCAAAATTACCTATACATCTTGATATTGGTTCTGCCAGAGGTAGATTCCTTTTAAATCTTGCATCAGTTCATCAAGATCAAAATTTTCTAGGTGTTGAGATTCGCAAATCTCTAGTTGAATCTGCTATTCGAGAAAAAAATTTATTAGGCCTAGAAAACCTTAACTTTATTTTTTGTAATGCAAATGTAAGCCTTGAATATTGGCTAAGTTGTTTAAATAATAAGCAACTTAATGTAGTTTCAATCCAGTTTCCTGATCCTTGGTTTAAGAGACGGCATCAAAAAAGAAGAGTGCTACAGCCAAAATTACTTATTTCTTTAGCTAAAGCTTTGAATCCTGGGAAACAAATATTTATTCAGAGCGATGTTCTTTCTATAATAGACCCTATGATTGAATTGATTGAGTTAAGCAATTGCTTTGATGAAGATATAAGACTCACTACAACATTGCTTGACTCTAATCCTTTCAAAGTATTAACTGAAAGAGAAGAATATGCTTTGATTAAAAAATTACCAATATACAAAAAGATGTATGTTAGAAATTATAATTCGCCACCAGATTTAGAAAACTTATATCTAGATAATTAAGATTTTTTATCTAGATTTAGTTTAAATTTTGATCCACAACTTTTGCTAAATGAGAACTCCATTTATCTACTGCTTTTCGATCAATTCCTTCAACCATAACTCTTAAGAGTGGTTCAGTTCCACTTTTTCTTAACAGAACTCTTCCATCTTTCCCCATGTCCTCTTCAGCTGCCAGAACTGCTTTATTTAATTCAGAACAATCTTGCCAATTATCAGCAATAATTCCATTTGATAAGGGAACATTAATAAGATTCATTGGAAATGCTTCAAAGCTTTCTGCATACCACTCTGCAAGAGTTTGTTGTCTTTGATTACATATAGTCGCTAATTGCAATGCAGTAAGAACGCCATCCCCATTATATCCATGTGCTGATGAAAGAATATGTCCAGATTGTTCTCCACCTAAAGCTGCACCAGTATTTAACATTGCGTCAAGAATATATTGATCACCTACAGGTGTGCGATCAAATAAACCACCTTGTTGTTTCCAAGCCTTTTCAAAACCTAAATTAGACATTATTGTTCCTATTAATCTATTATCTGGAAGAGAATTTTGATTTTTTAGAGTTGTACCCCAAAGGTAAAGAACATGATCCCCATCAATAATATTTCCATCTTTATCAATAGCCATCATTCTGTCTGCATCCCCGTCAAAAGCAAACCCCATTTCAGAATTGCTTTCAAAAACTGCTTGTTTTAATTGATCAAGATTTGTTGAGCCACAATTAACATTAATCTTTTCACCTTGTGGACGATCATTAATTACAGTTATATTAGCTCCAAGATCTTGGAAAACTTCTTCTGCAAATACTGATGCTGAACCCCAACATAGGTCTAGAGCAATCTTTATTCCATCTAATCGTTTGGAGTTTACAGATTGTTTGAGTTCCAGTTTATAAATATCTAACAGATCATTCTTTTGAATATAGTTACCATAATTGCTATAAGCTGATGATACATCTTTATCTAATGATTCATTAGTCAATTTTTTTTCTAGAATTGACTTTAATTTATTATTTATTTTCGAACCATTTGAATCAAAAAGTTTAATCCCATTGTCTTCGGGAGGGTTATGGCTTGCAGAGACCATCAATCCACCTGAACCTTCTATTTTCTTCGTAAGGATAGAGATTGCTGGTGTAGGGCAAATTCCTAATATCCATACTTCTCTGCCTGCTGCTGTTAGCCCTGCTGTTAGAGCAGAAACTAACATGTTTCCACTAATTCTGGAATCTTGGCCAATTAGTACAGGACCTTTATTAGGAAGTAATTTCCCAAACCAATATCCCAAATCTAAAGCTAAAGAGGGGGTTAATACTTTCCCTACTCTTCCTCTAATACCATCTGTTCCAAATTTGACTAGAGGCATTTTTAGTCCAATCCCTCTTTACATTACATTGTCCTCTATAAAGGTGCAAAATTCACAAAAAGGCTACTAAATCGATTGAAATTTTATCTATAAATATCCTTTTAGGTAGTATTTATCTATATAATTTATTAAAAATATTGTAAATTTACATCCTCTCAAGTATTCTTATCTATAAAGCTTTTACTTTAATCATTATTTCTTAGCCAACCGCGGCAATGAGTTTTAATTTTTAAGTCATATTTGAAAAATATCTTAATTATAAATAATTTCTACATCTAAAATATAAGCAATTATGCTAGCTATCGGAAATATAAATTACCAGTGATTTATCTGAAAGAGCTTATTGTAAAATTGATCAAATCAGCATAAACTGCTAATATTTTTTTTGTAGTCGAATTCATACAAACTTAGTAGATAAACTAGAACTCCCATTCCCCGCCATGTCAAGTAACACAGAAAATATTCCTCTAGCTAGTTGGCAAAGGTTTATGTTGCTTTTCGCAGGAGTAATGTTATCCATATTAATTTTTACTTTTAGAGGCGGCTTTAATTCCCAGTCGCCCTTGGAGCAGCTTGCTAGAAGGTCAATTCAACCAGATATTGCCCTCTCAAATGGAAAGCCATCTGTCTTTGAATTTTATGCAGATTGGTGTGAGGCTTGTAGAGAAATGGCGCCAGCAATGCTCAATATTGAAAAAGCGAATGAAAGTAAATTAGACTTAGTCTTATTAAATGTAGATAACATTAGATGGCAGGATTTAATTAATAAATATAATGTTACTGGCATACCTCAACTAAATTTATTTGACTCGAATGGTAATTTAAAAGGTACTGCTTTGGGTGTCCTTAATGAAGAAGAGTTAAGTGGATTAATTTCCGCCTTAATGGAAAATAAAGTTCTTCCTTTATATACAGATAAAGATAAAATTTACAAGCTTGAATCTGATTATATAAAAACTACTGAAATAAACTATAATTCTGCTAAGATTTCACCTAGAAGTCATTCTTAGCAATAGATTCTGAATTTTTTTAACCTTCCCATCCCAGTGCATTGGCAACTGTAGGAAATTGGATGGCAAAAATATCTTTACTTTCTAAAGCTATATTCATATGTTCTTTTTGAGTGCCGTGACCTGACCTGAGATTGATATAATGAATCCATGATCTACATGATCCAGTCATATATATTTTTGTAGG
The DNA here is from genome assembly GCA_902589115.1 of uncultured Prochlorococcus sp. GTDB lineage: Bacteria > Cyanobacteriota > Cyanobacteriia > PCC-6307 > Cyanobiaceae > CACIRS01. The sequence goes on from CACIRS010000013.1 coordinate 19,912, forward strand.
TGTTGCTATTGGTAGCACAAAACGAGCACATTCTTTTGCTACTCCAGCTTCTAGCATTTCTTGATATAACTTCTTAGACTCTTCAAAATGCCTTTTGATTTTTGAGGAGAATTGTTGAGATACTTCTTGGTCTAAGTCACAAATAGAATTTTGCCTATTTTTTTTGTCCTGTCGACGAAGTTCAGGGATTGGAATTTCTCCTAGTTGAGTGCTATCAGCATATCTTTGAGAAAATTCTTGAAAAGTAAATGACCTATGTCTCAATATTTGAGCTGCTATTCCTCTATTTGTTTCTATTTCTAAAGTCATATATGCTTGTTCAAAAACACTCCAATGTTCATTATTAATGCAATATTTAAGTAGATTTGAGAAATTTTCATTAGATTGATTATTTGGATTACTAACTCTTGCTATGTATGCCATACCTTTTTCAGCATTAGGAGTGACAGAAATAAATTTAACGTTAGACATCTTTATACCTTTGCTAGAGTAACTTTTTCTGGCTGATGTTGATATTTTCCTTTGCGATCACTATAAGTTGTTTTACAAGGATCACCTTCAAAGAAAAGCAGCTGACAAATGCCCTCGTTGGCATAAATCCTACAATCAGCTCCTGAACTATTACTAAATTCTAGGGTTAAGTGGCCTTCCCAACTTGCCTCTGCTGGGGTTGTATTAACAATGATTCCAAGTCGTGCGTATGTACTTTTACCAAGACATATTACAGTTATATTTGGAGGTACTTTCATTTTTTCAAGAGCAACTCCTAATCCATAGGAATGTGCTGGAAGTATAAAAAAATCTCCATCTTCATCTGATTGCAAGGGGGTTGATTCTAGGTTTGCTGGATTAAATTTCTTAGGGTTCATTACAGTCCCTGGAACATGTCTAAATATGAGGAATTCATTTGAGGAAAGTCGTAGATCGTAGCCATAAGAAGAGCAGCCGTAACTGAGAACAGGACGATCTTTGCTTTCTGGTCCTAGTTTTCGAACCAACCCTGACTGGAATGGTTCCAGCATTCCAGCTTCTGCTTGTTGTGTGATCCAGAGGTCGTTTTTAAGCATTAGTAACTACACCTTGATTTTGTTACTTGATCTGCCATGTCTATGATTTTGGTTGGAATAGATGGGCCAGTTAGGATGACATCCATTGAGCTTGGTCTTTGCTCCAGTGCTGAAACTAACTCTTTTTCGTTTAAATATCCGTAATCTATTGCTAGTCCAATTTCATCTAAAACTAATTGATCTAGATCGCCTTTTATCAAGTGAGAGCTACATTTATTCCATATTGCTCTAACAGAATCTTGTCTATGAATTTGATCTTCATAAGATGACTTCTCAAGAATTTCTTTATTAATGCAACACGAGATATCTGGCCTCATCCATTTTAAGCGTCCACATAGTTGAATAGCTTCGGTTGGACCTTGGTTTACTCCTCCTTTAAGAAATTGTGCGATTAAAACTTTACTGCCGAGTCCAGCAGCTCTCAGGGCTTCGCTAAGTACTCCTGAGAAACTTCCTCGGAACGGGGCGGTATGAACTTGAAGTTGACCTTCTTGAACTACTAGATGAAGAGGAGTCTTTTGCTCAGTCACCCCAATTGGCCTTAAACCAATTGGGGTGACTGTCATTTCATTTGAAATTGGGCTGGCAGTCATATATCTCTCACTAACTGGGTTGGACTAAGTTGATTCAAATCTAGCGCCAAGATTCTGTACTTCAACCATATTGACACTATCTATAGTGTTCTTTTAGTTTTCTGTCAGGCTTAGCTTGTCAAATTCTTCATAGCTTTTTATGAATTCCTCTTTAAGACGATTAGATGGACGTCGTTTTGATGAATTAAGACCATTTTCAGTGACTTGGAACCCAATGGGGTTTTCTTTGAGCTCTTTGATAGTTCACATGGGTAAGACTTCAGTTCTTTGCAGTGTTTGTATAGAAGAGGGTGTACCAAAATGGAGAGAAGGAAAAGGTAAGGGCTGGTTAAGTGCTGAATATCGATTGCTGCCTGGCTCAACCCCTCAACGTCAGCGAAGAGAATTAATAAAGCTGTCAGGTAGAACACAAGAAATTCAAAGAATTATTGGTAGAAGCCTTAGATCAGTTATTGACATGTCTCAGCTGGGAGAAAGAACTTTATTAATTGATTGCGATGTTATTCAAGCTGATGCAGGGACTAGAACAGCTGCGATCACTGGAGCTTGGATTGCTTTACAGAAAGGCTGTCAAGATTTAGTTCAACAAGGATATTTAATGAAGAACCCTATACAAAGCCAAGTGGCAGCTGTTTCTGTTGGCTTTGTCAATGGGGAGCTATTGGTAGACCTGGATTACCAAGAAGATTGTCAGGCAGATGTAGATCTAAATGTTGTGATGGACTCCAAAGGAAATTTTCTAGAGCTTCAAGGAACAGCTGAAGGGGCTCCATTTAATAGATATCAACTTGGGAATCTCCTGGATATAGCGAGTGAAGGATTAACTTGCTTGCAAAAAGCTCAACAAGCTGCTTTGTTAAATCAAGGTTGAAAAACGTCATAATTGCTACAAGACTTTTGACCACCTGTTCTTAGCGTCTTCAAAATTGCTTCGCCAATATGGGAGGCGTCTCCAGCGGCTTCAGTCGTTACTCTTCAAAAATTCATAACCAAGGCGGTGCAAGCTCTCTTTCAGTGAATACGCCATTGGAAAGAACTCTGCTTGATGAAATTCGAGCAATGGATGGTTCTAATACAGAAATAGTTGATAGATCAAAAACTATATTTTTCCCTGGAGACCCAGCTGAAAAGGTCTATTTGATTCGTAGAGGTGCAGTCAGACTTTCGAGGGTATATGAATCAGGTGAAGAAATTACAGTTGCACTCTTAAGGGAAAACAGTTTGTTTGGAGTTTTATCTCTCCTTACAGGACATCGTTCGGATCGGTTTTACCATGCAGTTGCATTTACCAAAGTTGAACTTGTTACTGCGCCAGCTACTTCTGTAAAGAATGCTATTGAGGAAGATACAAGAGTTGGTTTGCTTTTATTGCAAGGATTATCTAGTCGAATTCTTCAGACTGAATCAATGATAGAAACCCTTACTCATAGAGATATGTCATCTCGTCTTGTTAGCTTCTTATTGGTTTTGTGTAGGGATTTTGGAGTCCCTGGGGATAAAGGGATTACTATTGATCTACGTCTTTCTCACCAATCGATAGCTGAAGCTATAGGCTCAACTCGTGTAACAATTACTAGATTATTAGGAGATCTTCGAAATGCAGGACTATTGCAGATTGATCGAAAAAAAATAACAGTTTTCGATCCAATTGCACTATCCAAGCGTTTCAGCTGATTCTTTTATAATCAGGCAGCAGATTTTTTCTGCTCAAGCTAAATCCCTTGATTTTTAAGTTGTGTCAGGCTGGTTACTCATTATTATCCTGCTTTTACTTGGAGGTGTGCTATCTACACTTGGGGATCGTTTAGGAAGTTTTGTCGGTAAAGCACGCTTGAGTGTTTTTAATTTACGACCTAGAAGAACAGCAGTTTTGATAACAGTATTTACAGGGAGTCTTATTAGCGCCCTTTCATTAGGACTGATGCTTTTAGTTAGTCAGCAATTAAGAGTTGGATTATTTGAATTAGATGATCTTCAAGATAAATTAAAAAAAAGTCGGCAAGCATTGGCTCCATTAAAGAAAGAGAGAAAGTTTCTTGAGAAAAAAATTATTTCAAGTGAAAAAGAGCTTAAGCAACTAGAAAACAATTTAATTGCATTCAGGCGTGGTAATGTTGTTATTACAAGCGGTCAATTATTGGCAAGTAATACTTTTCAGGTTGATAAAGATACGAACTTTAAAAAAACTATTGAAGGGTTACTTCAAAAAGCAAATCTTGAGGCTTATCGCAGAGTATTGCCAGGTGAAAAACCTAATAGGCAAATCCTTCTTGTCCCCAGATCGGATGTACAAAGATTAGAAAATATAGTTGCAAATAAAGGGACTTGGGTTATAAATCTTCGCTCTGCTGCAAATGTATTAGGTGGAGAGAAATTTGTTTATGCATACCCTGAAGTAAGGCCAAATATAACTATTGCGCGTGAAGATGAGTTGTTATCTAAAATAACCCTAAATTCAAATGAAAGTGATTCAGAAATAGTTGTTAAAAAAATTAGACTATTACTTGCTTCAACAATGGCAGAAATTAAAAGACGAGGTTCTTTGAGTACAAGAATTGAATTTGATTCACAGCAAATTAATCAAATTGTAAATTTACTAGTGAATAGAGAAGAAACTGATGTTGAAATAAATTCAGTATCTATAAAAAACTCTTATACCTCAGACATAGTTTCTGTAATATTATCTATTAAGAATTTGAATATAGATCAAGTCACCTCAAAAAGCTAATAATGAAAAGAGTATTAGCTATTGATCCAGGTCTGCAAAAATGCGGATTAATTCTTGCGGATATTGATTCGAACTATGTATTAGAAGCTGCGGTTATGTATAAATTTAAAGTTATGAACCAAATAAATTTGTGGATCAACCAATATTCTTTTGAAGAGATAATTTTAGGAAATGGAACTAATAGTAAATACTGGCTAAATCTCTTAAGAGTCCAAGCTCCTGTTAAAGTTGTAGAAGAAAGAGGAACGACTTTAAGAGCACGTGAACGTTATTGGGAAGTGTTCCCACCTAGACACTTAGGACGCTTAATTCCTAAAGGTTTGCGCTATCCACCTAAAAGCTTAGATGCAATTGCTGCAATGGTTTTGTTGGAAGATTACTTACAGATAAGATTGATTTGGCCAGATCAAATTCAAATTAGAATTGAGCTCGAACCATAAATATATAATCACCTCCAGGTTCTAAATTATAATCAGTTCTGATTAAGAAACGCAATAGCGAATCTTCAATTAGTGCTCTGCCTAATGATGGCTCAACATTAAGTTCTCCTTTCCCAAATGCCCAGCTAAATTGCCACTCAAAGCCCCCAGCAGATACTTCTCCATTAATACATTGATCATTAAAATTTTGATTCAGTACTTTTACATGGGCTGTAGTTTTAGGAAGCTTGTCCATTTATAAATTAATCTTCTAAAGGTTTAAATGAATTCAAACGATTACCTGCTTTTTCATAACCTAAACTGTGAATTAAATCTAAGCTTATGGTCACTTCCTCAAGTACTTGCTCAATTAAAGACATTTCATTTGACTGAAATGACCCTAGAACATGTGCAACGGTTTTAGATTTTCTTTCCTTAGGAATTGAGCTAGGACCACCTATCCCAATTCTCAGCCTACAAAAATTCTGTGTATTTAAATGTTCAATCGTGCTTTGTAAGCCTTTATGTCCTCCAGAGCTTCCACTCATGCGGAATCTTATTTTCCCTAATGGCAAATCCATATCATCAACCACCACAATCAACTGATCAATTGTCAATCCGAACCAATCTAATGTTGCTCTAATTGATTTTCCACTGTCATTCATATATGTAGTTGGCATGAGTAATTTGAAGGACTCTGCTTGCGAACTCATCTCAGCAATCAAACCATGCAATTTTTTGCTTTTTTTAAAAGTAATAGATTCTTTTGTTGCTAACTTTTCAAGAACCATAAAACCAATGTTATGGCGAGTCTTTTGATACTTTTCTCCAGGATTTCCTAAGCCGACCAATAGGCGGAATTTTCCTGGGCTCATTCAACTAAATAGCAGGTGGATTTTTCACATCTTGAGAAGTTAAATTTTAGGGACTTCATTATCTTTTGAAGAGCTATTTAATAAGTCTGAATCTGAACTCTCATTAGGGTCATCAGATTCAGACATTGCTTTTTTTATTTCTTTTTCAAATTCAGTAGATGCGCTCTGAAAGCCTTTCAGAGTTTTCCCAAGGGTCCTACCTAGTTCTGGCAACCGTTTAGGTCCAAAAACTACAAGTGCTACAGCAGCAATTACTGCTATTTCAGGCAGACCGACGCCAAATACATTCATAGGGGACAGTTTTAGCCCCTTTGGCTATAAATGGTTAGATCAACCATTCCATTCAGGTGAAAAACCCTGGAAAAGAATTGACTCGTTATAAATTTGAAGCATTAAAACGAGGAAAACTAGCAGTAGGCAGCCAATAAACGCCATCACTGGTACGGCACCCCAACCAGGAACAACTTTCCCTTGACCAGAGTTGCCAATGGATTTGAGCAGAGTTCCAAGAGCAGTTTTTTGTCCCATGACGGTTTTTGGTTTCAAGTCAGGTTTCAGTTTGGATATTGTATGAGGAACCCCCTGCCAGGGAGTGAACAATAAGCAGATTTGATGCAAATCGCTTTGTCTAATTTCCTTGAATTGGCTTTTTTGAATGTTTTTTTTGCCTCATAGGGCTTAATTGAATATTGGATAGCTGGTTCAGTTTTAGTTCAAACAGTTGTTGCAGCAAGGCTTTTACTCATGCTTTCAGCAGATATGACCGATATTCATAAAACCTTTTGTTAATTGTAAAGATCGAAATTTTGGGGAATCTATTCATTACAAATTTTCTCAAGCTACTGCGAAACATTTCAATCCACTCCAATTGAGAACTATTTCACTGACTTTTGACTGGGATTACTCCCTAAAGACCCATAAGATGGGTTGCTTCTATAGACGTGGTTTTTATCCATGCTCGCCCTCAAGATTTCCGTATACACGGTCGTCTTCTTTTTCGTTGGGATTTTTCTGTTTGGCTTTATGGCTAGCGACCCAACAAGAACCCCAGCCAGAAAGGATCTAGAGAGTCCGCAAGACTAAGGATTCTCTAGGTTCCTTAGAGACACGCAACGCACTGGACTGGGACTGCTCAGTGCGTTGGTTGCTCATGGGAAGATAATTATTTAAAATGGGAACTGTCTGGTGGCAATAAGCCCACCCATTTTGCTGCTAGGACTCATAACCTCTGGGGGTATGGGTTTAAATCGCACTACATTATTTGCACCCTTCAAAAATCAATATTCGAAAGCTTATATAAGTAAACCTTTTTTCTTGGCTGATAAAGATAGTTCTAAGGAGTCTTCTAAAAGTATAAAAAACAAATTAAGTGGTGTTAATAATAAATCTTTGTTGGTCCCCCCGAATGAATTAAAACTACGATCAGATAGGCAGAGTTATGATAGAACCAGTGAGCGTTTTATTGCAGAAGGGAAGGTTAAAGCTTTTTTAAATGGTGCATTATTAAAAGCAGATAGGATTGAATTTGATAATAAGTTTAATACTCTTTTTGCTTTTGGTAATGTTAGTTATAGAAAAGGTTCTCAATATTTTCAGGCAAGCTCACTACGCTATAATTTCATTCAGAAAAAAGGGGTTTTGAAGAATGTTTATGGCATTCTTGATTTAGAGGATTTAGGCCAAGAAGCTTCAAGCTCGATTAGTTTTAGTGATAAAGCTAATAAAGAAAGTATCACAAGAAATTTTGAGAGACACTCAATCACACCTTTAACTCTTCCATTTGGAGATGGAAAAGTTTCGGAAATATCACAAAAAATATATGGCAACTTTAATAATATGCAAGGCATTTCATGCCCTCCTTTATTACCTAAAGAACCTTATTGGCATCCACAGCCTTGGTCATTCACGGTTTGGAGTGGTCAGATGCTGAGTTCCAATTTTGGTAAATCATTATTTTTGAACAGTAAAACTAGACCAGAATACGTATTTGGTTTAGGAGTTAATCGAAGGATTTATCGTAATGGTCCTTTTTCATTAGAACTAGAGATGGATATCTTCCAACATTTTGCAGATAGACAAACTGGTGGGAAATACAATCAAAATATACCATTTGCAGAAAGTTCATCTCAAAATTTCTTTGAAGGTGTTTTAGGATTAGGAGCAAGGATTTGGCTTAGGCCTTGGTTAAGCATAGGTGTTATAGAAGGTATTAGTTATAATACGAATGCAAGTAATTATGAAAGAACATTTAGAGAAAAGTACGCAAAATTGCTAAACTATCTTGGCTTTGAAATTCAAGCTTCTATTTCAGAAAAACTTTCAATCGTTGGAAGGATGCATCATAGATCGGGTGCATTTGGTGTTTATAGTGGCGCCAGAGAAGGAAGTAATGGTTATCTAATTGGATTAAGATATCTTTGGGGAAAGGAGAAGAAAAAAATCAAACAAACTATACCTATACCAAGAGAATGTAATAATTCAATAGAAGCTACAGGCTTTTTATCAAATTCTAAAAGTAAACCTTTAAGTCTTCTAGAAAGCAATACATCTGAACTTTCTGCTAGAGAACAATCAAAAATTAGACAAGATGCAATTAGATTAATAGATCAAAGGATTAAAAATATTTCTTATAAAGATAGCTTGCGATTTGAAAGCAGACTTGGCTTCTCAAAATCATCTGGATTTAACTATGGACATAATCGTTATGGGGGAATAAGAGTTTCACAATTGAATAGGTTGAAGAGAGATGGATTTGTATCTGGTTCAATTACTCGTTGGAGAGTGCAAGCATCGGAAGTTCTACTAACTCCAGAAGGTTGGGAAGCTAATCGAATGGGATTTACAAATGACCCATTTACACCAGCGCAAACAAGAATAGATGCGAGGAATGTAAAGGCAAAGGAGGAAAATAATGGAGATATATATATCACTACAAGTAAGAATAGATTAATTATTGAAGATCAGTTAAAAATACCAATTATTAGAAACCGAAGGATAAAGAGAAAAGAGGATTTAGAAAATAGATGGGTTTTAGGTATAGATAGTAAAGACAGAGATGGTTTATTTGTTGGCCGCAAAATGAGACCTATTAACATATTTAGTAATTATGAACTTTATTTGCAGCCTCAATTCCTTTTACAAAGAGCAATGCTTGGTAGAACTAATAGCTATATTAATAATAAATTAGGTATACAGAGTAAGCGAATATCATCTGAGGCAAAAGCGTTAGATTTATTTGGATTGCGTTCGGAAATTGCAGGAAACAGTTTTGGTTGGGATGTCAGCTTAAATTCTGATTTAAGTTCATTGAGTATTAATAGATTTACTCATGGATCAAGACATTGGGTAAGTTTAAGCAAGCAAACGCAATTTCCACTCCTCAATCGAGTTCAGGCAAATCTCTTTGGTGCATATAGATATAAAGCCTGGAATGGCTCTCTTGGAGAAACAGATATTTATACTGCTTATGGTGGTTATGTTGAAAAGAGGAAAGAGTTTGCTATTGGTAAGCTAACTAATAATTATTTGTTACGATTAGGTTTTGGAAGATATCAAGCAGAGGCCTTTAGAAGTGCTGAATTGTTGAGTTCATGGCGAGCAAATTTATATGGGTCTTTGAATAGCAGTTATCCTCTTTGGGTCGGTGAATCTGCAGAGTTGAAACCTTATTTGGCATATAGATATTCACCAGCACCAATAATTCCCGGTCTAAGATTAAACTCTAGCTTGCAATTATCTTCATCTTATTATCAAAATGGAAATTCGTTAAATCGTGTTTCTTTAAGTATTGGACCTACATTAACAATGGGGACTTTTAGTAAGGAATTTCTTGATTACACTAAATTATCCCTTGCTATTGGAGGTACAATTAAGGAAGGCCAAAGTCCATTTGACTTTGATGCGGCTGTTGACTTAGGCACTATTAGTGTTGGTTTGACTCAGCAGATAGTTGGCCCATTATTATTTAAAGGTGGATGGGAATTTAATATAGACAAAAGTTCTGAATCTTTTGGTAAATCAATAAATTCAAAATTAGAGCTTTTATGGCAAAAACGCTCTTATGATTTTGGTGTGTATTATAATCCTTATGAAGGCATGGGTGGAATAAGAATAAGATTAAATGATTTTCAATTTGGCGGAACAGGTCTTCCTTTTATTCCTTCAGATACCAAAACAAATAGTGAATAATTATTATTAAGATCTCAATTAAGATATTCTATGTAAAATTATTTAAATAAGGGATTAATTTTATTCGTTTGTCGATCTTCTCCCCTTGGGAAATTAATTGTGATGTTGCATCCCACTTCCCTGTTAACAGCATTTCAAGTCCTCCAGATTCAAAGTCTAGATGCCATTCATAATTTGATGAACTTAACGATTGTTGCTGAAGATTCAAATCCCAATGAAGTTCAGGGTAATTTTTAATTACTTTTTGCATTTGAATAAGCTCTTTATTCGCAACTGTTGCACATGGAATTCCTAATGCTAAGCAATTACCATAAAATATTTCAGCAAAACTTTGGCCAATAATAGCCTTAATTCCCCATCTCATTAATGCTTGAGGAGCATGTTCTCTGCTAGAGCCGCATCCAAAGTTATCATTAACTACAAGAATAGAAGCTCCTTTGTTTTCCTTTTTATCAAATGGATGTTTGCCTTTTAACTGTATACGGTCATCTGCAAAAACATTCTCACCCAATGACTCAAAACTTACACATTTTAAAAATCTAGCAGGAATAATTCTGTCGGTATCAATGTCATTGCCAACTAAAGTAATACATCTACCATTAATAATTTTTATAGGACCTTGAGGAAAATTTGTTTTTAAGTCCATAGCAATTTATGAGAGTTGATTAGAGCTTTTTTCATTTAGAAATTTCCTTACATCTGTAACTTTCCCATTGATTGCAGCCGCCGCAACCATGGCAGGACTCATAAGAAGAGTCCTGCCAGAAGCAGAGCCTTGCCTACCTTTAAAATTTCTATTGCTTGAACTTGCACTGATTTGGTTGCCCACAAGTTTGTCCGGATTCATTGCAAGACACATTGAGCATCCTGGTTCTCTCCATTCAAATCCAGCTTTTTGAAAAACTTTATCTAAACCTTCTTTTTCAGCTTCTTTTGCAACTTGTTCTGATCCAGGAACAACGAAAGCTTTGATTCCTTTAGCCACATGTCGGCCATTTGCTATCTTTGCTGCTGCTTTTAGATCGCTTAAACGGCCATTTGTACAACTTCCAATAAAGCAAACATCAATGTTCAATCCTTCAATTGCTTTCCCAGGTTCAAGGTTCATATATTCATAGGCTTCTTCAGCAATTATCCTTTCATTTGGGTCTAATGATTTTGGAATTGGTAGATTTTCGTCGATTCCTATCCCTTGGCCAGGAGTGATTCCCCATGTAACCGTAGGGGCAATATTTGAAGCATCAAAATTCACTTCATCATCAAAAGTCGCATTTGCATCGCTAGCTAAATTATTCCACCATTTCACTGCTTTCCCCCAAGACTTGCCTTGAGGTGAATAAAGCCTACCTTTTAAATATTCATAAGTTATTTGATCTGGATTGATATATCCACATCTAGCGCCTCCTTCTATAGCCATATTGCATATGGTCATTCTTTCTTCCATTGAAAGAGCTTCTATTGCAGTACCAGCAAATTCATACGCATAACCGACACCTGCTTTGACCCCAAGACTTCTAATTACATGAAGGATTAAATCTTTTGCATAGACTCCTTTATTGAGTTGTCCATCAATCTGAATTCGACGAACTTTTAATTTATTCATAGCCAAGCTTTGGCTGGCAAGAACATCTCTCACTTGACTAGTGCCAATGCCAAATGCAATTGCTCCAAATGCACCATGAGTAGAAGTATGAGAGTCTCCACATGCCACTGTCATCCCAGGTTGCGAAAGACCTAATTCTGGTGCAATCACATGAACTATCCCTTGTTTGCCACTATTAAGTCCGAATAAAGTTATGCCATGTTCAGAACAGTTTTGTTCGAGTGTACTTAGCATTTCCTCAGCAAGGGGGTCTGCAAAAGGCCTTTTTTGGCTAATAGTTGGGACGATATGGTCTACGGTTGCAATTGTTTGATTTGGACAACGGACACTTAGGTTTTTATCTTTAAGTGCAGAAAAAGCTTGTGGACTGGTAACTTCGTGGATTAAGTGAAGGCCTATAAATAGTTGAGTTGAACCACCAGGAAGAGTTGCAACGGTGTGCAAATCCCAAACCTTGTCATAGAGCGTTCCAGAGCTCAAGGTAAAAATCTAATCGAATTAAGCGAAGAGATTAAGCCCTAGCCAGTATATATAAGCGTAATTCGTTGAGACCTTGAATAACACTCAATTTTTGAATGCCAGTCCTTCCGTGTCTAGGACTAAATAATTTAGAAGAAGATGTACAACCAAATGGACTATCAAGTCCAAAGTGAACTAGGCCTATAGGTTTATTTTGCGACTCTCCAGTAGGTCCGGCTAAGCCACTAATAGCTATAGACCAATTTGCTTGGAATTTATTTCGACTGCCCGTAGCCATTGCTTCTACTACTTGAGTCGAAACAGCACCGTGTTTTTGGAGGAGAGCTGCAGAGACCCCAACCAGATTTTCCTTGATCGAGTTGCTATAGCTAATAAAGCCTCCGAGGAAGACGTCAGATGCTCCTGGTATAGCTGCAAGGGCTGCTCCAAGGCCTCCTCCTGTACAAGACTCTGCAACACATAATGTTTCTCCTCTTTGGCGTAATAAATCAATGATGGTAGAGGCTAAACTATCCTTGTTCTCTCCATAACAAAATAGATCAGTTCTTTCTTTTATTTTGTCTATTAATGGATTAATCAATTCTTGTGCATTTATATTGTCAGTACTTTTAGCGGTTAAACGTAATTGAACCTCTCCAAGAGTTGCATATGGAGCTATTGTTGGATTCTTACTCTCAAATAGATCGTTTAATTTTTGTGAAAGCTCAGACTCAGATATGCCTGCAAAATACATATTATGACTAATAAATTTTTCTTTTAAAAGTTTTTTTTCTTTCATCCATGGGATAACAAAGTTTTCCCACATTTCCTTCATCTCTGATGGAACTCCTGGTAAAGTAATTATAGTAAAATCTTCTATTGGATTCCAAATCATACCAGGCGCTGTTCCCGTATTATTTGTAATTGTCAGCGCATCTTTTGGGAAAAAAGCTTGTTTGCGATTGATTAAGGAATTAGTCTTTTGTTTGATGTTATCCCAAATGCCTGGTCTTTCTTCAAGAGAAGTATTAAAGGCATTGGCTATAGCTTGCGTCGTTAGGTCATCTGGAGTTGGCCCTAGACCACCAGTTGTGATAAGAATCGCGCTACGTTTGGAGATTT
>CACIRS010000014.1 GCA_902589115.1 uncultured Prochlorococcus sp.
ATCCATCAAAAGCCAAAGATACTTATAATTTGTAACCCAAATAATCCAACCGGTACCAAACTTTCTCCTGAAAAAATTATAGGCTTAGCTCATACAGCACCGAATACATTAATAGTTATTGATGAGTTATACGAAGCATTTGGGCAAGAAAGTGCTTTACCTCAAGTTGATTTTCAATTTACGCCAAACCTTTTAATTTTGCGCTCTCTTTCGAAAACGGCAGGACTAGCAGGACTAAGAATTGGATTTGCGCTAGGCAATGAAAAGATTATTGATCGTATAAACAGAGTAACTGGTCCTTATGACATAAATAGTTTTGCAGTTACGGCAGCCTTTGCAGCATTAAAGGATCAGGCTTATATAGATTCATACGTTAAAGAAGTTTTAGAAGCACGTACATGGATTAAAAATCAACTGATGGGAACAAAAATACGCCATCATATAGACGGAGGTAATTATATGTTGATCTGGCCCAATCGAAATAGTTATGAGGCCGAATGTGAGTTACGAAATCACGGTATTCTTGTCAGAGGGATGAGAAACAAGCCACTAATTGAAAACTCAATTAGAGTGAGCATAGGCACAAAACTTCAAATGGAGAAATTCTGGAAAATATATAAGATAATTGAAGGAATATAAGCTCAATAACTTCTATCTCATTAAATGAATTATAGTTTTTTCTTTCATATTGGAAGACAATGTCAATTGTCTTCCCGACTTAATAACTTGCGTACCTTCCATAGCATTTAAAAAAGGCTGAACACTATTCAAATCACAATCTTTTGGCCTCTTGCCATTGATATATTGCACTGGAATAACACGTTTAGGGTTCAATTCCTTGGTAATCTTTGCGGCTTCCTTACCGGTATAAGCTTTCGCTCCACCACCAACAGCAATAATCAAAACATCTGGTCGACCTAGCAAAACTTTATCTGCAGGCAAAATAGAACCTGCACTGCCACCCAAATGAGCAAATTCCAGGCCATTTTGCCTCCATCTCCAAAGAGTGGCATTCCCAAATCGTCGACCTCCTACACGATCATGAACTGTTGAAAATCCTTCAGGGCTAAGCCCGCCAACCCTATATGAACCAGGCTGGACAAGGAAAACTCCTTTTGCAACTCTGGCTCCTTCATCCGCTAACTCTGAACTCGCGAGAATTAAATTCACTTTCAATCTGGGCTCTTTGAGACCAGATGCACAGCCAACAGCCTTAAACGGGTTTAGTAGGACTGAGCGACCTCCACCTTTAATTAAAATTGCACTATGTCCAAAATTTGTAATTTGAACGCTACCTGCAAAGGCAGATGAACAGGAAGCAAAAATGAGACTTGCTAAAAGAAGAGGGAAGCGAAGCATAAATTTCAAACGATCTGACATAAATGAAGCCGGGACGAAAAATCAATGGGTATACATGTATTAAACCAAGCTTAAAAAATTGCTCAGCAATTGATGCCCAGAATCAGTAAGAACACTCTCAGGGTGAAACTGCACCCCTTGCAAATGCGCAAATTCACGATGCCTCAATCCCATAATTGAACCATTATCCAACCAGGCAGTTATCTCTAAGCACTCTGGTAATGATTCTCTTTCAACAATGAGACTGTGATATCTAGTTGCAATAAGAGGTTTTGGTAATCCATGAAAAACTCCTTCTCCGTCATGTATGACAGGAGAGGTTTTGCCATGCATCAATTCATTTGCTCTAACCACTTTACCGCCATAAACCTGAGCCAATGCTTGATGACCTAAGCAGACTCCTAAAGTAGGGATATGAGGAGAAAGTTCAGCCAATATCGAGAGGCAAACACCAGATTGATCTGGATTACCTGGACCTGGAGATAAAAGAATTGCTGATGGGTTCAGAGCCCTAATTGCTGAGAGTGAAAGAACGTCATTACGCTCTACTCGAACATCTTTAGCAATCGAGTGAGTTGAAGCAAGCTCTCCCAAATACTGCACAAGATTGAATGTAAAACTGTCGTAGTTGTCAATTACAAGAAGCATGGAAATCCAAAAGTGTTAAAAACCAAGTCGCATCAAAAGTGCTGGGAACAACAATAAGAATGCTATGAACAATGAACTAATTGATGCAACTAGGACAGCTGCTGCCGAACAATCTTTAGCAATGCGAGCAAGAGGGTGAAAACGACGCCCAATAGCAAGATCAACTACTGCTTCTATAGCAGTATTAAGTAATTCCAGAACCAACACAGCTGCAACTGTAAGAACTAAAACTGATAATTGATTCAGGTTCAGTTGCAACCAAAAACCCAGGCAAAAAACAACTAATCCTATAAAAACATGGATTCGAAAGTTTCTTTGACTGACAAAGCCATACCTCAACCCTTGGCCTGCGTAACGAAAGCTTGAAGGCAAATCAGCGGCAATCTGCCAAGCAACTCTTCTCGGAGGTCTGCGCTCCTTTTGAGAAAAGTTGTTTTTTTTACCAGGAACCAAATTAGTTGTTTCAGGATGCATCCTTTCAATTCAGTTTGAATTACCAACAACGTGAAGATTAACGTTGTTGGAAAGAAGTTGCTCTTGCAATTGCAACATCTCATCCAAATGCTGCTTAGTTGGATGATCCCAACCCAATAGGTGCAAAAAACCATGACTTACAAGCCATCTGAGCTCAAATGAAAGCAAGTGGTTATATTCTCTAGCCTGTTTTCTCGCCGTAGGAACTGAAATAATTATGTCGCCAAGTTCAAGGATAGGTGTTTTTGGGGAAGGAATACTTTTTAAATCAATTGCAGGAAATGAGAGCACATCAGTTGACTCTTTTTTCTTGCGCCACTGAAAATTAATTTCAGCAATTGTTGTTTCATCAGTAAATTGTAGACCCATACTTAAAAATTGTGATTTTTTGACCACATCAGGGCATTTATATGAACTTTGTATCTGAAAAATTTGTACCCAAGATTTAATCTCTTGGATCCATGGATCTGCTTTCGTTAATAGTTCAATAGATCCTTCTTGTTCTAAGCCTTGTAAAACAGCCTCCGGTGCAGAAGTAAAGGCTAAGTCTAAATCGATAGATTTTTCCAATTCTATGAAACTTAATTAATGAGGAAGAGTAGGTCTTCCAATTGAAGCAACTAGAAGAATAAAGCAAATAAAAGCAAATGCTGTTAAAGAAAAATGTTTAAGGCTTTGATTACCTTTGCGGACCATATTTTTCATTGCCAATTTCACGAAACTTGGAGAAGGAATTGGTTTCGCAGATGAAGCTTGAGAAGTTTGGTCTTTTTTCATTTTTTAATCTGCACTTTCTTGATCAATCCCTAAGTTATCAACACTCTTACGAAGTAAAGCTTGAATAAATGGATCTAAACATCCATCCATGACTGCTTGAACATCAGTTGTTTCTAGAGAAGTTCTCAAATCTTTCACCATCTGATAAGGATGAAAAACATAATTTCTTATTTGATTGCCCCAAGCCGCTTCAACAATATCTCCTCTAATATCTGCAATCTGAGCAGCTCTTTGTTCTTCAGCAATAATTAGCAACTTAGCTTTCAAAAGAGCCATTGCCTTTTCCTTATTTTGCAATTGTGAGCGTTCCTGCGTGCATCTCACAGCTAAGCCGGTCGGAATATGCAAAATGCGAACTGCCGTTTCTACTTTATTCACATTTTGCCCGCCTGCTCCTCCTGAACGACTAGTAGTTATTTCTAAATCTTTATCAGGAATCTCTAGCTCAAGTTGTTCATCTAATTTTGGCATCACCTCTACTCCAGCAAAACTTGTTTGACGTTTATCATTTGCATTAAAAGGGGAAATTCGAACCAGCCTATGTGTACCTTTCTCATTCTGAAGATATCCATATGCATAACGGCCATCAATTTCAATAGTTGCACTTTTGATTCCTGCCTCCTCACCCTCGGATAATTCATCAATAGAGACTTTCATTCCTTGATCCTCTGCCCATCGGGTATACATCCTCAACAACATCTGAGCCCAATCCTGAGCATCTGTCCCTCCAGCTCCTGCATTAATCGAAAGAACCGCGCCCTCTTTGTCATATGGGCCACTTAAAAGGCGTTCTAATTCCCATCGGTCTAAACCTAATCGCAAGTTATCTAAACCAGATTGAGCCTCAATCAGCATCTCATTGTCAGGTTCCAAGTCATAGAGCTCAATAGTCGCTTCTGCATCTTCTAATGCTTTTCTCCATAACTCCATCTGCATCAATTGTGCTTTTATCTCATCCAAAGTACGCATCTTTTTTTGCGCATTCTTTTGATCATTCCAAAAGTCAGGTTGAGCAGCAAGCTGTTCTAGGTCCCTTTGCCTAGCTTGTAAGGCAGGTACGTCAAAGACAGTCCTGAGCATTGCTCAGGCGTTCAGTAAGAAGAGACAAATCTCTTTTAAAATCAGTGAAATCCAGCAAAATTAATTCTTCAATAAAGATGGTTCAAGCCATCATCAGCACTATCAAGCATAAGATCATGAACAAGTTAATGCTGTGTCATGGCAAAAGTTGAGATCTACACCTGGCAATCGTGTCCATTCTGTATTCGAGCGAAAGCTCTTCTTGAAGAAAAAGGGGTCAACTTCGAAGAGCATGCAATCGATGGAGATCAAGTTGCTCGTAGAGCAATGTCAGAACGAGCTTCAGGTCGAACTTCGGTGCCTCAAATTTTTATTAACGATAAAGGTATTGGGGGCTGTGATGACCTCTATGAACTTGAATCGACTAATCAACTCAGCAAGTTACTCGGTCTAGTGGACTGAAAACTATGAGACAACTTTTTATAATCGACCCTGTTGGCAGTATTAATCCTTCGAAAGATTCCTCAGCAGCTTTAATGCAAGCCGCAGAAAGAGCATCTATTGAGGTTTGGATATGTACCCCATCAGACCTACAAGCAAGAGGAAATAGAGCATGTGTCATAGCGAAGCCTGTTATTGCTGATCCATGGATAACTATTAAAGAAGCTCAAAGTAAATATCTTTCAGATTTCACATGTATTTGGATGCGAAAAGATCCGCCTGTAGATGAAGCTTATTTATATGCCACACACTTACTTGAAGTTGCAGAAAGGGATGGAGTATTAGTACTAAATAAACCAGCTTCCTTAAGAGCATGGAATGAAAAACTTGGGGCAATTAGATTCAGTCAATTAATGGCCCCTACGCTTGTAGCAAGCAGAGTGGAAGAATTAAAATCTTTTGCTAGTGAATTTGGAGAGGTTGTTATAAAGCCTCTTGGAGGGAAAGGAGGACAAGGTGTAATCCGTATAGGTAAAGAGGCTAATTCTCTAGAAGCCTTACTGGAATTAGTTACTGAACAGGAACGTCTTCCAGTCATGATGCAAGTCTTCCTTGCATCAGTAGAACAAGGAGATAAAAGAATTTTGCTAATTAATGGTGATCCCCTTGGAGCAGTCAATCGACGCCCAAAAAAAGGAGATTTTCGAAGCAATCTTGCATTAGGTGGTATCCCAGAAGCAACCGAAATCAATCAGCGCGAAAAAGAGATATGCGAAGAATTGGCACCATTATTAAAAAGTGAAGGACTTTTTTTTGTAGGAATTGATGTTATCGGGGGAATGCTAAGCGAAATCAATGTCACCAGTCCCACAGGGATCCGTGAAGTAGAGCGTCTTATGAAAATACCTTTGGCAGATCAAGTAATAGCGCGATTAGTTGAGTCTTTAAATTGAATACCTGATCCCAAGTCTAAATGCTCAGCCAAGACATCAAATTTCAATGCCACTTCATTCATTTCTCGATCAACTAGTGAACCTTTAACAAGTCCCGCTCCAGCCGTTAGAAGTAATTTCTTATTTTGAAGATGTCCACATCTAATAGCAACTCGAAACTCTGCATTTCCAGCATTATCAATCCATCCAATAGGAGCTGCATAACTACCTCTATCGAAAGGTTCAAGTGTTCTGAGCCATCGCATTGCTTCTCTCAAAGGCAGCCCAGCAACTGCTGGGGTGGGGTGTAAAGCATTAGCTAAATCCAATGGCAATATCTGATTCGACAACGCGGTAATTGGAGTGTGCAAATGAAGCAATCGTCCATATCTAGCAATATTTGGAGTTCTTAAAAAATGAGGTTTCAAACCTAATTGAACTAATTGATTAACAATAGAAGAAACTACTAAATCATGTTCTCTTCTATCTTTCTCAGAACTTAAAAGGATATGATCATCTTCCTCTTTAGAGGCTGTACCTGCGAGAGCATCTACTAAGAGTATTCCACGTTTTAATTTTAAAAGTTGTTCTGGTGATGCCCCAAAAAAAGCTTCATTTTGATTTCGCTGCCATAAAAACCTGCAACTACCAATTTGTTCCTGGCGTATACGAAGCAATATAGCCAAAGGATCCATTGGTCCATCAAGCAAAATTGATTGCTGAACTGCTAAAACTAATTTCTTAAGAGCTCCACTATTAACTAAATCGATACCCCGAATTAAGGCATTTTTGTACAAGTCTTGCCATTGCTTAGGTGCAGAAACCCCTGGAATCACATTATTGAGTGATGGTTGTGTTTTTTGTGTAATTTTGGCCAGGGATTCTCGCATTATCCATAATTTTTCTGCCAACTCTCTTACCTCTGCTTGATGAGTGGCAACTCCATTTAATCTCAACCAAGTTGATCCATTTTCACGAGTCAATTGCCATCTAGGCAATAACGATTGCAAAGCTAATGAGCTATCAGTATTTCGATGTCTTTCTGAAAAGTGTTCAAAAAAAGAAAATGAAAAAAGAACCCTAGGTAATGCATGAGAAGGTGCTCCTAAAGTTAAATTTTGAAGTCTCCCAAAGATATTTTCACTAAAACGCTGAGCCAACTCAAACCTTCGAGGACCATCCATATCAAAAAATTGACATCTTCCAGACGCTGACAAACAAAAGCCTGGTGCTTTATCCCAAAGGAAACGAAATTCACCACAATCAGGTAAATGCTGCAAACAAATGGCAGGATCGATATTTTTAAGGGGTACAGCCAGAGAAAACACATCTTCATCCGACTTCCTTGCCAACCATCCTTTGGCGCAAGAAGTCAAAAGATCGCTGAAACTTGTATCAGCAGTCATTCGAAGTAACGAGTGAGTTACAGGTTCTGCTCAAATGTATAAAGCGTCACTTCAAATTAAAGGGAGTCAATGCCATGCAAGACGATAAACATGTTGCATCCCTTTACACAGAGGCCAATTCAAGAAAGCAGCTTTGGAAGGAGGCAATCAAATGGCCTTTGTACTCAGTTGCTGTTATGCCAGTAGTTTTGGCCGCAGGATGGAAGCTCAGCAGAGAAGAAAGCATACCTCTAGAAAATTTAATTGGTTTTTTAATTGCATCTGTATTTCTATTGCTTTGGGAAAATCTGACAAATGATCTATTTGATGCAGATACTGGCATCGATGAAGTTAATAAGCCTCATTCAGTCGTAGCGCTGATGGGTGGTAAACAACCAGTTAGACGTTTAGCTTACCTAGCCCTTTTTATAGGACTTTCAATAATTATTTGGTTAGCCCTTAATAGCAATTTAGAAGTGCTTTTTTTAGT
Organism: uncultured Prochlorococcus sp.; assembly: GCA_902589115.1. Classification (GTDB taxonomy): domain Bacteria; phylum Cyanobacteriota; class Cyanobacteriia; order PCC-6307; family Cyanobiaceae; genus CACIRS01. The sequence continues at coordinate 7,527 of CACIRS010000014.1, forward strand.
TCTGGGAAGTTGTTTACTTGGATATCTTTATCAAGGGCCGCCTTTTCGACTTGGGTATAAAGGTTTAGGAGAGCCATTATGCTGGCTAGCCTTTGGCCCACTCGCCACGGCAGCGGCCTTATCAGCTCTTTCAACAAGTGAAGGGGGGGGGGTGAAATAAATTTAGGAACGGCAACGCTTCTTGGTGCTGGGCCAGCATTAGCAACAACTCTGGTACTTTTTTGCTCACATTTTCATCAAATAACAGAAGATGCTGCTCATGGGAAACGGTCTCCTTTAGTTCTATTAGGGACTCGTCGTGCATCTAAAGTAATTCCTTGGTTAGTCGGAATTACTTTTTCCCTAGAATGGATTCCAATATTTTTTGGAAATTGGCCTCCAAGTACTTTTCTTGGAATAATTGGATTGCCTCCAGCCATCAAACTTATTCATTTGGTAAGTCATCACCATAACAACCCAAAATTAATCAGCAAAAGTAAATTTTTAGCATTGCGTTTTCAAGCTCTAAATGGATTGGGTTTAAGCTTAGGTTTAGCCGCAGGGCCATTGATTGGAATAAATTAATTGTTCACATAAAACTATGGTTTATAAAATACAATTCAAAAAATTTTCGTTCGCTCTAACTCGAAAGCTCAGAACTTCCCAAGGATATATAAAAGAGAAGCAAGGTTGGTTAGTCTGCTTAAAAAATAAATATAGAGATTATGGCTGGGGAGAAATTGCTCCATTTACATTTACTGAGCTCCAGCAATGTGAATCTTATTTAGAGAAAATCTCTAACAAACCTACTCGACAAGAGCTAGAAGATGGGATCAAAATATGGCCAAACGCTTTATCTTTTGGCGTCGGAGCTGCCCTAGCAGAAATTGACTCTGAAATTGGACATAAAACCATAGAGGGTTGGTTACCGCCACCTGATTCAGCTGTTTTAATATCATCAATAGATAGTTCCAAGAAAGAAGTTAATCTTTTAAAGAGTCAATATAAAAAAAATCCTTTAACTATTAAAATAAAAGTTGCATTACAAGCATTCGAGAAAGAAAAAGATCTTATTAATGAAATTTTGAATTTATTACCATTAAATTCTCATATACGATTAGATGCAAATGGAGGCTGGAATAGATTGGAAGCAGGTAAATGGATGAATTTTCTTAAAGAAGAGCCTCGCTTAGAATGGCTAGAGCAACCTTTATCAGTAGATGATCCAGAAGGTCTTTTGAATTTATCTAAAAAAATACATGTTGCACTTGATGAATCACTTATTAATGATCCTTCATTACGAGATAGCTGGAAGGATTGGCAAATTAGAAGGCCTTTATTGGAAGGAGATCCAAGATTTCTTCTTGCTGACTTAAAGCAAGGAATTGGCTACAAGATGATTAGCACAGCATTTGAAACCGGAATAGGTCGCCGTTGGATAAATCACCTATCAGCATTGCAACAAATAGGTCCAACTCCTACTGCCCCTGGTCTTGCTCCTGGATGGTGCCCTCATGGACCACTCTTCAGTCTGAATCCTGAGATTGTTTGGAACGCCGCATGACGAAGTTAATAAATCTTTTATGCATATCCAGTGAGCCTCAGAAATCTACTGAAGTACTGATCAGAGGACTAGAGACAAAGGCATGGGTTCAATTATTGCCTCCCCAAGTTCAAGCCCAAAATATTGACTGTAATGTCTTACCTGAAGGTCCAGGAGTAATTATCAAAAGTGGAGGGAGTTCTGGAGCTGCTAATCATTGTCTACATACTTCTAAAAACCTAGATCTCTCTGCATTTGCAACTGGCCAATGGCTATTAGACCAAGGCATTGACCCTAAAGATTGCTTAATACTCAATCCGCTGCCAATGCATCATATGAGTGGCTTAATGCCTTGGTGGAGAAGTGGCTGCTGGAAAGCAGAACACAAATGGATACCACCTACTGTTATGAGAGATCCAATTGCACTTGAAAAAGAATGCAGATTCTTCCTGTCTGAGAAAAAGAGGCCAGCAGTTATTTCAGTGGTGCCTACACAATTAGAGAGACTTGTTAAACATGAAATAGGTTTACAGTGGTTAAAAGCCTTTGCAGTTATTTGGGTTGGAGGAGCAGCAATATCAAAATCACTAGAAAATCTAGCTCGTAAAAATAAGTTACGTCTTGCTCCATGTTATGGAACAACTGAAACTGCTGCGATGATTACAGCAATTAGACCTATTGATTTTTTAACAGGGAGTTCAGGCTGCGGATCACCCCTAGAGGATGTGGAAATAGATATAAGCAATAGCAATACATTAAAAGTACGAACAAATAGACTGGCAAAATATAGACTCATTCATAATAAATTAGAAATGATTTGCGATAAAAGTGGCTGGTGGCAATCTGGAGATATAGCACAATTAATTCATAAAACATCATCTACAGAATTACATCTAAAAGGGAGAATTGATAATGCAATAAATTCAGGAGGAGAAACAATATATCCAGAACAAATTGAAATGAGATTAATTAAGTCAATACAAAAGGAATCTTTACCTGTAGAAGAATTGCTGATTAGTCCAATAATAGATAAAGAATGGGGAGAAAGGCTAGCTTTAATTTTCAGGCTAGAATCTAATGGCTTTATAAAAAAAGAAGATAAAATAATTGCTTTACTCAAAGAAATCTGCTTGCAATTTCCAGCCCATGAAAGACCTCTTTTTTACCTTATGTGTAACAAGCTTAGACCAAATGCGGCAGGAAAACTGGAAAGAAAACGATGGAGACTATGGGCACAGAATCAATTACTTAAATCAACCGAAGTACCAGAACTTAAGGATAGATTAAACCAAATCAATTAATAGATTTCTTTTTCATAATGGCATTGGAGATTTATTGACTGAGGAAGATTCAATCCAAAGATCAATACATCTAGGCAATTGACATCGCAATTTACTTTCAGAATTTATTGCGACATGTTGAATAAGCCCTTGAGCTACAAGCTTGCCATCTAATAAAAACTTCGTCTTGACACGAAAGCTACTTGAATCAAGTCTAAAGGGTAGAAGTTCAATATCTAAACAATCAGCCGTTCTCAAAGGTTTTATATAATCCGCTTCACAATGAATAATTGGCAAAAGTATCTCTAGAGTCTTTTCATTATTGCTATTAGGGAAAATCTCTAAAGATGAGATTCCATAAAGTGAGAGACTTTCCTCCCATGCTTCATGGCTCCATTTCAATAAATTATGAAAATGCATAACACCAGCTGCATCAGTATCTCCAAACCGAACCACTCGTTTCAACTTTAAATAGTCTTTAGAGTCTGTCAAAGACAATTCAAACTCACCGATCGACTGAACCCATTATTACATCAATTGATCCCAAAATTGCCATTATATCGGCTACTTTCGCACCCTTGAGTATATGCGGAAGGATCTGCAAATTATTGAGGTCTGCAGCTCTTATTTTAAATCTCCAAGGTGTAACGTCATTATTTCCTTGTATAAAGACCCCTATTTCTCCTTTACCAGATTCCAGACGAGTATAAAGTTCTCCATTAGGAATTTTAAAAGTAGGTGCAACTTTTTTAGCAACATATTGATAATCAAAATCAGAATATTTACTCTTTTTCCCCTCAGACATTCTTCTTGCTTCTAAATTTTCTGTAGGGCCTCCTGGAATCATTTCACAGGCTTGCTTAAGGATCTTTAATGACTGACGCATTTCTTCAATCCTTACTCGATATCTTGCATAACAGTCTCCTTCTTTATCCCACGCAATCTCCCATTGAAAATCATCGTAGCACTCATAACTATCTACTTTTCTTAAATCCCAAGGAACTCCTGATGCTCGAAGCATGGGACCAGAAAGGCTCCAATTAATTGCATCTTGTCGTTCAATTTTTCCTAGCCCTTCTATACGTCGACGAAATATAGGATTATTGGTGATCAACTTTTCATATTCATCAATTTTAGGTGCAAACCAATTACAAAAATCATTGCATTTCTCCAACCAACCCCATGGCAAATCACACGCAACTCCTCCTATACGAAAATAGTTGTTATTAATTAATCTTTGACCAGTTGCAGCCTCCCATAAATCATAAATCATTTCTCTTTCTCTAAAAATATAGAAAAAAGGCGTTTGAGCTCCAACATCAGCTAAAAAAGGACCTAACCATAGAAGATGATTTGCAATTCGATTAAGTTCAAGCATTAATACACGGATATAACTAGCTCTCTTTGGAACAGAGATGTTAGCTAAGCGCTCAGGAGCATTAACTACGATTGCCTCGTAAAACATCCCAGCGGCATAATCCATCCTGCTTACATATGGCACAAACATCACATTTGTTCTGTTCTCAGCAATCTTTTCCATTCCACGATGCAAGTATCCAATTACTGGCTCACAGTCAATTACATCTTCACCATCAAGTGTCACCACCAATCTCAAAACTCCATGCATCGAAGGATGATGGGGCCCAAAGTTCACGACCATAGGCTCCGTGCGCGTTTCAAGTTGCGTCATGGGGCCAAGCTTTAAAAGGTCTTGTAATGATCTTACGAAAAAGTTATGCCAAAAGAACCTCTCATTACAACATCAAATTTTCAACACATATCAGTTCTCAACGATTACTTACTTGAATCAATAAGCAATCTTTCCACAAATCAACTTAATCAAGGGTTAATAATTGATGCAACAATAGGAGGAGGGGGCCATTCATCATTATTGCTAGAGAAATACCCACAAATAAAAATTATCGGTCTTGATAGAGATCCAACAGCAATAGAAGCGTCTAAAAAACGATTATTACGATTTAGTGATCGAGTTAATATTATAGAAACAAACTTTTCCGATTTTTCACCTAAGGAAAAAGCTGTTGCAATTATCGCTGATCTTGGGGTTAGCAGTCCTCAATTAGATATAGCAGAACGTGGTTTTAGTTTTCAATTAAATGGGCCTCTTGATATGAGAATGAATCAAGAAAAAGGTGAAACTGCTGCTGAATTAATATTAAGACTGGAAGAAGAAGAGCTAGCTAATCTCATTTATCTATATGGTAATGAAAGGTTATCTAGGAAAATTGCAAAAAAAATCAAATATATTCTAAACAAAGAAGAAGGTGTTATTAAAACTAAAGATTTGGCCTACTCTATTGCTGGATGCTACCCACCCAAAGCACGTTATGGGAGGATTCATCCAGCGACAAGGACTTTTCAAGCATTAAGAATTGCAGTAAATCAAGAACTAGATTCTTTAGAAAAATTCCTTAAAATTGCACCAGACTGGCTTAAAAGTGAAGGGCTACTACATATAATTAGTTTTCATTCACTGGAAGACAGGCTTGTAAAACATGCGTTTAAAGATGACTCTAGAATTCAAAGGGTTACACGAAAACCACTAATCGCTCATACAGGAGAAATTTCAAAAAATCCTAGAAGCCGAAGTGCAAAATTACGGATATGTCGAAAAAAATAAATTATTCATATCTAAATTTGCTTCATAAATATAAGAAATAAAAAAGAATTAACTTAGTTTATTTATAGCTTTAATGATGATATCAATTGCCTGGTCAACCTCCTTAGATGTTGTTGATCTCCCAATACTGATTCGTAAAGAAGCTTCTGCTTCAGTCAAACTTCTTCCTAGAGCTAGCAATACATGCGAAGGCTCGCCTCTGCTGCAAGCCGAACCACTAGTGCAAGAAATGTATGGCCTTAATTCTGTATGTAAACGACTTCCTGAAATTCCTGGAATTGAAAAATTTAGATTATTAGGTAATCGTTTTAGTTTAGAACCATTAAGAATCAAATCTGGGCGTTGATCATTTAAACCCTGCCAAAAGCGATCGCGTAGAAATCGACATCGTTTTTGTCTGCTCGTTAAATCTTTCTTTGCTAATTCAACAGCCTTCACAAATCCAACAACTAAAGGAACAGGTATTGTTCCAGGCCTTAAACCACTTTCTTGTCCCCCACCCCATTGCAAAGGAAGTATTGGTAAATCTGATTTTAAGATTAATGCCCCAATACCCTTAGGACCATACAACTTATGAGAACTAATACTCATAAAATCAACACCTAGAAGATCAGGCTGCAAATCAATCTGCCCAAGAGCCTGAGCAGCATCACTATGGATTGCTATTCCTTTTTCCTTACAGAGAGAGGATAATTCTTGCAGGGGTTGTAAGACACCAATCTCATTATTTGCAGTCATTATACTTACTAATAATGTATCTTTTTTAAAAGAATTTATTAACTGATCTTTAGTAATTAAGCCATCAGAATCTGGCAGGAGTTCTGTTAGGCGAAAACCTTCTTTTTGTAATTGCCTTAAAGGATCCAAAACAGCATGGTGTTCCGTAGCAATAGTTATTAAATGGCCAGGTTTGCCGATTTCAATGGCTTTAGCCCGAGCATGACCTATCAAAGCCAAGTTATTCGCTTCAGTTGCGCCACTCGTAAAAATTAATCTCTGCGGTGCAATATTTAAAAATTCAGCTAACTGTTCTCTAGCGAAACTTACAGCCGCTGAAGCTCTTATCCCATTGCGATTTTGCCTAGAGGATGGATTCCCCCAATTTTCATTCCAATATGGAGCCATAGCAGCTACTACTTCTGGTTCGCAAGGAGTAGTTGCTTGATAATCAAATGCGAGCGGGAAAGACTGAATTGTGCTGATTGAAGAAATTGAACATTTTTTATATTTTTATGTTATCGGTTTCTAGCTGGCCTTTGTTAGAATTGGTTTAATAAATTGACCAATTGAATAACGAATATAGCTCTATTCCATCAAACACCTATTAAGCAATAAAACCTTTTAAAATTAAGATGAAAATCTTATAAAGGGCAAACAAGCAAAAAAATATAATTTATAATAAAAACCCTAAGGGAATGAAGTCTTCGAACTCACAGGCATCCTTCTGAATATCTACACTTGACGAAGCTTTTCCTTTTATGAATCATAGATTTTCTCTATCCACTGCAGCACTGATTCATGAGTAACTCCAATTCTCAACAAAGCGAAATTTCAAAACCTCCCCGTTTATTACTTGTGGATGACGAACCTGGCATAAGATCAGCAGTTCAGGCTTATCTTGAAGATGAGGGGTTCGAGGTCACTACTGCAGTAGATGGAGAGGAAGGCTGGGAAAAAGCTCAAAAAATCTTTCCTGACTTAGTCATTAGCGATGTAATGATGCCTCGATGTGATGGCTATGGATTACTTAAACGACTTAGAGAAGATGAAAGGTTAGGAGGAACACCAGTTATTTTTCTAACGGCAAAAGGCATGACTATTGATAGAACTCAAGGATATGAAGCAGGAGTAGATGACTATATTCCAAAACCTTTTGATCCTGATGAATTAGTCGCACGTGTGCGCAATGTAGTCAGACGTCAAGAAAGATTATTAGAAGAAGCTGCCAAATATGCTGGCGCAGATGTGAGCTCAATGGCTAAGCAAATAACAGAGATTAGATCGATGCTCACACAAGGAGATTCAAATTCATCTAAAGAATTAGCAGTCCATAATTTCACGCCAAGAGAAGCTAGTGTCCTTCAACTCGTGGCAGAAGGCTTAATGAATAAAGAGATTGCGAGGCGACTCGAAACTTCGATTAGAAATGTCGAAAAATATGTAAGCAGACTTTTTATCAAAACATCAACCTCAAGCAGAACTGAATTGGTTAGATATGCTCTAGAAAATAACTTAGTAAAATAGTTTTGATTACAAACAATCAAAATGTCGATTCCGGATGGATTCCTGAAGAGTTTAATGAAGGTTGGATATATTCATATGTTGCTAAAAAAATCGATAGTGAAAAGAAACTTTCTGATATTTTAAGCGCTAATTTTACTCATTCTTCTAAGCAAAGTTGGGAAGACAGGATAGACAATGGTCAAATATCAATTAACAACAAAGTAGTTAGAAATAACCAAAAAATCAATTCAGGAGATTTAATTAATTGGTCAAGACCAGCTTGGAAAGAGCCATCCGTTCCAATTAATTGGGGCATAATATATGACGATGGTGACATATTAATAGTAAACAAACCGGCTGGTTTACCAGTAATACCCGGTGGAGGATTCCTTAAACATACCCTCTTATATTTACTTTCAAAAAATACCAATCAAATAGAGGGTATTAATTCACCGAAGCCAATCCATAGAATAGGAAGACATACCTCTGGTCTACTAATCTGTGCAAGAGAAAAAGCGACAAGGTCCAAACTTTCGAAAGTGATGCGAATACAGTCTTCAAGTAAGAATGAATTTCAAAAGATTTACAGGGGACTAACTGTAAGTAATCCACATTTTTATTTAAATCAAAGACTAGAAATAAATATTCCCATAGGCAAAAGATATCACCCATTACTAGGAAGTATTTGGGCTATAGAATCGCAACTTGATAGAGGGAAGTTAATAACAACGAATAATAAGAATGCCACAACTAAAGTAAATATATTAGAAAAACGTCCTTATGAAGATTTAATTGAAGCTTGTATTCTGACAGGAAGGCCTCATCAAATAAGGATACATCTTTCTGCAATAGGTGCAAAATTAATTGGAGATCGTTTATACCAAGAGAATGGGAAAGTTTCATTTAAAGAAACTCCTGGCAACGGTGGTTATTTTTTACATGCTCATAAATTGCTAAATCTACCAATCCAAAATAAAATTCATTCTTTTGAAGCACCTTTACCAAATAGACTAAAGATGAAACACGAAAAATAAGATATTTCAGCATCAAAACTATTCTACTAATCTTTTAAATTCAATTAATTGAGAAAAATAAAAAGGTGCTTTGTTAAGCTTACTCCTAGTCAATTCAAAACCAGATTGCTTTGCTGCATCAATTATACCTTTAGCTCGCAATGTATAAGCACGTGTGGTTTTACTTGGACCAGGAAATAATTGACCGATACGTTTCAAAATTGCCAAGAAAGGCGTGTAAGGAGCAAAGCTAACTATTAATCTTTGCTCAGATAAGGTGCAAAGATGTCTAACCATTTCTTCTGCAGCCTGTTGAGGGTAATGAATAAAAACATCTAAGCAAATTACTGTATGAAAGGAACCTTCTATACTTTCTAAATCAGAGGTCTTGAATGTAATTTTCTCTAAATTAATACCCGAAGCCTCTATACGACGTTGGGTTTCAAGAACCATTGATTCAGAAATATCACTTGCAGCAATAGAGCCTGCACCCATTTGAGCTAAAGGAATAGTCAGACTTCCAACTCCACAGCCAACATCGCAGAAATTTATCTTGCTTAATTCGCCTGATTCTTTTAACCAGGACAGGACATCATCAACTGTTTTCTGGTGGCCTATTCGAATATTTCGCTGAACTTTATTAACCTCATTACTATCACTATAAATTCGATTCCACCTATCAAAACCTGTTCCATTGAAGTAGCTGGCTACTTCAGCTTTCTCAGCCTGCTTTAAATCTTGTAGTGCTTTCGAAGCCATTGATTAAAGAACGATCCCAATGGATACTAAACAGCCTGACACCAAGTCAGCTCATTAATATCGAAATTCTGTTCCCATCTAAGTAAATTCTTCAAAGACTTTCCAATCAAATATTTACTTGATGCAACTGGTTGTCCTAAAACCAATCTAGGAGCACAAGTAGCAGACCAAATTGCTGAAGAAGGCTCATTACTCCATTTCGCCAAGCGCTTACAACCTTCCAACAAACCTAATGTGCTCCCAGCCAAGGTGCCATCACTCAATCGACAAACACCTTGTTCTACTGAGATACAACTGCTATTCCATTGATAGTGTCCTTCCTCAAGCCCATAGGGAGACAAAGCATCACTAACTAATACCAATTGACCTTTAGCGATTTTTTGCAAGAAAGTAGCCATTAATGGATGGACATGAATTCCATCAGCTATTAAGCCCATAAAAATCTTGCCATTCTGAATTGCAGCTCCTACAGGTCCAGGATTCCTATGATGCAATCCTTGCATTGCATTAAATGTATGCGTCAACATAGAGATGCCTTTTTCAAAAGATCGCAGACTTTGTTCAAAATCCGCAGATGAGTGTCCTAAACAATTAATAATCCCAAGACTATTTAATTGTTGAATAAGTTCCTCTGAGCCTTCTAATTCAGGCGCTAAAGTCACCAAATCAATTGAATTTTCAAATCCATTTATATATTGAGTTAACGCAAATAAGCTTGGTTTGCTAATGCAATTTGGATTATGAGCACCAACATAAGGCAAGGAAAGAAAAGGGCCCTCTAAGTGTGCTCCCAATAATTTACATCGGTTTAATTGATTTTGCTTTCTTGCTTCATTTAGCACTCTCATTGCTTCCTGAAATTCTGGTAAAGCACAACTAATAAATGTTGGACATATTGCTTCAACTCCATCAACCCATAATTGATCCAGAAGCTCCAATAGCTTGGGTAGTTGACGGAAAGTTAATTCAGGAAAAGCTATACCTAAACCTCCATTAAACTGGAGATCAATTCCTCTTGGACTCAGCCAAGCGCCTTGCCAATCTTCAGAGTATTTACCTTCATTCAGCCGCATTGGCTCAATCGAAGTAATTACATCTTTCTCATCACATACCAATGACCATGTAAAACCTCCCTTTGACGTGGATAAAGGGTCAGGCAAACTAATATTTGAGATCTTGCGCATTTAATAAAGCCAATTAATTCAAATGCGAGACAATTAAAATCTCGTCATCATTAATAGTGACCCAAACCGATAGGAACGTGCCAATAAGGAATCCAGATCAAATGCCATTAGTTGCAGTAGTGATGGGTAGCGACTCTGACCTCACAACAATGGAGCCAGCTATAGACATTCTCGAGCAATTTAAAATTCCTTTAGAAGCTCGCATTCTTTCAGCACATAGAACGCCTTCTGAAATGATTAATTTCGCTAAGACAGCTGACTCCACAGGATTCAAAGTCATTATTGCAGGGGCGGGAGGAGCTGCGCACTTACCTGGAATGATTGCTGCTCATACAACTCTTCCAGTAATAGGAGTACCTGTACAAAGCAAAGCGCTCTCTGGTATCGATTCTATGTATTCCATTCTCCAAATGCCTGGAGGGATTCCTGTAGCAACTGTTGCCATAGGAGGAGGTTTAAATGCAGGGCTTTTAGCAGCACAAATATTAAGTGTCTGCGATCAAGAAATCAAAGAAAAGCTTATTCTATACAGAGAAAATCTACACGGGCAAGTTAAGATAAAAGATCAAAAATTAAAAGAATTAGGAGCAAAAAATTATCTAAAAAAAATAAAATAAGTTAATAAATTTTCCTATATATTATTTTGAAGTCATACCATAACAAGTACCTAATGACATCTTTCAAGGAATCACCTGGATTTTTTTAAGGTGGTTAATAACAATTTTTACACATTTATCTAAATCCTGAACTCCTGTATCGATATGCAGTTCGGGAGATACTGGTTCCTCATATGGACTTGATATTCCAGTAAATTCCTTAATATCACCTGCCCTGGCTTTTGCATAAAGGCCTTTCACATCCCTCTTCTCACAAGTCTCTAGATTTGCAGCGCAATAAACCTCTATAAAATCTCCTTGATCAACTAATTCTCTAGCCTTTTCTCTATCAATACGAAACGGAGATACGAATGCAGTAAGAACTATGACACCTGAATCCAAAAAAAGTTTAGCCACTTCTCCAATTCTGCGAATATTTTCTTGGCGATCAGAGTCGTTAAAACCTAAATCTTTACACAAACCATGGCGAATATTATCTCCATCTAACACATAAGTGGAATATCCAAGCTCAAACAAAGCAAAATTAACTGCATTTGCCAAAGTGCTTTTCCCTGAGCCTGATAGTCCTGTGAACCAAATAACCGCACTTCGGTGCCCTTTTTGAGCAAATCTTGCTTGACGATTCACTGAAGCCTGATGCCAAACAATATTGGTTGCTTTCAGTGATTTATCTCCTTTTGTGCCTTCAGTCATTGTCATCATGTTGCATACACGTTTCTATTTTCCATGTAAGCGTGCCAATTAAAGAACTCTTTAACCTCCAGATTGCTTTGGCTGATAACCTTCATCGATTAAAAAATTCATAACTTTAATAATCTGATCTCCTTGTAACTCAAGAGAAGCGTCTTTTACAGTTCCGCCTGTACCACAAAGTGCCTTTAACGATTTCAGCAAAACTTTCGAACTCTTGTTGTCAAGCTCTAAACCTTCGATGACAGTAACTAATTTGCCAGCTTTACCTCCTCTAGTTCTATAAAGTCGCACTTTCTTATTTGCTTTAGGCGTCGAAACACCTTTAATAGGGTTTACTTCTCCTTGAAAGTCACTGAATTCTCGCCAACTTCCTTTAGGCATCGATTTAATTCGTAGGCTAGTAAATATATACAGCCAAGACCAGTGACCAAAGACTTGCCTCCTACTCCTAAAGCTAGTGATCTGACACCTCAGAAACGACCTACAGCCCTTGGTCGTTTTGGTAAATATGGCGGCCAATATGTTCCAGAGACACTAATGCCTGCACTTACCGAATTAGAGCAAGCAGCTAATCATGCATGGCAAGATAAATCTTTTACGGAAGAGTTAAATCATTTATTGAAGTCTTATGTTGGACGTGCAACCCCTCTATATGAAGCCAAAAGACTCTCTGAGCATTATCAGCGTAATAAAGAGGGCATCAGAATTTGGCTTAAACGTGAAGATTTAAACCACACAGGTGCACACAAAATCAATAATGCTCTTGGCCAAGCCCTACTGGCCATTCGAATGGGAAAAAAAAGAATTATTGCTGAAACAGGAGCCGGCCAACATGGTGTAGCGACAGCAACAGTATGTGCAAGATTTGGCCTTGAATGCGTTATTTATATGGGCAAGGAAGATATGAAAAGACAAGCATTGAATGTATTTAGGATGAGATTATTAGGAGCAAAAGTCGAACCGGTCACTGCAGGAACAGCAACACTTAAAGACGCCACCAGTGAAGCGATACGAGATTGGGTTACTAACGTTGAAAATACTCATTACATACTTGGATCAGTAGCAGGTCCTCATCCCTATCCAATGCTAGTTCGAGATTTTCATGCAGTTATTGGTGAAGAGACTCGTGCACAATGCTTAAAAGCCTTTGGTGGCAAACCAGATGTATTACTTGCTTGCGTCGGAGGTGGTTCAAATGCAATGGGTCTCTTTCACACATTTATTGAAGATAGGTCGGTTCGGATGATTGGAGTTGAAGCTGCAGGTGATGGAATTGAGACTAATAGGCATGCTGCAACTATTACCGAAGGACGAGTAGGAGTACTTCATGGAGCAATGAGTCTTTTGTTGCAAAATGCCGACGGACAAATTCAAGAAGCACATTCAATTAGTGCAGGGCTCGACTATCCAGGTGTTGGACCAGAACATAGTTATTTATGTGAAATCGGTAGAGCCGAATACGTAGCAGTAACAGACAAGCAAGCGTTGAGTGCACTTCAATTAGTTAGTGAATTAGAAGGCATAATTCCAGCACTTGAAACAGCGCATGCATTTGCTTGGTTGGAAAATTTGTGCCCTACTTTGAAACCAGGCAGTGAAATAGTTATCAACTGCTCTGGACGCGGTGATAAGGATGTAAATACTGTTGCAGAAAAACTAGGCGTAGATATTTAACTAAGCATTGTTTATGCCAGTAATAAACCCAAATGATGAGCAACAGTTGTTACTGCTGCCATAGCTGTGGCATATGCCATTCTCATCGGACCAATTAATGCAACCTGTCCAATACTTTGATTAGAACTTCGATAAGAAGCCTTGACGACTGAACAATTTGCTAAAGCCCAATGAGGATGTTCATTCCCAATCCAAACCCCTACAGACTCATCCTTTGCATCAGGAACTACTGCTGATGGATAGCTATCCATCAGCTCAAGAAGTGGGCGAAAACTATCACTTTTACTGAATTCTGGTTGAGCCAATAATCGAGACATCCCATGAAATACTGCTCCGGCCTCAGGCATTGGGTTCGATTGGCTATGGCTAGATATTGCTTCACGTAAAAGAGAGCCACTAACATGTAATTGAGAAGGCAGGCTCGACCAATCCAAAGTGCCATCTCCTGATTGAGATAATTGATCTCGAGCCCAAATTTCCATAGCAGCCAACTCTCCTGCTGCTGCATGGGGTAAACGAAGATTCAATTGTCTAGCTTGATTAGAACTTTCAACAAGCATTACCAAAAGCCGATCTCCACTTTGAACTAATCGCACTTCTTGAAGCTTTGTGCCATGTCTTGATGGTCGTGTAATCAAACTCATCAAACCAGTGAAATCTGTAAGACGTCTTGCTAAATGCCATAAAAGATCATCCAAAGCTGCCCATTTCAAACTGATATTTGCTAATTCACTTTCCAAACGATTAACTGTTGCACCTGGAGGAGGAAGTAAACAATCGACATAATGTCTATACCCCTGCGGACTAGGGATTCGTCCTGCGGAAGGATGAGGTTGGGTTAAATAACCTCTTTGTTCAAGTTCACCCATCACAGATCTCACTGTGGCGGAACTAACTTGCAATCCAAACCTCTGAACTAATGCCTTACTGCCAACCGGTTCAATCGTATCCACATAATGATGAACCGTGGCCTTTAAAACCTGTTGTTGTCTTATAGGTAACTTCACCAAATGCTTAAGAACTATTTTTTAATGCTACGAGTCATTGGAAATGAATACAAAATTAATTCTTGGAATGAAGCACTCTTATGACATTCTTTAATAGCAAGGGATAGTTGGATCAACATTCAAACTCCATGATTCAATTCCACCATCAAGATTCCATACTTCATAAAGCAAACCTTGTTGCAGTAACCAACTACCAAAATTCCAACTTCTTATACCTCTATGGCAGATAATCAAAACTGGTTGATCCTTATTTATTAAATTAGGTAATGCATCAAGCCATTCAGAAGATCTACTAAGCGGAAGATGCAAATTCGTAAAAGGAAAAGGTGCTATCGCCAGCTCTTGATCTTCACGCACATCTATTAAAAATAAATCGCAGTTTTTCTCTAACAGCCAAGTGTGGAGATCTTGAGAAGAGATATTAGTAGGGATTTTCTCCTTCATAAGAATATTTTGATTGCATTCGGCCAATTTTTTCTACACTTATTACTCAATCATTTTAATTTATTAACAATAAAAATTTAATTTTGGAGCAAATAGAACCGATAAATCTAGGGTTTTACACCTCAGATCATAGAATTTCAGATAAAGGGACAACAACTCATTAAATCCCCTAAAATCTTTGGATCTTTCAAAGTTCAACTGAATTTAAAAATAGATTGATTAAGGTGTTAAAGCACAATCACGACAAATCACTCATCGATCAACTAAAGCCCAAGGAAATGCTTTTACGTCCTGGACTAGAAGGAGTTCCAGTCACTCAATCTGCTATTTGTGATATTGATGGACTCCAAGGGAAGCTGAAATATCGAGGATATCCAATAGCTGAGCTCGCTTCACAAAGCAGTTTTTTAGAAACAACTTATCTCCTGATATGGGGAGAACTTCCTAGTGCAGATGAGCTTCGAGATTTTGAAGCAAAAGTGCAAATGCATAGAAGGGTAAGTTTTCGAGTTAGGGACATGATGAAATGCTTCCCTGCAACTGGGCATCCTATGGATGCATTGCAATCATGTGCCGCATCACTTGGCCTCTTTTACTCCCGCAGAGCAATTGATAATCCACAATATGTATATGACGCAGTAATCAGATTAATTGCCAAAATCCCTACAATGGTTGCTGCTTTTCAGCTCATTCGAAAAGGTCAAGATCCCATTCAACCGCGCGATGACCTTGCTTATTCCGCAAACTTTCTATATATGCTCACTGAGCGCGAACAGGATCCATTAGCAGCAAGAATTTTTGATCGATGTTTAATCTTACATGCTGAACATAGTCTGAACGCTAGTACATTTAGTGCGCGTGTAACCGCAAGTACACTTACAGATCCATATGCAGTGGTTGCTTCTGCAGTAGGAACTCTCGCAGGGCCACTGCATGGAGGAGCGAATGAAGATGTTATAGCCATGCTTGAAGAAATAGGAACTCCTGAAAATGCCGGTGCATATCTTGATGAAGCTATTGCCAAAAAGCAAAAAATTATGGGTTTTGGTCACCGTGAATACAGAGTAAAAGATCCAAGAGCATCAATTCTTGAAGAACTTGCTGAAGAATTATTTGCAAGGTTTGGTAAAGATGAAATGTATGACGTTGCAAGAGCTTTAGAAAAAGAAGCAGCTGCTCGATTAGGACCAAAGGGTATATATCCCAATGTGGACTTTTACTCAGGCCTTGTTTATAGAAAATTAGGAATCCCACGTGATCTGTTTACCCCGGTTTTTGCGATATCTCGGGTAGCTGGTTGGCTTGCTCATTGGAGAGAGCAACTTGGAGCAAATCGTATTTTTAGACCTTCTCAAATCTATACAGGTGTGAAGGATCGTACTTGGATACCCACAGACGAACGCAAAAAGACTTTATAGGCCTAAGTTGCATGAATGTTTCTAATTTGATTGTGATTCATCTAGCCTCAACTCCTTTAGCAATAGTGAGTAATGGCATAGATCTTGAGTTGAGCTTCACACAAACAATGCAGGGCCTAGGCCTATCGCCGCAAGTTGCTCACATTATTTGGCTGCCTTTACCAATGCTTCTGGTTCTAGTTGCAGCATTGGTGGGAGTGCTTGTAACCGTATGGCTCGAAAGAAAAATTTCTGCAGCTGCCCAACAACGCATAGGTCCAGAATATGCAGGTGCTTTAGGGATACTTCAGCCGATGGCTGATGGCCTTAAATTACTAGTTAAAGAAGACATTATTCCAGCAAAAGCAGATAGTTTGTTATTTACATTAGGTCCCGTATTAGTCCTAGTTCCAGTCATTCTTTCCTGGTTAATAGTTCCATTTGGTCAAAATTTACTTATTAGTAATGTAGGGATAGGAATTTTCCTTTGGATATCTCTTAGCAGTATTCAACCAATCGGCCTTTTAATGAGTGGTTATGCATCTAATAACAAGTATTCCCTTTTAGGAGGACTAAGAGCCGCCGCGCAATCAATTAGCTATGAAATCCCTCTTGCTTTATCTGTTTTAGCAGTTGTGATGATGAGTAATTCTCTCAGCACTGTTGATATTGTTGCTCAACAAACTGGAGCAGGTGTTCTAAGTTGGAATATATGGAGACAACCAATAGGTTTTGTGATTTTTTGGATCTGTGCCCTTGCTGAATGTGAACGCCTGCCATTTGATCTACCCGAAGCTGAAGAAGAATTAGTTGCGGGATATCAAACTGAATATGCTGGAATGAAATTTGCTCTATTTTACTTAGGTAGTTATATAAATCTCGTACTCTCAGCACTTTTAGTGTCAGTGCTTTATTTAGGTGGATGGGGATTTCCTATTCCAATAGAGTCGTTAGCAAATCTAATTAATCAACCTATTAATTCACCATTAATTGAAGTAATTGCAGGTTCGATAGGTATTGTGATGACTATTTTAAAAGCCTACTTGCTTGTTTTCTTGGCAATCTTATTGAGATGGACCACCCCAAGAGTGCGTATAGATCAACTGTTAGATCTCGGCTGGAAATTTCTACTCCCAATATCTCTAGTAAATTTACTTTTTACAGCCGCATTAAAACTTAGCTTCCCAAGTGCCTTTGGAGGGTAGGGATTAAAATTTCAATGATCAAGTCCTTACATCTTTGGGTAGTTCTACTTACAAAATGCCAAATGCTTGTAAGATTTGAAACATGACAAGTATTCACTCTCTTTAAATCATTTCGAATGCTCGGGTTCCTTAAAAAAGTTGCTGAGTACACCCGTGATGCAGTGGATGCAGCAAGCTACCTTGCTCAAGGCCTAAGCGTAACGTTTGATCACATGCGGAGGCGGCCGATAACCGTTCAATATCCATATGAAAAACTAATCCCATCAGAACGTTATCGAGGAAGGATTCATTATGAATTTGATAAATGCATTGCTTGTGAGGTTTGCGTAAGGGTCTGCCCAATTAATCTCCCCGTAGTGGACTGGGTAATGAACAAAGAGACCAAAAAAAAAGAACTCAAGAATTATTCTATAGATTTTGGGGTTTGTATTTTTTGTGGAAATTGTGTCGAATATTGTCCTACAAATTGCCTTTCTATGACTGAAGAATATGAGCTTTCTGCATTCGATCGACATAGTCTTAATTTTGACAACGTAGCTCTTGGTCGTTTGCCTACAAATGTAACTACAGATCCTTCTGTCCAACCATTACGTGAATTTGCATATCTTCCAAAAGGAATTGTTGATCCTCATGAAATCCCATCTACGCATTCAAGAGCAGGTAAGCTGCCTTCAGAGATGCTTGAGTGGCTAAATCAAAATCCTGCTTTAGAAGATTCAAATAAATCAAACCAAAAAGATCTTCCTCAAAACGAAGAAATCCTATAATGACTATTGCAGCTTCAACAGAGCTAATTTGTTTTGTAATCCTTAGCGGAGTCATCATTACTGGTGGTTTAGGTGTAATTCTGCTTAGAAATATTGTTTATTCAGCTTTTTTATTGGGTGGGGTGTTTATGGCGGTTGCAGGTTTATATCTTTTGCTAAATGCAAGTTTTGTAGCCGCTGCACAAATACTTGTCTATGTAGGCGCAGTCAATGTTCTAATACTTTTTGCAATCATGTTAGTCAACAAAAAAGAAGATCTTAAACCAATAAAAGGATTGCAAGTCAGACGGCTTCTTTCAGGTGGTGTTTGTGCAGGTTTATTAGCTTTGTTAATTCGTGTAGATTTAACAACTCCTTGGCCAGTGCCTGGTCCAAAAGCTATTGGAGAAAAAGCAACTGAACGTATTGGTGAACATCTTTTTACTGATTATCTTTTACCATTCGAACTTGCCTCAGTCCTGCTTTTAATGGCTATGATTGGTGCGATCGTACTTGCAAGACGAGATGTTCTTTTAACTGATGTAGGTACAGGTGATTCTGTTGATCAAGGCTTAATTGAAAAGCCTATTTCCCCATTACTAATTGATAAATCTAAATCCTAGTTAAACAAAAATGGTTGAATCTATAAACTACCAAATTCCACTTTCAGCGTTTCTTGTTCTCGCTTCATTATTATTTTGTATAGGTGTTTGGGGCTTAATTAATAGTCGAAATGCTGTTAGAGTTTTAATGAGTATTGAGTTAATGCTAAACGCAGTAAATATAAATTTAATGTCCTTCTCTGCTTACCTAGATGGGGATTTAATTAGAGGTCAAGTATTTTCTGTTTTTGTAATTACAGTTGCAGCAGCAGAAGCGGCAGTTGGACTCGCAATACTCCTATCACTTTATAGAAATCGTATTACAATTGACATGGAAAATTTTAATTTGCTTCGTTGGTAAGCTTACATAATGCGCATAAGGCTAGTATGGTTAATATATAGAGCGAATAGTGAAGAGGCGTATAACTCTGCTTGCATTTTTGTTGATCATTTAAAAAGTAAAGGTATTAAAGTTGAAAAATATCAAAGCAATTCAAATGATAATCTAAAAAGTCTTATTGCAGAGAAAAAAAATCTTCCAGACTTAGTAATTGTTCTTGGAGGTGATGGAACAGTGTTAGGGGCTGCTCGACAATTTTCACCCTTAAAGATACCAATTCTTAGTTTTAATGTAGGAGGTAATTTAGGCTTCCTAACACATGATAGAAAGCTATTGGATAAGAATGATCTATTGGAACGGTTAATTAATGACAAATTTACCATTGAGCCAAGAATGATGCTACATGCAAAGATAGAAAAGTCATTCGAATCTAAAGAACCAGTTAGCAATGAGATAAAGCATAACTGGGCATTAAATGATTTTTATTTTCGCGCAAGTAATGATGATATTTCTCCAACTTGCAATCTTTTACTAGAAATAGATGGAGAAACTGTCGATAGATATAAAGGAGATGGCTTAATTATATCAACACCAACTGGTTCAACAGCTTATGCAATGGCAACAGGTGGATCTATTCTTCACCCAGGCATAGAAGCAATTATTGTAACGGCAATTTGTCCTATTAGTCTTTCTAGCAGACCAATAGTAGTCCCAGCGAAATCAAAACTAATCATTAAATCGACTGGAGATATTAATCGAAAAGTAAAGCTATGGAAAGATGGCAATAGTTGTTCTTTCCTAGAGCCAGGAGATAAATGTATTATTCAAAGAGCCAATCAAGATGCTGAAATGATTTTATTAAACCAAAGCCCATCTTATTACAGTACTTTAGCCAAGAAATTAAATTGGGCCGGGAGCTTAATTCACAACCAATAATCTATAAATAAATTAAGAATGGGCATTGAAATTGAAAGAAGATTTTTAGTCAAAGGAGAAAAATGGCAATCATTTATCAATCAAACTATGGAAATTAGGCAAGGATATTTAGTCAACAATATTAATGGTTGGACAATAAGAGTTAGGATAGCCGATCAAAAAAAAGCTTGGCTAACCCTTAAAACTCCAGCCGGTAGGTTTTCTCAACATGAATTCGAATACCAAATACCTTTGAATGAAGCAGAGTCGATTTGGCAATTAACAACTTATAAATTAACCAAAACCAGGCATACTCTCGAGATAAATAAACTCGTTTGGATTGTTGATTGCTTCCATGGGAAGAACTCACCTTTAGTCATTGCTGAAATTGAACTTGACTCTGAAAAGGATGAAATCATTCAGCCTGAATGGTGTCTCGAAGAAATCACAGGCAAAAATCAATGGAGCAATGCTTCATTAGCTCAAAAGCCTTTGCAGGACTGGGGACGAGAAGACGGCGAAAGCAATTCTTAAGCAATTATTAGTCAAAGTGCGCAATTTCCTTTAGATTCCTTTTATATTTGACGCTGGATTCGTCCAGCCATTTATGCGGAGCGATCCGCAGGCAGGTCAGATTTGTATGGTTTATACGATGCAGATGGAATTCTGCGTTTCAGCTGTCAAGATCGCGAAGCATGCATGGCATATGCAGAATTGTTTGATATGACATCTGTTGAATGTTTATTTATGCCTTTTCCAGAAGGTGGTTTACAAAAAGCTAAAGATCGCTATCGGAAGCATCGGGAAGTGAACAACAATTAAATCCATCGCGACAGATCTTGCCATGGTCCATAGCCCAATTCAAAAGTGCTACTCGATTTTTGGAACCGGTTTTAGTAAACATATTGCTTACATGATTGTCTACTGTTCGCTTACTGATAGTTAAACGCTGTGCGATTTCTTGATTAGTCAATCCATCTGCAACAAGATCAATGATCTCCATTTCCCTCGCAGAGAGGGCTATAGGAGATGGATTTGAAGCTTCTCCAGTAATCATCTCTCCCTCTAGCCTTAAAGTTCATAGTAGGCAGACTAAAGGTCTACCGATATTCCATAGTAATCAGATCATCAACTAGCGGGTTTGATATCACTTCTTCAAAAAGCCATTGAGTCTGGCGGCACAACAATCACCGCAGAGATAATGCCTCCTAGAGGAGCAAATCCCTCTCATGCAATTGAGATGGCGATGAGATTGGCTAATCGTGTGCATGCCATAAATGTCACAGATGGCAGCAGAGCTGTTATGAGAATGAGCAGTGTTGCAGTTTGCAAATTACTTTTAGAACAAGGACTAGAGCCCGTTCTTCAGGTGGCATGTAGAGATAGAAATAGAATTGCCCTACAAGCAGATTTACTAGGAGCTCATGCACTTGGCATTAAAAATGTTCTTTGCCTGACTGGGGATCCTGTAAGGGTTGGTGATCAATCAGAAGCAAAACATGTAAATGATTACGAATCTGTCAGATTGCTAAGACAAGTTTCATCCTTCAATTCTGGGCAAGATCCTTCATCTGGCGAGCTTCCAGATGGTGCGACAAATTTTTTTGCAGGAGCAGCAGCCGATCCAAATTGTCAAAGTATCTCAGGACTACGTAGACGATTAACGCTCAAAAAAGAAGCAGGGGCAAAATTTTTACAAACGCAAATGGTTATGCGATCAGAAGTATTAGAAGATTTTTGTAAGCAAATTGCAGAACCTATTGAGTTACCAGTAATTGCAGGAGTATTTCTTTTGAAATCAGCTAAAAATGCAACTTTTATTAATCGTGTTGTGCCAGGTGCATGTATTCCTGAAGCTATCGTTAATCGATTAGCAGCAGCTAAGTATCCGTCAGCTGAAGGAATTAAAATTGCAGCAGAACAAGTAAAAAGCTTTCTAGGGATCGCTCAAGGTATACACCTAATGGCTATCAAAGCCGAGGAATATATTCCAGAGATTCTTGATTTGGCAGGAGTTAACTCGCTGCAGAAGTAAGGTCAGTTCCTAATAATTCAGCCATAGCTTTCTGTTGGGGAGAAGGTTCCACCAAATCTTGTCTGCGAGCATCTGTAATCAACCAGTCCAATGCTGCTTCTTGCAGATCAAAGTGATTGCCACTTTTCCCAACGCAATATCTTCCAAATACCAGCTTTTCAACAAGTTGAACACCGGGGCCAATACGGGAATAATCAAAAATAATTGAATTATCAATAGTTGCACCTTCACAAATACAACAACTAGGCCCAATCATTGATGGTCCAACAATCGTTGCTCCATCTTCTATTCGAGTCATTCCACCGACATAAACAGGTCCTTGAACATTTATCTTGTCCCAATTTGCAGCGACATTTAATCCTGTATAGATGCCTGGTCTCACTTCTTTCCCAGGGATACCAACCTGACGAACTTCTCCTAAAAGGACACTACGAATTGCCCTCCAATAATCAGGAACCTTCCCAATATCAACCCACTCAAAATCCATTGGGAGAGCATAGAATGGTGCTCCCATTTCTACCAACTTAGGGAATAAGTCAGAACCAATATCAAAAGGTTTTCCAGAAGGAATATGTTCAAAAATCTCAGGCTCAAACAAATAAATTCCTGTGTTAATAGTATCTCCTAAAGCAAGATCTACAGAAGGTTTCTCTTGAAATGCTTTAACACGGTCATTCTCATCAGTAACAACAACTCCATAACTACTTACTTGATCCTTGGGAACCTTTTTAGTTATCAAACTTGCCAATGCACCCTTTGCCTTATGCCTTTTAACAGCTTCCGAAAGATCTAAATCAATTAACGCATCTCCACAAAGTACAACGAAAGTATCATCAAAAAATTGCTGGAAATCTTGTATTTTTTTTAAGCCTCCTGCAGACCCCAAAGCATCGCCAATTAATTCACCATCTTCAATACGTCCTTCAAAGCTATAAGCAATCTCAACTCCAAAACGTTGGCCATCTCGAAAATAATTCTCAATCTCCTCAGCCAGATGAGAAACATTAACCATCACTTCTTTAAAATTATGCTCCTTAAGCAATTCCAGAAGAAACTCCATTACGGGTTTCTGCAAGATAGGAATCATTGGCTTAGGGATCACATGAGTGATCGGCTGGACGCGAGTCCCTTTACCAGCGGCCAGAATCATCGCCTTCATTGGCGTTGTAAGACTCCTTTAATCCAAGACAACATAGACGCCGTTTGAGACCTCCTTCTATGCCGCAGCCGGCGCTGCAGCTGGCACTGTGATTGTTTTCAACGGAAGTTGAGTAATACTGCCAGATTCAAGGATTCGTTTAAGTCGCAAAGAAGAGTAAAGAGAGCCTGATTGTTCAAGCTCTACCTTGCCCTGAGAGCAAAGAAAAAGAAGCGCCCAAAAAACCCCTACTCGATCAGTGTCCAAATCATTAGAAGCCTCATCTTTCCATTGACCAACCAAGAATTCAAAATCAACCCAGTAGAGCGCGTCTTCCCATGCATTAAGAAATACTCCCAACGCAGCCGTTGTCTCAGGGAGCTTTTCTCTATGAGCCAAAGCATTGACTTGAGCAATTGCTTCTCTCTGAGAAAAACGTTTATTTCTCTTTTGCCTACGATTTTGAAATTCTTCTGATTCCAATTGCTCTGCAATCGTTTCTAATTGCTCAATCAACTCCCCAAGAGTTACGGGCCTCCTTAGTGGAGGTGGAGCTACAGGCCTTCGGCAAAGATGCCGTTCAGGTCTAATTGGTAATGCAAAACTTGGATCCAGCCATCCTTGGTCAGAGAAATCAGATTCCAGCTCCTCATCAATCAAAGGGTCTGAAGGAAAAGTCGAAGCCTCAAGAGCTTCTGCTTTCAGTCCTACCAATACTGAAGCAGCTAAAAAAGCTTCACTACTATCAGCAAGATCTCTTTCATAACTACCTCCATAACTTCTCAATTGAGCAGCAACTTGCCTTGGAACTTCAATACGTTGCTTAAGTTGATCTAAAAATCCATCTACAACAGAAATTACATCTACATCCCAAGGGTCCAAATCTCCATTTTGTGCAGCATCCTGCAAAAGACGAATAGCTAGACGAGCGCCGGCATCAGCTCCCATTTTCAAACCATCAACTTGCAAAATCAATCTGAATCTTCTAGCAATTTATCTAGATTTATAAAGAGCGCCAGAGCAATAGTAATTCTATTAAGAAAACCTAATCAAAATTTAATAATACAAAATATTTTTATAAATTTAATTTTGGTGCTAAAAATACTTCAGACTTTGATTTGAGGTTAGTCATGGTAACAAACTTGGCTTTATTAAGTCTCTCCATAGCGCCAACATCTCTCTTTACTAATGCTTCAATAGATGCTCTATAACTATCAGTCATCAATCTTGGGTAAAGGCCTATTCCTATTATGGGAACAAGCAGTGAGCCAATGATATATATTTCACGAGGCTCAGCATCTACTAAGTTTGTATTTGATACCAATTCTGGATTCTCCTTTCCAAAGAAAATCTCTCTAAGCATTGAAAGGAGATAAATAGGAGTAAGAATTACTCCTACTGCAGCAAGGGCTGCAATTACTATTCTAAAAGGCAATGTATAGGCTTCATCAGTTACAAAGCCCGCAAATATCATTAATTCTGAAACAAATCCGCTCATTCCTGGCAAAGCAAGAGAAGCAAGGGCACAAACAGTCCAAAGTGCAAACATAATTCTCATCTTTTGGCCTACTCCCCCCATTTCATCAAGTTGCAAAGTATGAGTTCTGTCATAGGTTGCTCCCACAAGGAAAAATAAACTTGCGCCAATAAGTCCATGACTAATCATTTGCAACATTGCGCCACTTGTTCCTAAAGCACTAAAGCTGCCTATACCTATAAGAACAAAACCCATATG
>CACIRS010000015.1 GCA_902589115.1 uncultured Prochlorococcus sp.
GGATGGATTTGATTTTTTTGAATACAACAACTTGCAATCATTTGCTTCTTTAATTGAAAAATATAATTCTAAATATCAAAGAATATCAGCTGTAATAGTAGAGCCTCTACAAGGCGAAGGAGGGGTGCATCCAGGCAAAAAAGAATTCTTTAAAGGTCTTAGTGAATTGTGCAAGAAAAGCCAAATTTTATTAGTTCTCGATGAGGTTCAGACAGGCTTAGCTAGAACAGGAACCTTGTGGGGTTACGAGCAATTAGGAATAGAACCAGATCTTTTCACTTCAGCAAAAGGCCTCGGCGGCGGTCATGCTATTGGCGCTTTATTAATAAAAAACCAAGTAGATATTTTCGAACCTGGAGACCATGCAAGTACCTTTGGGGGCAATCCTTTTGCATGTAATGCTGGTTTAACAGTAGCAACGGAAATTGAAAGAAGGAATTTAATTACTAATGTTAATTCAAGAGGGCAGCAATTACGAAGCAAATTAAATAGCCTTATTTTGAAATACCCAAATCATTTAAAAGAGGTTAGGGGTTGGGGACTAATACAAGGGCTAGTAATTAAAGAAGACTCTTATATAACTGCAGAAGGTTTCTGTCATAATGCTATAAAAAATAAATTATTAGTCGTTCCTGCTGGTCCTAAGGTTGTTAGATTTGTTCCAGCTCTAATTATAAACAAGCGAGAAATTGATAAGCTTTTCTCAATGGTAGAAAAAACATTTGCATCACTTATCTGATTGGCACATAATCATATAAATAATGTCGATAATTTCGAAGGGTTAATTCCTCCATTTGAACATGGAGGAATTAACTTAGGCATTGAAAGAATCAAGAAAGCTCTTCAAAGTATAGGGAATCCCTGTAAAAACATTCCTGCAATTCAGGTGGTAGGGACAAATGGTAAAGGGTCAATAGTTAGCTTTATAGAAAGCTGTTTGCAAAATTCAGAGATTAATATTGGAGTAACAACTTCTCCACATCTTATAGAATGGAATGAAAGGATTAGGAGTAATGGTAAATCAATCACAACAAATGAACTCAAATGCAGATTAAAAAAGCTACTGAAAATAGAATCGACAAAGACTTTAACCCCTTTTGAATTAATAATAACTACTGCACTTGATTTCTTCGAATATAAAAAAGTAGATCTATTAATTTTAGAGGTTGGACTAGGGGGTCGACTTGATGCAACAACTGCTCATAATTTAAGACCTATTATTGCCATGGGTTCCATAGGTCTAGATCACTGCAATATTCTTGGCAAGGAACTTGAACAAATTGCACTAGAAAAAGCTGCTGTTATTACTCACAAAAGTACTGTAATAAGTTGTACACAACATCCTGCTGTAGAAAAGATATTAAAAAAAACTGCAGACATGAAAAAGGCAAGAATTCATTGGGTTAAACCAATACCTAAAAAATGGAAGTTAGGAATACCAGGAGAAATTCAAAGAGAAAATGCTGCTGTAGCAAAGGGGGCTATAGAGGCTTTAAAAGAATTTGGATGGGAAATAAATGAAGAACAAATTCGTAAAGGCTTTTCGATTGCTAATTGGCCTGGAAGATTACAGCCAGCGAAATGGGAAGAGAGGCCTTTACTTGTGGATGGAGCCCACAACCCTCCCGCAGCAAGAGAACTTTCTAAAGAACGAGAGTTATGGGCAGAACAAGAAAAGGGAATCAACTGGATTCTTGGCATTCAAAGGAATAAAGATGCGCCCTTGATACTAAAAAACCTGGTCAAAAGATTAGATTTTGTATGGATTATTCCTATCCCTGGACACAAATCATGGACAAAAGAAGAGCTCATTAAAGAATGTCCAGAGTTGGAAACCCACATAAAAGAAGAGGAAAATATTCAGAATGTATTTTTAAAACTAATATCTAATAACAAATGGCCTAAGCCATGTCCAGTAATTTCTGGTTCTCTATACTTGATTGGCAGTCTTTTCAAAGAGAAGACTATTAGTAAAAGATAACTAACTAACTAACTAACTAACTAACTAACTAACTAACTAATCAGCTTTATAAATTAAACGGATAAAATACATTTGTTTAAATCCAACCCTTTAATTTACCAGGATTAAGTAATCCTGCAGGGTCATAATTTCTTTTTGCTTGAACTTGATCCCCATCAATTACTCCTAATCCTCCATCTTCCACCGTAATTGCATGAGGGTTGAAAATAACAGCTCCTAAATGCTTGCAATCAGAAATTAATTCAAATAATGAATTCCTATCACGCCATTTAAACAAAGGCAAAGCGGCAAGTCTTTGTTGCCCTTGCTGTCTAACACCTTCTAAATGCCATAGCAAATCTTCACCCCATTTGTTTTTCAACCCAGAAAAAAATGGTATTGCTGGTTGAGGCAACAACATTTGTAAATATGTCCAATTCGAATCTATAGAACGCATATGCAATGTAGTGTGATTCCATGACAACTCTCTCAATCCAGAACCACTGCAATCATTCTCTGGTCCCAAATTTTTAAACACAGCGGAAAAAGACTTAGCAAGACGCTCTAAAGTTGTAACTCCATCAGGAGAAACTAAAAGCAATAATCGATGCTTTCCATTAGCTGGTCCACTCCAAGTAGGCAAACAATCTAAGATCTTACTTTCAAGTAAAGTACAAAGATGTAGTTCAATTGCTGAACAGGAGCATTTATATAAAAGATCAACTGATTGCTCCCAATCCTCACAGTCAATAGTTACTGCTTGCCAATCCTCTAAAGAAGTAGTTGAAATAGTTAAAGAAGTAATGATTCCATTAGTTCCATAAGCATGGTTTAAAGCTTCAGAATCTTTCGCATTTAATTGAAGTAATTGAGGTTTTTTATTCAAAGTAACAATCTCAAGTCCCAAAAGATGACCAGGGTCTCGTAAAAACCCCCATCTAACGGAACCAATCCCTCCAGAACCACCTGCAAAAAAGCCTCCTATAGATGCACTTCGCCATGTACTTGGGAGTAAACGCAATTGCCTACCTTTAGCAAAAAGCTCTTTATTCAAATCTCTCAGCAAGCATCCTGGTTCAACAGTAATGCAACCATTAGAAGGGTCATATTTTCTGATTTTTCGCAACTCACCCATAAGCATCACAACTCCTCCCTGAAGGGGGACACATTGGCCGTAATTTCCAGTACCTGAACCTCTAATAGTTAAAGGAATTGAATTCCTATAACAAGCATCTGCAACTTCAATCACTGCTTCTACAGAACTTGGTTGCACAACTAAATCAGCTAAACAACTACTTAATTTTTCACGAAGTAAGGGAGAATAATCATAAAAATCGCGGGAAAATCTTTCTCTATCACTTTTTTCATATATCAACTTCAAATCTTCTATCAAAGATAAGTCAGCTTGTAATTTTTTTAATGCAGTAGGATTATGCATAGGGAAAGTATTCATTTAGTAATTTTCTGATCGCCCAACCATTCTCCTGCAATTAATACCTCCCTCTGAGGAGGCTTGGCCAAAGCTTCCGACCAACTTATTGCATCCAAAAGAATAAAGTCAGCTGGACTTCCAGGGCGAATAATTCCATCCCACGATAGATTTAAAACCTTTGCAGCACTAGTCGTAAATGGTGACAGTCCCAATCGATGCCATGGGGCTAATTGGGTCAGCGGCAAACAAAATCCCATTAAAGATAATGGATCTAAATCCCCCAAAGGGAACCAGGAATCTTTAACATTATCACCACCAATAGCAACTTTTACTCCTGCATATTGTAATTGAGAAATTGGTGCAATAGGACGAATAATGGGGGTAGAAAAAGGTTTACGACCAAGCAACCATGCATTTGTTAAAGGTAATGCAATGACATTTACTTGATGTCTTGCCAATTGATCTGCAATGTATTTTATTTGATTAATTCTTAATAATCCTAAACTACTTATGTGGCTACATGTAATAGGTATATTTAATTTCATTTGATCAAGTATTTTCAAAAGGATTCTCAATCCCGCTGCAGGATATATTTCTGATTCATCAATATGCAGGTCTACTCCGCAACCTTTATCTTCTGCAAGAGTAAGCATTTGTCTTAATTCATCCTCAACCTCTTTATTCTTAAAAGGAGGGACAATAACTCCACCTAAAAGTCCATTAAATGATGCGCATTTAGAGGCTAAGTGATGGCCCCTTTCATTATTCCAAAAAGATAAAGGAGCAAGAGCAACCATTTGTAAATCAATCAAAGCTGACCATTTTGATCTCACTTCTAACAAAGACTCCCAAGTATTTTCAGCTGATGATCCAAAAATATCAATATGACTCCTTATTGATCGAATCCCATTTCGTAAAGCAAGGTTTAATGAATTATCAACACTTTGAAGGATGTTATTCAAAGTCCTAGTGTTATGTTCTCGAAGATTCACAGCTAAAGCTTCCGAATAAGTTCCTGCAAGATTAGGAGCTTTTAACCAAGTAAATGCCTTATCTATATGTGTATGAGGTTCCACAAGCCTTGGCAGAAGAAGTTTTAAATGTTGATTATGCAACAATTCTAGAGATTCAATAGAAGAAATCTTTCCCTTTTCCCACCTAATGTGCAGTGAACATAAGCCTTCTTTATTAACCTCAGAATGCTCAATATCCTTAACGTTACTACTTATAAGTCCTCTAGGGACTAAAGCATCTATAGAACCAGTTCGATCCTGAATCACTTAAAATTGTTAAATACTTATGGGCAATCAAGAATTGCCCTAGTTAATCAAGATTAGTAGATCATTATGAGTAAAGCCTGAATTTCTCTCAAAATAAGCAGATGCAACTGGCTCAGTTATCCCGAAATTTTGAATAATCTTATATCAATTCAAAAAACCATATCAAACAATACTCTAAGGTTGATCATAGATAATTCCGCAAAAAAGCAGTGCCAGCCTAGATAGGCAAAGACAGGTATGGTGTTGACCCTAAGAAGAAAGGTTGCCCTCCCAATACATTTTCTTGAAAGAGGAAGTATTTGAACAATAATCTTTTTAGAATGCCATCTAGGCTAATTGGTAAATTCTTACCGACGCGGCGGGCGTCGCCAAGTGGTTAAGGCAGCGGCTTGTGGCGCCGCTATTCGGGGGTTCGAATCCCCTCGCTCGCCCTCAACACTCAATAGAATAAAGATGTTCAGATTGAGCAACTCTTTTTACTAGGCAGGAAATTCTTAATCCACAATCCAGAAGTCTTAATGAGAACTGCAGCAAACCTTTAAATCAATTCTGATCGTGATAGCAACTCCTTCAAAACAAATTCATCAACAAAGCTCCCAAAAAACACTCAAAAAAGGGAGCTACTGGATAACAACTTTCGGATGTCAAATGAATAAGGCCGACTCTGAAAGGATGGCTGGCATTCTTGAAGGGATGGGATATAAGCAAGCAGAGAAAGAATTACAAGCCGATTTAGTTCTATATAACACTTGTACTATTAGAGATAATGCAGAGCAAAAAGTTTATAGCTATTTAGGGAGGCAAGCTCAGCGAAAAAAAGAACGTCCTGATTTAAAACTTATAGTTGCAGGTTGTGTTGCACAACAAGAAGGAGAGTCTCTTCTAAGAAGAGTACCTGAACTTGATCTTGTAATGGGTCCTCAGCATGCAAACCGTCTGGAAATTCTTCTGAATAAAGTTGATAATGGGCATCAAGTGGTAGCAACTGAGGAAATCAATATTATTGAAGACTTAACTACTGCCAGAAGGGATAGCAAAATTTGCGCCTGGGTAAATGTAATTTATGGTTGTAATGAAAGATGTACTTACTGCGTAGTTCCTTCAGTAAGAGGGCAAGAACAATCTAGAACCCCTGAAGCAATAAAAAAAGAAATCAATTATCTTGCGACTTGCGGATTCAAAGAAATAACACTATTAGGTCAAAACATTGATGCATATGGACGTGATTTACCAGGAATTACTAAAGAAGGTAGACGGGAAAATACATTCACAGACTTACTCAAATACGTTCATGATGTTGATGGTGTCGAAAGAATAAGGTTCGCAACCAGTCATCCTAGATATTTCACAAATCGACTAATTGAAACTTGTGCAGAATTACCAAAATTATGCGAGCATTTTCATATACCCTTTCAAAGCGGTAGCAATCAAATTCTAAAGGCAATGGCTAGAGGTTATACAATTGAAAAATATAAGAAAATTATTGATTATATAAGAAAATTAATGCCTCAAGCTTCAATAACTGCAGATGTAATTGTTGCATTCCCTGGGGAAACAGAATCACAGTTCAGGGAAACATTATCCATTATTAAAGAAATTGGATTTGACCAAGTTAATACAGCAGCTTACTCTCCGCGACCAAATACACCAGCAGCTAACTGGCCTAACCAGATCAAAGAATCTATCAAAGTAGAAAGATTAAGAGAGCTAAATTTAT
The DNA here is from genome assembly GCA_902589115.1 of uncultured Prochlorococcus sp. Taxonomy (GTDB): domain Bacteria; phylum Cyanobacteriota; class Cyanobacteriia; order PCC-6307; family Cyanobiaceae; genus CACIRS01. The sequence goes on from CACIRS010000015.1 coordinate 6,390, forward strand.
TAGTTGAGAGAATTGCAAAAGATCGTAATGGTCGTTATCAAGGAAAGATAGAAGAAATTCTTGTTGAAGATATAAACCCAAAAAATAATTCCCAATTAATGGGCCGAACTAGAACAAATCGCCTTACATTTTTCCCTAAAGAAGGTAAAAATGGATTAGGATACAAGCCTGGTGATTTAGTCTCAGTTAAAATAGAAAATATCCGCTCATTTTCTTTGACAGGAAAACCTTTGGATGAATTTGATCGCTAACGCTGATAGCTTATAGCTAATTAAAAACGATCTAATATTTTCGATGACATCTTCCCGAACTTGTATAGGTGTTCTGTTCGGTGGAGCTTCCAGAGAGCATAATGTCTCAATCAAGTCTGCACAAACAATTGTATTAGCCTTAAGAAGCGGTATTAATGTGAATAAGTTTTTAGTAAAACCTTTTTATATAGATCCAAATGGTCAATGGATGTCAAGTGATATTTCAGAAAAAATACTCCAAAAAGGTAATGCAATAAATTCAAGCTCTAAGCTTTTAAATGTCTCAGCTTTTAAATGTTTGCCTGATGGAAGTGAAGAAATAGAAGTTTGGTTCCCAGTCCTTCATGGTCCAAATGGAGAAGATGGAACAGTTCAAGGGCTTTTAAAACTTACTGGTAAGCGATTTGTAGGTTCTGATGTAATGGCTTCAGCCATAGGAATGGACAAAATAGCAATGAAAGCAATATTCAAAGAGGCCGGCTTACCTCAATTACCATATATCGCAATAAATTCAAATGAATTTCAAAATGAGCTTCAACTGATTAAAACGATAAAAGATATTGAAGCCAGTTTGAAATATCCGATTTTCATTAAGCCTGCCAATCTTGGCTCTTCGATTGGCATCACAAAAGCCAAAAACCAAAAAGAATTAAATTTTGGTCTTATAGAAGCAGCCAAATTTGATAAAAGAATAGTTATTGAGAAAGGAATAGCAGCAAGGGAACTAGAATGTGCAGTTCTAGGAATAGAACCAATGCAAATATCTAAAGTAGGTGAAATAGATTTTGATTCAGAATGGTATGACTACGATAGTAAATATTTAAGCTCTAAAAGCCAAGCAATAATACCTGCGCCTATAGAAAAGGAAATAAGTGAGCAAGTTCAGGAAATGACTCTAAAAGCATGCAAAGCCATTGATGCAAAAGGCTTAGCAAGAGTAGATTTCTTTTATGAGAATCAAAGTCGCAAGCTATGGCTAAATGAAATAAATACTTTGCCTGGGTTTACAAGACAGAGTATGTACCCAATGCTTTGGGAAGCTACAAACATTTCTCTTCAAGAACTAGTCAGACAGTTAGTAGAAACCGCAGCAGAATGATCAAAGTGCTGCTGCATATCGCTTAAATCATTCCACTATCTTCAAATGATTCACGGATTGCTCTGGTTCCCTCTCCTTTTGGTATTTGTTCTTCTTACCGCCCTCGGTTGGCTTGAACGTCGCAGACAAAACCTTTTTTTGATATGGGCAGAAGGTTCAGAGCTTTCTAAGTTGGATATATCAGGAGCTGCTCGCCTAAAGGAAGGGATTTTGAGCTTAAGCACATTTGAAGCAGGTAAATTTCAAGAAAAAGATGCTTTTGAAATTAAACAATTAGAACTAGTAGAATTAATGGCACTTTCATCTGGGGAAGCACCTTTAACCAATGAATCACAAGGTCGATGTAGACTTCGACTTATTGGGAAGGGTAAAGAAATGGATGTACCTTTTGAAGATGCTGATAGAGCCAGAGATTGGATTGATCAACTAATGGCTAGGGCTAGATGTGATCTGTGAATTCATATAAAAGTCAAGTTAGTTCCTTACATTCAGGCTCAAAACAATCAAGCAAAAGTAAAACTAAAGACTATAAAAAAATTGGTATTGAATATTGGAGATTTTTCTTATATAGTTTTATTTCTGTAACTCTAAGTTTTTTTTATATAAACAATGGGTGGAGCCACTTATACCCTAACCAAATTAATATTATTGGTAAAACAAAAATTAAAAATAATTTAGTACTTGATGCATCTAAACTAAATTTCCCAATTTCTTTGTTTTCAATAAAGCCTAAAACGCTTGAGGAAAACCTTTTAAAAAATCTTCCAATAAAAAATGCAGGAATTCGCAGATACCTAATTCCGCCAGGTTTAGAAATTGAGATTCAAGAAAGAAAAGCCATTTCTTATGCAATAAGAAATGGCTTAAATGGTAAGGAAAAAGGGATGCTTGATGTAGATGGATATTGGATTCCTATAAAAATCGCAGAAAAAGCTCAGCCCTTAAAGCCAAATTTACAAGTTGAAGGCTGGATTTCTAATCATAGAGAATGGATCTCAAAAGTTTTATCAAAAAGAAATCAATTAGGAAGTCCACTTCTTAAAATTATTTTGACCCCTAATGGAGAATTAAAACTCTCAACCGAAGAATTTAAAATTATATATTTCGGCAAAAATCCTAATCTAGTTGATGAACAACTCAAAGTATTAGCCTATCTAAGCGAGAATTTACCTTCTGAATTTAGAGACAAGGTCGGTACAATTGTTGATATAAGTGATCCAAATAGGCCTGAGCTTCAAATTCCAACAAAATAAATATAGAGGCTGCCCTTCTAAATTCTTCTTAAATATATCTTCCTGACTTTAGTCTTAACTCCTATTAATTTGCTGGCCAGGATAAAAAATTTATCTTGGCTATTTGAAGACTTTATTGAAGATTTAAACCGCAACTTGATAGTTCAGTAATATCTTTTTATTTCCAGCAATTCTTTAGATGCTTAAACAAATAATTAAAAAGCCAAGAAATGCACTACAAAATATAAATGATTCAGTTCCCCATACTGGTCAAAAGGGTGTTTTTTAGATATTCAAGGTTTAATTATTTTTAACCTCTGCAGATGTCATCATCTACTAGCACGTTTAACTATTGGTCATTATTAGGACTTTCTCCTGGAAGTAACGACGAACAAATCAAGAAAGCGTTTAGAAGAGAAGCTATGCGTTGGCACCCTGACACCAATAGGAACAATAGAAACGCCGAAGAGCGCTTTAAATGGATTAACGAAGCCTATAAGGTTCTAAGCGATCCTAAGAGGCGCTTTGAATGGGAAATAGCTGGCAGACCAAGTTTTCAGATTGAAAGTCCCAGTAATCGGGAAGATCAAATAGAAACTCCAACAATAAATAGAGTTCCCGAAGAAAGTAAAAAAATCAGTTTCAACCCTGCTGAGAGACTGATGATTTTTATCGTTGCGGTTTTGTCTTTGTTACTTTTGAATACTTTTATCCTCTAATCCCGAGAGGCAAGAAAGTCAATGATATCCAGGAGTTTCTAGCCAATTATGCCATGTTTCATTTGCAAGGAATCGAACAAAAGTTAGGTTATAGGTTATTGACAATATCAACATATTCCAGAAGTACAGACATAATGCACCAAAACCTCAACGATTAAGTCTGAATATGGAGATTGGCATCGGGAACAAATCTGGTCTTATGAAAATGGAGGGCATCTCTCCAAGTCAAATGGCCAGAATCGAGGTTATTGGAGTAGGAGGTGGCGGCAGTAATGCTGTAAACCGAATGATTTTAAGCGATCTAGAAGGTGTTTCTTATCGCGTACTGAATACTGATGCCCAAGCCTTACTCCAATCCAATTCAAGTAATAGAGTTCAACTTGGTCAAAATCTAACTAGGGGATTAGGGGCTGGAGGGAATCCAAATATTGGTCAAAAAGCAGCTGAAGAATCTAGATCTGAGCTTCAACAATCCTTAGAAGGCTCAGATCTAGTTTTTATTGCCGCTGGAATGGGCGGGGGAACAGGCACAGGAGCAGCTCCAGTAGTTGCTGAAGTAGCAAAAGAAAGCGGGGCTTTAACTGTTGGAATAGTGACTAAGCCCTTTGGGTTTGAGGGACGTAGGAGAATGAGACAAGCCGATGAAGGGATAACTCGATTAGCAGAGAATGTGGATACTTTGATAGTTATCCCAAATGATCGAATAAAGGAAGTAATTGCAGGAGCTCCTCTTCAAGAAGCCTTTCGAAGTGCAGATGATGTTCTCAGAATGGGAGTAAAAGGAATAAGTGACATAATCACCTGTCCTGGTCTAGTTAATGTTGACTTTGCAGATGTCAGATCAGTAATGACAGAAGCAGGGACCGCACTTCTAGGAATTGGTTTAGGGTCTGGCAGATCAAGGGCTATTGAGGCTGCTCAAGCAGCAATCAATAGCCCATTACTAGAAGCGGCCAGGATAGATGGAGCTAAAGGTTGTGTAATTAACATTACTGGTGGGGTAGATATGACTCTAGAAGATATGACCTCTGCCTCTGAAGTGATTTATGACGTAGTCGATCCAGAAGCAAATATCATTGTAGGAGCAGTTGTTGATGAAAAACTAGAAGGAGAACTTCAAGTTACCGTTATTGCAACTGGGTTTGAAAGCAATCAACCTTATAAAAATCAAAGGGGCGCTAACAAATTAACTGGACAATCTTCCTATCAACCATCAGTGACCAAAGAAGCTGGCGCAAGTATTCCTGAATTTCTTCGTTTAAGACAAATTAGAAAAGATCCAAACAAATAACTAAATTGAGATATAGGTGACCCGGAATCCACGCCTGCTTTAAGCATCCCTTTTGGCTGCTACCTTCCGGTCCTGACCAGGTTTAGGCGTCAAGGCCGCATGGGTCCGAGTCGATTAAATTCTAGCAATACACACCTTATGGCCTCAAAAGGCAAATGCTTCCAACAGAATTGATAAGTTATAAGCAAACAGGGCGGTCAATAGCAATATTGACTGCTTGGGACAGCATGTCAGCGAGGATAGTTGAAGCCGCAGGTGCAGAGGTTGTTCTTGTAGGTGATTCACTATCAATGGTTGTTTTAGGTCACAGCACGACCCTTCCCGTAACCTTGGAACAAATGCTGCATCACACTCAAGCAGTAGGTAGAGGCTTTAAAAACCCAATCAATAAGCAACCATTAGTAATATGTGATCTTCCTTTTCTTAGCTATCAGTGTGGAGAAGAAAAAGCAGTTGAAGCAGCAGGAACGTTGATTAAAAATTCATGTGCATCAGCAGTAAAACTAGAAGGAGCTGAGCCTGAAATCATTGAGGTTATTGAAAGATTGATAAGAATGGGGATTCCTGTAATGGGTCATCTAGGTCTCACTCCCCAATCAGTACATCAACTGGGTTATCGAAGACAAGCAGAAGATCTCGAAAGTCAACAAAAAATAATAGATCAAGGTTTAAAGCTTCAAGAAGCAGGATGTTTTGCGCTCGTAATTGAACATGTGCCTTCTAATATAGCTGCAAAACTGAGAAAGAAATTAAGGATTCCTCTAATAGGTATAGGCGCTGGAGAAGAGTGTGATGGACAAGTTAGAGTAACCGCAGATTTGCTTGGATTGTCTGAGAAACAACCTCCTTTTGCTGAGAAACTAATTCCTGGAAGCAACCTTTTTACAAATATCCTTAAGGAGTGGGTTGACAAACAGAATCAGTCTCCAAAGATTCCCACCACAGAAGAACATCTATAAGAATTTTATTACTAACCTCCATACCTTTAGGATCATTTAAAAAGAGTCGATCTCCGTAAAAATTTATATAATCATTTTCAATCCATTTCTCTAATTTTATCTTCAACAAATTCATATTATCTTGTTTATTTATTTTATCCCAACTAACAATTTCAGACAATTTATTGAAACTAATGCCTTCCCTCCGTCGAAGCCCAACTATTAATTTGTCATCTAAGCTCATAGGAATAGCTTTTTCTTTAATCATCGAAGGATGAAGTCCATCTCTCTCTTGAGATTTAAGCCAAGTTTCATAAGAGGCTCTAGTCCTTGGCCTGGCTAATCTCTCTCCCCAAGGAGAGCTTGTGGCACCTTGCCCAAACGCCCACCAACCTGCACCACTCCAATAGACTCTGTTATGTCTAGAAGTGTGCCCAGGTAATGCATAATTAGAAATCTCGTATCTTGCAAAACCAGATTTTTTTAAAATTGAATTAGTTAAATTGTTAATTTCTATTGAAATCTCTTCGCTAGGTAAGGATATTTCTCCACGATTTAAACGCCATTGAAAAACAGTTCCTGGCTCAATAGAAAGATCATAAATAGACAAATGAGGAGCTGAACTTTCAATAGCTTTATTAAGTTGGTTTTCCCATTCATTAATTTCCTGACCAGGTAAGTTTTGTAATAAATCAAGGCTCCAAGTTCTAATATTTCCTGCAGAAAACTGACTCTCAATCAATTCACAAGCACGTAATAAATCATGAGATTTATGCCTTCTACCTAATTTTTCTAATGTTTCATCATCAAAGCTTTGACCGCCAAGACTCAATCTATTAATACCTACTTTCAAAAAACCAATTAAAGCCTTCTCATTAAAGCTTGCTGGGTCAACCTCAAGAGTCAATTCTGGGTCAGGCTGAAAGCCAAAATGACTGCGAAGATGTTGCAACAATGATCCAATCTGCTCAGGACTCAATAAAGATGGTGTTCCACCACCAATGTAAACCGTTGAAAGTGGAGACCCTTTAGGTGCTAGATCTATTTCCCGATGTAACAGTTTGAGGTAAGAATTAATGGTATTGCTTCCTGGGCCTTCTCTCCTCCCGGCTTTATCGCCTAATGGAACTACAGCGAAATCACAGTAAAAGCAACGTCTATGACAAAACGGTATATGCAAATAAGCACTTCTTGGGCGAATAACAAAACCAACTTTTATCATCAATTAAAAAAAGAAGGTGAGGTGATCTTTTCGAGCGAATTATCCGGTTATGAATCATGCTGCATAAAAAAGCAACAAGGAATCTGAAGGCAATCCTATTGTGACCTCTCTCATTCTGGTTCTATTTCTTCTATCAGGTGCGGCTACAGGGTGGCTAGGCGTTGATCTATTACCAGAAAGAATTTTAAAGCAAGTATCAAATATTCAAGGTTTAAGAATGGTCATTGCTGGATTTGGAGCTTTTTTTGGTCTTTTAGCAGGTTTCCTCTTCCAGCAACTCCGTTCAAAGTTTCTAACTCAAATAAGAGCAACTCCAACTGATCTATTAATAAGTAGATCAGTTGGGCTCATACTTGGACTTCTAGTTGCAAATTTATTATTAGCTCCAATTTTATTACTTCCACTTCCATTAGAAATGGTTCTAATTAAACCTTTTACAGCGATAGTAAGTAATGTTTTTTTTGGAGTAATTGGTTACAACTTGGCCGAAGTTCATGGCAGAACACTTCTAAGACTTTTTAATCCAAACAGCACAGAAGCACTTCTAATAGCAGAAGGAATTCTTACCCCTGCAAGTGCAAAAATTTTGGACACAAGTGCTATAATTGATGGCAGGATACAAGGTTTACTTTCTTGTGGAATACTCGAAGGGCAAGCAATTGTAGCGCAATCAGTTATAGATGAACTTCAGCAATTAGCAGATTCAAGCAACAATGAAAAAAGGTCTAAAGGCCGAAGAGGTTTAAAACTACTAAATGATCTACGTGAAAAGTATGGTAAAAGGATTGTTGTTAATTCAACTAGATATGAAGGCCAAGGCACCGACGATAAGTTACTAAAATTGACAGAAGATACTGGGGGAACACTTATTACGGCCGACTACAATTTATCTCAAGTAGCTCTTTTAAAAGAATTAAAAGTATTGAATTTGAGTGAATTAGTTCTTGCTTTAAGGTCTGATGTTCAACCAGGAGGAAAATTAAACCTCAAAATTGTGCGAGAAGGTAAAGAAGCTGAACAAGGCGTGGGATATTTAGAGGACGGAACCATGGTGGTAATTGAAGGCGCGAAAGAATATCTGGGTAAAAAAATGTCAGTTGTAGTAACTGGTTCATTGCAAACTTCAACAGGTCGAATGATATTTGGCAAGCTTGAAAAAAATCAGGCAATTAACAAATCGGAGCAAACTTGATAGCACCTAATGGCTGCCTCCAGCTAGGCTCCAATCCTGCGCAAGTTTTATCCAATATGACGGTGTCAGCTCCCTATTACGGCGATTCAGCCGTTATGCGCACTCCCCCGCCAGATCTTCCATCTCTCCTCTTAAAGGAAAGGATCGTCTACTTGGGGCTGCCTTTGTTCTCTGATGATGATGCTAAAAGACAACTTGGCATGGATGTCACTGAACTAATAATTGCTCAGCTGCTTTATTTGGAATTTGACAATGCAGAAAAACCTATTTATTTCTATATCAATTCAACTGGAACAAGCTGGTATACAGGTGACGCCATAGGTTTCGAAACAGAAGCCTTCGCCATTTGTGACACGCTTAGTTATGTCAAACCACCAGTTCACACCATATGCATTGGTCAAGCAATGGGAAGTGCTGCCGTAATTCTTTCTGCAGGGACAAAGGGTCATCGAGCATCTCTCCCTCATGCCTCAATCGTCTTACATCAACCAAGAAGTGGTGCTAGAGGCCAAGCAACAGACATTCAAATTCGTGCAAAAGAAGTAATTCATAATAAAAAGGCCATGCTTGAAATCCTCTCTAAAAATACTGGCAGAAGCGTTGAGCAACTCACTAAGGATTCTGATCGCATGAGTTATTTAAGTCCAAAGGAAGCAGTTGAATATGGGCTTATTGATCGAGTGCTTTCTAGTCGAAAAGATTTATCTGCTTCAATTAAGAAAGATTGATCAGATCTAAAAACATCTAACCTTTTTACTTAAATCTTCTTAAGAAGAATCCACAACCTTATTTCTCCAAATTCACTTTAATCATGCCAATAGGTACTCCAAGCGTCCCTTATCGTCTTCCAGGCAGTCAATTAGAGCGCTGGGTAGATATTTATACAAGGCTTGGCGCAGAACGGATATTATTTCTCGGGCAAGAAGTAAATGATGGGGTAGCCAATAGTCTTGTTGCTCAAATGCTTTATTTAGATTCAGAAGATAGCAGCAAACCAATTTATTTATATATCAACAGTCCAGGAGGATCGGTGACCGCTGGATTAGCTATTTATGACACCATGAAATATGTCAAAAGTGATGTGGTCACAATTTGCGTAGGACTTGCAGCCTCTATGGGTGCATTTCTATTGGGAGCTGGGACCAAAAGCAAGAGACTTGCTTTACCTCATAGCAGAATAATGATTCACCAGCCTCTTGGCGGTACGGCCCAAAGACAAGCAAGCGATATTGAGATAGAAGCCAAAGAGATTCTTAGAATCAAAGACATGCTGAATCATTCAATGGCAGAAATGACTGGACAAACATTTGAAAAGATTGAAAAAGATACCGATCGGGACTACTTCCTAAGCGCAGAGGAAGCCAAAGAATATGGATTAATAGATAGGGTTGTTAGCCATCCCAATGAAGCCTAAACGAACCTAGGGTCGGCCAAAATCCAACCAAGGGAATAGTTTCAACCCTCGAATCGATAACTATAAGCAATATATGTAAAACTAATTTTCTTAGAGAATTAGAACTTCTTGATTTATTTTGCTCAGATCTAGACCTCTCTTCATTAAGCTTCCCCTATCAAATGAATCATTGCCGAAGGGATGGCCAAACTTTTTTATGACTCTGATGCAGACCTAAGCCTGCTCAAAGAAAAAACTGTTGCAATCATTGGATATGGGTCTCAAGGCCATGCACATGCCCTAAACCTAAAGGACAGTGGAATAGATGTAGTAGTCGGTCTATATGAGGGCAGCAGATCAGCAACTAAAGCTGCTTCAGATGGACTTGAAGTTCTTAGCGTTAATGATGCATCAGCAAGAGCTGACTGGATAATGGTATTACTACCAGATGAATTCCAGAAAGATGTATATGCAACAGAAATTTCGCCGAATCTAAAACCTGGAAAGGTGTTGAGCTTTGCTCACGGCTTCAATATTCGATTTGGGCTAATCAAACCGCCATCATATGTTGATGTCGTAATGATTGCCCCTAAAGGACCAGGGCATACCGTTCGATGGGAATACCAAAATGGACAAGGTGTCCCAGCACTTTTTGCGATAGAGCAAGATGCCTCAGGCAAAGCCAGAGACCTTGCTATGGCTTATGCAAAGGGTATTGGGGGTACGAGAGCAGGGATATTGGAAACAAATTTCAAAGAAGAAACTGAGACTGATTTATTTGGCGAACAAGCTGTCCTTTGTGGTGGCTTGTCTGAATTAGTTAAGGCAGGCTTTGAAACTCTTGTTGAAGCTGGTTATCAACCAGAACTGGCTTACTTCGAATGCTTACATGAAGTAAAGCTCATTGTTGATTTAATGGTAAAAGGTGGGCTAACTGCAATGCGGGATTCGATATCGAACACTGCTGAATATGGAGATTATGTAAGTGGGCCCAGACTTATTAATTCAGCAACAAAAGCAGAAATGAAAAAAATCCTTGGAGAAATTCAAGATGGAACTTTTGCAAAAAACTTTGTAGCTGAATGTGAAGCTGGTAAACCAGAGATGAAGCAATTTAGGCAAAGAGATGCTGCACTACCCATTGAACAAGTTGGCAAAGGTTTAAGAGCAATGTTCAGCTGGCTAAAAGCAGACTGAACTTTATATTTACGCTATTAATACTCTCCTCATTATTAGATCTACTGGTTGGAGATCCTAAAAACATTCCTCATCCAGTTCAATTAATGGGGAAATGTATAGGTCTACTTAGTAAGTGGGCCGAGTCATTTTCTGATGAGCAGACTTTCCTCTTAAGAATCTGTGGCTACTTAATTACCATTTTTGTCGTTGGACTAAGTGGGATAATTGGCTGGTCTATAGAGAGATTAGCCTTACCAGGATCTCTTATCCCTCAATGGTTGGGAATACTTTTTCTACTATTTGGCTTGGCTAGTGGTATTGCAACAGGCAGCCTAAATAAAGCTGTAAATGAGGTATTAAACACTCTTCCTAAAGATATAAAAGACCAAAATCTATCTAATGCCAGAGAAAGTTTAAAACAATTAGTGGGTCGCGAAGTTGATCATCTTAATCAAGAGGAAATCCTCAGAGCGACTGCTGAGAGTGCAAGCGAGAATGCAGTTGATGGAGTATTTTCTCCAATTTTCTGGATGTTTTTTGGGGCAACTTTGTGGACCTTTTCCACTTCACTTCCTGGGCCATTATCGCTAGTTTGGATTTTCAAAGCTGCTAGCACAATTGACTCAATGATTGGATATCGTAATGGAAAGTTCTTATACCTTGGACAAGCAGGGGCCAAACTCGATGATGCCCTTACATGGATACCTTGCAGGCTTGTACTAATAACACTTCCTATGATTTGCAAACCTATTAAACAAATACCAAAAATTATTAATAATGCATATAAAGAAGGGAAATTAGACCAATCACCTAATTCAGGATTATCTGAAGCTATTTTTGCTCATTGTATTGGCATCACAATGGGAGGAGAGAACAACTACAAAGGGGAAGTAATAAAAAAACCAATCCTTGCGAAAAAGGGAGAAAAGGCAAATAGAAAAAATATTAAAGAACTAATGAATTTAATCGTTAAGCTAGAGATATATTGGTTAGTTATTATAATGTTTTTGACAATCCAAATCTCCTAATTCGAATATTTAGAAAGCACCTCGATCCATAGGCAATAATAATACTCCAAACGTCAGTAAAATTATTTCAAGGTCGAGAATAAAAGAACGTCTCCTTGAATATAGAAGATCTAATTGAACTCTTTTCCGATAACTAAGGTTATTCCTGCCACTGACTTGCCATAAACCTGTTAATCCAGGTCTAACGGAGGCGACTTCATCCATAAAAGTTCCATACCGAGACAATTCCTTCTCAACTATTGGTCTTGGTCCAACAACACTCATTTCTCCTCTGAAAACATTTAAAAATTGGGGTAATTCATCAAGACTAGATCTTCTCAAAAATTTGCCTACAAAAGTTATTCGAGGATCTTGCCTCAATTTGAAGTCACGTTCAAACTCTTTCTTCATAGAAGGAGAATTTTCCAAAACACTGGATAAAACATCATCTGCATCGACTCTCATAGTGCGGAATTTAATGCAACCAAAACGAGAATAATTTCTACCTATTCTTTCTTGAATATAAAATATAGGGCCAGGAGAACTTAGCTTAACTAAAAATGCAATCAAAAGGAAAACAGGAAAGCCAAAAAAGAGAACCAGCACAGAGAAAATAACATCGCCAAAACGTTTGATAGTTCTACCAAATCGGCTTTGCTGACTAATTAATTGATCAGCATTCATTCCAGATTTCTCGAATGAAAAGTCATTCCCAAATTTTTGGTCAAGAGTCTCTTTTTGACCGAAACTAGGTTCTTTTGGCAAAGCAATTTTCTGAGAGCTCAAATAATCTCCCAGCGTCTTATCCCAATCAACAACATTTTTAGAATTCTATGAACTGATCAGGGTCACTCGATGCAACGTCACAGGCTAAAGAATGCTTGGTCCAGGCATTAGATAAAGCCTTGTGAAAACGAGATGAGAACATTTCCGGGCTAAATCTTTCTGCCCATAAACGAATTTCTTCTTGAGAAAATTCTTGCCAAAGTTTTCTTTGCTCAAACCAACTCACTGCTTCAACCAAGGAAGCTACTGTTTGATCGTCAAAGAATAATCCCGTTGGGCTATTAGGGACCTCACCAAACGATCTAACAGTATCTAACAATCCACCTTTTCTAAAAGCAATTACAGGAGCACCAGCTGCCATCGCTTCTACAGGTGCAATTCCAAAATCCTCAACTCCTGCATAAACGAAAGCCCTACATTTACTCATTAGGTCTTCAACTTGCGTTTGATTCAATCGTCCTAACAATTTGACATTGGATTCAGCAATCTTATGAAGGTATTTCTTTTCAGGGCCTTCGCCAACTACTAATAAAGGCAATTGCAATTGATTAAAAGCCTTAACAACTAAATCGACACGTTTATTTGGAACCAATCTAGACAAACAAAGATATACATCCTCTCGCGGCATATTCCAAGAGAACCTCTGCACATTTACTGGAGGAGGAATCACTTCTGCTTTCCTTCCCCAAAATTTCGAAATTCTTTTTGCAGTAAACCTTGAGTTTGCTATCAAATGATCAACTCGTTGAGCACTAAGCTGATCCCATTGCCTAAGAAGATGCAATTGCAATCTAATTAATATATCCAAACCATATTTTTTAAATGACGATTTTTCTAGATATACATTCATTTGATCCCAAGCATATCTAACAGGAGTGTGTATATAACTTACATGCAATTGACCTGGACTAGTGAGGATCCCTTTTGCAACAAGATGGCTACTACTAATAACTAATGGATAATCATCAAGATCAAATTGTTCTATCGCAAATGGTAAAAGTGGCAAGTATTTTTGAATAGCGCTCCTTCCAAAAGGTAGGTTCTGTATAAAACTGGTTTTAATTTCTCGAGCAGTCAACCAATTACCTGGAATTTGACTTTGTGCATCAACCAGGGAAAACAAAGTGGTATCAGAACCTAATTTTAAAAGTAATTCATCAATAACTTGAACGACTTGCTCAGCACCGCCAACAGATCTAGGGGTAAACCACTCATGAACTATTGCAACCTTAGATGGGAGCAAAGAGCCATTATTCAAAGTCATGAGTAATTTGTCAAAATAATCATAAGCATCAACTCAGCGAGTCAAATCTTAAAGATAATTATAAGCATATTAAGTTCTAGCATAGAAAATTCTCTAGCTATTTCCACAAATACTTTTAAATATCCAAATCATGCAAGAGTAATTAATTACACTAAATTCAAATACATCATAAGTATTTATTTATAGAGATATAAAGCTTTTATTAATTTTAAAAGATAAGTATATTTGAAATCAATTAAAAAGAATAACAGGTCTCATTAATAAAATTGATGATTAGAGAAACTTCTTTTCGTAAGTCTTTAAGAAGCGAAATATATTAATATCATTTAAATTTCAATTCCATATCAAGACTTGAGGAAACTTTTTCAGTTGCTATGCTTTAAATAGAAAATTAACTAGGCTTAAATGTCCAATCCAATTCAATTTGATGATTTTTTTAGGCTTCTAAACTCTGTCAAGCTTGGAAATAGCAAAGAAAAAGAAAAGCTAGATTGGCTGCTCGCGGAATATGAACATGCAAAAGATTGCGAAGGACCCTACGACGAGTTAGGCCAGATATTTTGCCATATTGGGATAATGGAACTATATGAATATGTAGGAACAGACAACATTAAATATATTCATGGCTTAGATAATTCGGTATGGAATTATTTAGAAGTAAGATATGGGGAAACATTAGATCAAAGACTAGTAAAGGCTATGCAAGTGCATAGCAAAAAACATGGTTTGATCAGCAAAGTATCATCAAACTGGAAAACGAATGAAGAAGATATTATTAGAAACCTAGAAGGTTTAGCTAAATATGTTAGCGAAGGAATAATAGATATAGTCAAGTGAGATCATTTCATTAATAATTATCTTTCCAAGAAGAGAATGATCTCTTAATGATAAAGGTGGCTTTGTTGTTATTATTTTGAAGAGTGGGAAAAGATATTCTTGGGTAATTTCTTTTAGCTATAAACGCTTTCCTGGCTCAATATAATCAGCAACTGTCCTTAAAAACATTGCAGCTGAAGAACGCAATTCCATTGAAGGCCAAGCAAGAAAAACAACCAGGGCTAAAAGGATAATTTTGATCATTTAAATCTCAATTTCAAACGATGGGTAGCATTGGTGGTTGAAGCTTCTTAAGCCTTTTGTATTCTGCATGCAATGTTCCTAATTGCCATGTTTCCTGCAAACTATTAGGACCGTCATCTAACAAACTAATTTCTTCAGGATTCAAAAGCACATTTAAATCTTTAAACTCTTTTCTCCAAGCAAATCCATTCACCTCATTCCAGTCAACTGTCATAGGGATAGTAAGTTTTCCAAATACAATTTTCCGTATGCTGACTATGAATGCAAGGGCTCCTTTTAAAAGTCTTGCAAAAATTTAATAGGGCGCCTTTGGGGACAATAGGCGCCCAAAGCCAAGGACCAAAAAATCGGTTGGAATCCTGACTCTATTAGTGTTCTAAGCAGGTCAAAAGAACTTGAGTATCAGTATTTAGACCTAATTACGAAAGAGTGATTAAATTACAGCCCTTTTTCTCTTATAAGGCTTGTCAGAGAAAGGTTGGTAGCCGATTTGTGGTGGCTGGTTATCCTTATATGGATGGAAAAGAGCATCTCCCATTCCTGCAAGAAGGCTTCTTGCCCAGTCAAGAAACTGTTTCATAATAATTTCTTGTATCTATTTCTTTTATAGTTGAATTTTGAAGTGCAAACATTAAGCAATTCAGTTAGTCTTAACCTCTGGGCGGTATTATTACCTATGCAAGAATAAAGTAGTTGCTTTAATTTTACTTTTATTATTTATTCTTATTTACACGAATCATCTGAACTCATCCAATGATAGTTTTAATATGACAATGAATAGTCTAGATATTAAAAAATCATCACCTTTGTACGAATACTGGGAATCCGATCAAAACCTACAAGCAGAACAAGAACGCCTATCAAAAAGAAATCCAGGTAATCCTCTTTCCATTTTATTTGAAGAAGAGCCTTACAAATGGGAAATTCTTTACCAAAGTGCAGTTCAAGAAATTTCCAAGTCTGGTTTCGATTCTATCTTTAGTTTACAAATATTGCTAGATATGCTGAATAAGAATGAAAGGGATAAAGTATTAGAATATCTAGAGAGAAGCCAGATTTTTGATATTAATATAATTAAAAAGATAGATTTAGTTAATAATACAGAACGAAAAGCAAATCCTATTAGATTCATTAAAATCCTATGCGCTATATTTAGCAACCCATACAATATAAGAATCAAAGGAAAATCAAAATACATTTATGAGTTTACTGCTAGGTTATGTGTCAATATAAGAACATTTTTTAGCTAATTTTCTTAGACTGTTTAATCTAGAATCTAATTAACTAAGCTTCGCAAGCTTTTTGGGTGAATACTAGAATTACTAGAATGCTTATGATGATAAGAACAAATATAAGTAGCTATCCTTTCAAAAAATATATATATTGATAATCTATGGCACTATAGAAAATTTCTCTAATCAAAGAAGTGGTTCATCTTGATTTCTATAACCTATTGGTTCTTTTATTTATTGCATTACTCTTGTTGGTCAATTGCAAACATAAAAGCAAATAGGATCAAGACTAAATTTTCATACCAAATGGACTTTTAGATTGGGCAATCTGTAAAATCATAGAAATTCATGGATAGTTAGATAATAAATATTCCCTCCTACAAGGTTAGAACTTTTTGTTAACCAATAAAAGTCAGTTTTATAGTATTGATAGGAGCCTTTTGATAGGATAGATTGAAATTATATTAGACCTACCAAGAAATTGATTTGGAGTAAAAATAAATGACGACATATAAGAATAATTCAAGGGCTCTTAATTATTTCAGAGATGGAAATGAAAAAATAATTAACAAAGATTATACTGGTGCGATTAATTCTTATTCCATTGCCATAGCAATTATACCTAAGTATACTTTTGCTTTTTTTAATCGAGGCTTAGCGAAGGAGAAGCTCCGCCTTTATCATCAAGCAATTATTGATTTTGAAGAAGTTCTCCAAATCAACCCATTACACATAAAGGCTTATACTAAATGTGCAGATTTATACAAACAAATCAATAATTTAGAAAAGGCTATTAATATTTACTCTAGGCTAATCGAAATAAAAGCTTTAGATGCACTTTCCTATAATAGTAGAGGAGAGTTAAAAATGCTTTCAAATGATTTCAAAGGTGCTATTTATGATTTCTCCATAGCTATAGAAATTGACCCTAATCTTGACTATTTATATAAGAATAGAGGCTTGGCAAAGCAAGAAAGTAATGATTTTAGTGGGGCATTTTCAGACTTTAATAAATCTATTGAAATGAATCCAAATGATGGATTTACATTTTTATATCGTGGAACTCTTAAGTATCAACTTTATAAACTTAACCATGGATGCTCGGATTGGGAAAAAGCAGCTAGTTTAGGAGTTGCCGAAGCAAAAAAATTAATTAAGATGCATTTTTGCTAATATACAATAACAATACATAACGCCCTAACCTTTGATTAAAATCTTAGAATTAATAGATAGCTAATAGTTCTAATGATATGTTTTTTTTTTAATTTCTTGCTCTTTAACTTATTGCATTACGAATTTAATTTTTCTATCCAATGTTTGATTGTGTTGCTTAAACTACCTTCCAAAATTGTTTTAATTAAATACAAGCATCAGTAAAAAAATATGCGTAAAAAAAAAGGCGCCCTCATCGAGCAGCGCCCATAACGACAAACTTGTGTGAGGAGTGTCGTAATTGGTTTCTAATCAAAAGTGGCAACAAAGTCAAGTGATTTAATTAGAGATATCCTTATAGCCAGGAACCAATACTTGGAATACCTGCAGCCAGTGCATTTCAATGAAATAAAAAGATTCTTTCAAAAGTTTCAGGAGTCTTGGAATCAGATGGGATCTCATTAGGAGTTCATGCTTCTTGCAGAACCAAGTTTTGGCGCATTATTGGGCTTTTCCCATAGAGCCACAAAGGAACCTTTTAGGACACCCTTTTTTAGAACGAATAGCAACTTATTTCATTTAAGATTCGTTGAGGTCCTGCTTGCTTATCGTCAATGAACTTACCTGGCCTGCTGGATTGTATTATTATGGTTAACTTCAAAGACTTCCTTACTCGGGACTAAAGGTCATATGGCAAAGAAAGGTACCAGGATAGTTGTCACCTTAGAGTGCACTGAATGTCGTTCTGCGCCCAGTTCAGAGAAACGCTCTCCTGGCGTTTCCAGATACACGACTGAAAAGAACAGAAGAAACACAACAGAAAGGTTGGAACTTAAAAAGTTCTGTCCCCAACTCAATAAAATGACTATCCACAAGGAAATTAAATAATTATTTGAGAATGCATTGCAAAACAAACCTTTTTGAGAATCCAATTATTTTTTAACCCAAAGGGCTTCATAGAAACACTCTTCTAGTGTAATTGCGATTTTGTCTTGAAGCCCATGATTTACTAGCGAGCCAGGTTCCTTTTGATGAATGATAACTTGCCTTTATGGCATACTGATGCCTTGCAATGAATGAATGAATAAACAGGCAAAAATGTACTTGTGATTAACCCTTTAAAAACAACTATAAGTAGTTGTTTTCTTAAAAAGATACATTGTCCAGTAAGAAATTCCGCAAGAACAGAATTTCTACCTTGAAAGAAGTAATTCAGGGAGGATTCTCTTAACGCCTCTTCTTAATATGAGTCATATAAAGGTTCGTATAATTAGCAACTACCAACAAGAGCAAGAGGAAAGTGTTTAAATTCAATTTTTTGGAGCATATTGATCAGTTAATTATAAATATATGAAATCAACCTACTTAATTAAAACCTAATTGATAGTGCTATGCACCCTGATCTTGAAAGGATTTATTTGGTTTCGTCTTTAAGAAGAGAGTGAGATTTCAGCAATTCCCTTTATAGCGAGAACTCTGATCTTTCCTGCCTTAACTCCTGGACTGGTTCTAATCGATTTAGAGCAAGTAAGTGGGAATTCCCGTTCTAGTTGCCACCATTGCAGTAGTGAACTGCATTAGATGCACTTTTACCGCTTTCCCTAACTTCTTCAACGCAGGAAGCAAAAACCTTTGCTTCCTGCTTCACTAAGCAAAAATTTAAAGCAATCGCAGCAAGAGATAACGCAGAGATAACGCTAGTTCCTAATTGGATGACTCCATAGGCAAGCATTGCTCCTTTCTTACTTCCACAATGCTTCTTGACATTGTTGTTTTCTTCAGTCATCAAACTTTGAAGTGAATAACAAGAATCCTATGAAATCCTTCCGTCTTCCGTGAGATGGAAGGAGAGGGGAAAACCGACAGGCACAAAAAAAGAGTGACCCAACCGGCATCACTCTCTCTTCTAACGACTGTTTGGGGACAAATCGCTTTTATCTTTTTACACATGCAGGGACTGAATGAATCAAAAAGTCCTTATGCCCTAACAATGAAATTAAAATTGTTTTGACTCAGGGGCACTCAAGCAGTAAAACAAAAACACGACACTCCTCACACAAGTTTGTCGTTATGGGCGCTGCTCGATGAGGGCGCCTTTTTTTTCTTTGCGCACAATTCGAAAAATTCAGTTATGTTCATCTGATAATTAACCATTATTTGAACAATGCTTCGCAAGCAAGAAAAAAATGCAATTACCCGAGGCTTGCTACTCGGCCTTGGATGGGGATGGGGCTTAGATAGGTTTTATGAGGGAGATAAGAAAGGAGGAATTCTCTCAATTATTGGATGGGCGATCATTTTTACAAGTTTCTTTTATTTAAAGTGCTCAGGGATTGAATACGTAGATGGAGTGAAGGATTATTCCAGCTACAGTCCTAATCCATTAATTATTCTTCCTTTTATCGCTGGCTTATATGGTGTGTATTTAATTATTAGAAAATCATTCAAATTGGCAAAACAATTTGAAACAGCAGAAGATTGATAATCATCACTTAAATCAAAAACTCAAAAGAAGCAGCATAAAACTACGAGACTCCTCACAGAAGTTTCTCGATATTGGTTCTGCTCGATAAGGGCACCTTTTTTTATGTGCTTGCCAAATAATGAGTTATGCGTAAAAATACCCACCGTGAGGAGTTGAGATCCTCCGAGCAGTGGAAACAAGGAAACACGCGCTCTTTGATCTCCAAGAGAACCTGCCTTTGAGCAGGTTTTTTTGTGCCTTGCAATCCTTTCAAGTTTTCCAGTATTCGTCCCACTCATCCTGCAGTTCAGCACTGATTTTTTATTTTCCAAAAGGTTTTTCTTTAAGAACCCATCATGGGTGATCGTCCTCTTTTTCCCATGGCGGAGCAACGCTTTCCAATAAAAAGACAAATGAACCGATTACGAAAAAAAAGCAATCATTAACTTCTTGCTCCCAAGGATCTCTTTAGTTATGTAATTAATGAATCTGTAGAAACCTATGTTTCATCAAAGTAGAAAAAGGATTGCTCCTGCAGCGAATCCAGAGAGATGACCAATTAAACTGATCCCAGGTCCAAATGAATAAAGCACTCCCATAACTGTAAGAACTGTCATTATCTGTCGGCACTGGTAATTACTCCGCAAACCTATCTGAACGCCAAGAAAAGTTTGCTTTCCATAAATAGATGCTAAAAGAATAAATGCATCTATGCCATAAAGAATGGCACTAAAACCTAAAGAGAGTGACATTGCATTCCTTGCTATAAAAATATCGTAGAACCAATTTAAAGAGACTTGGACTGGGATCAGAAACGCAATTAGTGTCAGAAAAAATGCCCTATTAGTTAGACCAAGTGTCATAAAGAAGTATCGGGCAATTATAATCCCACCTGTATTAAATAGTAAATGCCTAAAATCACCATGAAAGAAATGTGCTGTAATTATTCTGTGTGGTTGAGAGAGCATTCCCCCTGACCAATAAGCGAAGTTTGATTTAGCAAGTAAACCGAGGATATCACTTGCTATAAAAGCAACTAAACATATCAAAAAAAGGTATTAAATACTGCCAATCATCTCTGGAGATAGTGATCCCTGAAGACAGTGATCTATATCCTTGATAAACTTTATTTCCACTGTTTCTTCGTTGTTTAAAACATATTGCAAAAGAACCGCACTTTATACATACCAACCTTCCTCCTAAAGAACGATCATTCTTGATATCTGTTGAACCACATGCTTTGCATTGATGGATTGCCATTATCTAATCAATGCTTTTAGTCTTGAGGCATCTTAGAAGAAGTGCCATTGAAACTCGACCGAAAGGTTCCTTTCAAGAGCAACCAATTTGAGACCGTGTGGTCCCGTGTGAATGAGTTTGAACGGAGAGGGTGTAATTCGACTTGGTTTTATCTGAGAACTCATGAGAAAACATGAGAACAATTTTGTGGAAATTGGGCAAAAATCCCACAACAAATCCCACAACAAATAAAAATCCCACAACATTCTCAAAAATCCCACAACAAATCCCACAACACTTCCGGTGTCTCAGTAAACCGATTTCGTTGTCGTTGATTTCACTTAACTCTGCTTAATAGAGAGAATTACGCCAAAATATGAGAGACAAGACCGAAGTCATCAACGAGTTTGGCGACCTTTGACCAGTTCTATGAGGCACTAGAGCATCAAAGATAAATCTAAATGCGAAAAGTGCTTCTGTTGAATTGGTCTCATGAGCACTCATGAGACCAAAAACGGAGAAGGTGTCCGTTAAGTAGAGACTACATGGTCCTTCCTGGAACCAACTTCGGGTTATTTTTTGGTCTTTTCCCTAACATTTTCCCTAACACAGTAAAAGGGTCTTATCGGAATAATTTTAGACCTAGTAATCGCTTGGGAGAAGATTAAGACATGTGTAATGATTAGGGTCCTGTCCTTGTGATATTTTATTCCGCCTGCAGTTTTCATACTTATCAATCTCTCGCTGGCGATTTGTTAGTCTCTCATTTTGTTCTTGTCGGTAATTTGCCTGTTGTTGATTATACAAATTCAATCCAATAATCAAGGCGACAATAATTAATCCTAATACGATTAGATTAAAATTATTTTTTCCACTTAGACTTATTCTTTTAGATCTTTTAATTCCAAGAAAACCTTTAGATCTTTTAATTTTAAGAAAACCTATAATTAGTGGAATAAGTGAAGGGACTAAAATCAACCAAAACTCTGTCCCAAAGATACAAACACCTAATCCAAAGGTTTTACAAAGATCTTCTCCACCTGGAAATAAAGTCCAAAACAATGTAATAGGGAACAAAGCAAAGGCAGCGATATTCAAAAAAGCAATTAAAAATGATTGGTATTCTTTTTTAGTATGCCGACTCCCTGAAGTTAATTTCAAAATGAATGAGCGATATATCATCCATTGACTCTTAATAAAATTAAGATATTTTCTAAATTTAGTTAAGTAATTATTCAGTATTTCAATTTGCTTATTTACTTTTATCCAATTCTGTAGATTCTTCAAAAGTACAGGTTTATCAACCAAATTTACATTTTTTAAAACCAAAATAAAGATCAATAGGTAGATTATAACTCTAATAAATGCAATCATTCTACTTAGGAAAAATATTATGCAAATTTAATTTACACTCTTAGTGTAATCCCTAGTCAGAACAGTAACCAATCGCTATCTGCTGATAATTCCTTAGAGAAGAAAACATGCAAAAAATAAACCCAGCAGTAAAAGTCAAATAAAAGCAATTCCCTAACACCCTTTTCTTTCCCTAACACCTTAGAAAAATTCCCTAACATTTTCCCTAACACCAAAATGGGACCTACTGATCCTTTCTGGAACGAACTAAGAGTAAAAATCTCCTGAATTCGCCAAATTGAAGCAATAGTCGGACGTTCTGGGACTTTCTGGAACGTCATGGAACTTGCAAAAAACGGAGAGGGTGGGATTCGAACCCACGGACAGTTACCCATCAAACGATTTCGAGTCGTTCGCTTTCGACCACTCAGCCACCTCTCCAGGGGATATAAAACAATTAGCTCTATATTAAATCCTTCCAGAAGATATCAAGTTAATCTTTTATGAATAGATTTATAATCCTCATATGTCTTTTCCAGATAAGCATAGAGTTTAACTATTTATAGATTCTTCAATAATTTGCAACTATTTTATCAAATAGACATACATTTTTAGTGATAAGATTTCTATTCCCAGCCTGCTCTAGACATAAGCTTAATTGCTTTGGTATTAAATTTTCCTAATTGGTTGATAGTAACTTTATCAGGTCGAAATGATCCGAATTTCTTAACTTCTCTTGAGTTATTAACTCCAACTAAGGGATGTTCATATGTCGGCCCAGCAAGCCCCCTACTCCCATCTGGGGATGCAAGATATTCAAGCAATTGAATTGCTTCATCTTTGTTTCTTGCATACTTTGCCAAACCACCTGCGCTTACATTTACATGAGCAGGATCAGGTGTTATGACCTTCACTCTCTTAGCTAGAGACTTATCCTTAGAACCATTAACTCCTGCAAGCATTCTTGCCACATAGTAGTGATTTACTATCCCTACACCACATTGACCTTGAGCTACAGCACGAGTAAGTCCTATATCTCCTGGGAAATAAGGCTGAGAAACATTAGCAATCATTCCTTTCAGCCATTTCTTAGTAGATCCTTCTCCCTTTAAAACCAACTGATCTGCTACAAGAGATTGATTGTAAGGACTATTCCTTTTGCGTAAACAAACTTTGCCTTTTAGAAAAGGTTTGGCCAAGTCTGAGTATGTTTGAATCTTGTCTATATCTATTTCATTAGGATTCGCCACCATTACTCGAACTCTTCTAGTAAGGGCATACCAGCGGCCTTGAGGATCACGATATTTTTCCGGGACTTCCTTATCTAATGTCGTAGACCTATAAGATTGGAGTAATCCAGCTTTAGCTGCATTACTGATTCTTGCTGCATCTACAAGTAAAATAACATCTGCATTGGAATTTTTGCCTTCTCTTTTAAGTCTTTCAATTAAAGAAATTCCTGTTGCCTCAATAAGTCTGACCCTTATACCAGTTTCTTTAGAAAATTTCTTGAATATTTGTCTATCAGTATTGTAATGCCTGCCTGAATACACACGAACTTCCCTATCAGAAGCTTTGCTTTCGAGAGAAAGTAGAGAAAGAAAAGCTAAACTTGCTCCTAAAGCTGAGAGGGTGCATCTTCTGAATAAAGTCATTTCCAATAGACAAACAATTTTCTACTTATTACATTATCCAGATCTCAAAGGTCCATAAGGCAGTTGACTATTTGCTACATGATTTCGAATCAAATGATTCATGCCTCCTCTATTTTCTCCGGCCAAAGCTCGTAATGAAAAATTAATTTAATGGACTACTTAACTCTTGCATTATTTGACAACGCATCTATTGATGCGTTAATTCAAAAACTCTTAGCAGAAAAAGCCTCCTGGGAAGACGGGAAAAAAACCGCTGGATTGCAAGCCGCAAAAGTGAAGAACAATCTTCAACTTGATCGCTCTTCAAAATCTTCAATAGAAAGTGCTGATTTCGTAGCAACCAATATAAGTTCTAATCAATTGATCAAAAGTTTTGCTCTGCCAAGAAAAGTTCATGGAATAATGTTTACCAAAACCTCTACAGGACAAGGCTATGGACTGCATGTAGACAATGCCTATATGAGTACAGGAAGAAGCGACTTATCATTTACCGTGTTTCTTAGCGATCCACACCAATACAAGGGTGGAGAGCTTTGCCTTCAAACATTGCAAGGAAGCAAATTAATCAAACTTGAAAAAGGGCATATTGTTGTTTATCCAAGTACAAGTCTGCATTCAGTCCAGTCAGTTACAGAAGGAGAAAGATTGGCCTGTGTTGGATGGATACAAAGCTATGTCCCAAGCTCTGAAGACAGAGAGAATCTTTTCAGATTGGATGCTGGCGCACGAGGATTACTTTCACAGAATGGTCGTTCTTCTGAGCTTGATTTGGTTTTTCAGGCTTATAGCAATCTCCTTCGCAGACTAGGGGACTAAGAAAA
The DNA here is from genome assembly GCA_902589115.1 of uncultured Prochlorococcus sp. Classification (GTDB taxonomy): domain Bacteria; phylum Cyanobacteriota; class Cyanobacteriia; order PCC-6307; family Cyanobiaceae; genus CACIRS01. The sequence continues at coordinate 30,959 of CACIRS010000015.1, forward strand.
GAAACCTTTGATACACCTTGATGTAGCTTTTTTGCAAACGGCTTGTTGCGGTCGAAGGCAAACTAAGGTTCTTAAGTTCTGATTCTTGAAATGGGTAAGAAATCTCCTGTTGCCATTTTCATGGCTGCAACCGCTCTTCTAGCCACTAATGCATTGCAAACAAATTTGGTTAATGCTGGAGAGAAACATAAGCATAAAGATATGGGTGGATTAAAAGAATGGACAACTGATCAAGCAATTAATGAAGAAAGTACTCCTGACAAAGCAGCAGCAGCAGCAGCCAAAAAGGCTAAAGAACAAGATATTTGCATTCCTATAGGAGAGGGAGAAAACTGCTGGTAAAAAATAAACTTAAGAAGTTTTCGACTAAAAAAGTGCCTTAGTATTAAGGCACTTTTTTATTAAGTAAAAGTTGAAGTATTTAAATTTGCAATCACTTACCAATAAAAATTCTCAAAAAAATAAGCGCCTTCTTTGAAGGCGCTTATAGATTTTAAGAACTAATAAATAATCTAAATTAGAACTTAAATGTGGTCTTAACAAGTCCACCAAAAATGTCGTCACTATTGTCAGAAGCACCGTTATATGTATCGGTACCACCAAAAATAGCTGGAGTAACTGTGATGTTGTCAGAAACCTTGAAGTCATAGTAAGCCTCCCAGACGAAGTTATCGTCAGCAGGATCACTAGAGTTTCCACGAATGTCGGTAGCATACTGACGCTGACCGAAAGCAACACCAGCGGTATTGCCATCAACGAAGGCATCTTTCCACATCAAACCAACCATCCACTGGGCTGTTGCTTCAGTGGAACCAGTTGCCTTGTCATCATCAACATTGGAGATGTCATAGCCAAGCTGAATTGCAGGAACTGCACCTGTTTCAAGAGGCTTCCAATAAGCTCTTAATCCATAGCTAGTGGAGTTACCTGTGCGCTGGTCTCCAGCATCTGTTGAGTAGTAGTCATACCAGTTTTTGCAAGACTCTGCTCCATCGGTCTTGTTGCACATTTCTTTAGATACTGCCAAAGAAACTTGCCAACGGGGTGAACCATACTCAAGTTTGGTCAACCACTTGGACTGAGCATCAGTAAGGATACCGCCGCCATCTAGATCAGCTTTAGTAGCTCCCTTAGAAGCATAGTTAGTACTTACCGCCCATCTTGCCTGGCTGCGATCTTCAACTTGCTGAATCCAAGCGACACCAAAACCACCATCGGTACTGGAGCCATAAGCAGCACCATTACCACCCAAAGCAAATTGCTTCAAGACTGGCTTATAGATGGAAGGAGCACTAGCCAACATGTAGTAGTTCTCGATCCTTGGACCAACCCAAACTTTGAAGGATTCTCCAACAGGGAATTGGTACCAAATCTTGTCTATATTCAAGGAGTTACCACTAGTGTTAGTAGCAGCTAGATAAGTACCTGTTTTCTTGTTGCCAAATGTCTGGCCAGAAACAAAGTTACCTGTCTTGATCCTTGTGTACAGCAAATCCTCTCCAGTGAAACTGGTATTTAGATTTATCTGTGTTGTGTAGTTGAAAGTAAGTGCCTCATTGTCATTATCGGCGTCGTTTTCAACAGCACCCATAACAAAAGTGGTTTTACCACTAAGTTTTGTGGTGGTTGAAAATTGACCAGCCTCA
>CACIRS010000016.1 GCA_902589115.1 uncultured Prochlorococcus sp.
ACATTAATCTGATCTTTATTTTCTTTGTTAAACCTTTCTTCTTCGATACTTATTACTCTGCCAGTACTCCAATAATAAATCTCTTCCTCTGTCTTCAGATTAATAAATGGTAGATGTCTAAGAGCTTCTATTGGCTTAATTAATGTTGGTATCTCGCTAACTGCATTATTCTTAATCTCTGGAAGGTTTTTTGCTTGTTTTTCATTGAAGCCCATGGCTTCAACTCGTCTAAGTTTAGCTAAACAGCCACCACATCCGATTGCAAAACCAATATCTCTTGCAAGTGACCTTATATAAGTTCCCGTTGAACAATCTATCGCTAAATTTATTTGTCCAGCTTTTTTGTCCCAGTTCAAAAGAAGTAATTCTTTGATAGAAATTAACTTTAAGGGCAGGTCAATCTTTTCTCCTCGCCTTGCTCTTGAATATGCTCGTTCTCCTTTATAGTGAACACTTGAAAATTGTGGTGGCCTTTGTTGTATATTCCCTCGGAATTGATCAAGGATCTGTTCTAGTTGAGTCTTTTCTAGCTCAGGCCATGAGGAATTGTTAATTATCTCTCCTTGTAAATCATCTGTATTAGTTGTTGTCCCCAGTTGAATTGTCCCAATATATTTTTTATCCCTTGGTAAATAGGGGAACAACCTAGTTGCCTCTCCTATGGCCATAGGGAGCACTCCCGTAACTTCAGGATCAAGAGTTCCTCCATGGCCGACACGTTTCATCCCATAAACTTTGCGAAGCCTATTAACGCAGTCATGAGAAGTTAAGCCTGTGGGTTTATCTATTACGACAAAACCAAATAGCTTTTCAATTTGTTTGCCCCTAATAGCTTTCACTCCTTGATCAGTTGTCAACTTAACAAGAACCTATAGGTTGATAATGACGCCACCTATGATTATGAATCAGTCTGTTAATCGTATTGAAGTTAATTTGGCTGAATTTATTAGATCAGGGTTAGACCTCAAATCGCATTTGGCTAATTACTTAAAATCATCAGTTAAGGATATAGAGAGTATGTTGCCAGATAGTTCATATGATCTTGCAGCTTTACATCCTGGTTCTTTTAAAACAGTAGAGGCTACAACTTCTTTCTATGAGCAGGAAGTTGGGAGTGCACACCTTTTGGAATTAGCTGCTTGGCATTTAAGTAGTGTGGACTATATAGCAGACACACTTAGGCTGCAAAAGATGTTTGCTAAAGGCCAAGTTCTTGACTTTGGAGGTGGGATTGGCACGCATGCATTATTTGCTGCAGCTATGCCTAAAGTTGACCATGTTTGGTTCGTTGATTTAAATCCAGAGAATAGAAAGTTTGTGGAGCAACGATCTAAGTTGCTGGGATTAGATCAAAGAATGTCATTTCATAGAGATCTGGAAAGTATTAAGGGGATAACTTTTGACACTTTGGTCTGTTTTGATGTCCTTGAACATATATCTAATCCTTCTGAACAGCTCATGAAGTTTTTTGAAAGCTTATCTTCAGAAGCAATTGCATTGATGAATTGGTATTTCTTTAAGGGCTTTAATGGTGAATATCCTTTTCATTTCGATGATCATGAAATGATTGAAAATTTCTTTAAAACTCTTCAGTTAAATTTTATTGAAGTCTTCCATCCCTATTTAATTACAGCTAGAGCATACATGCCTATAAAAAATTAAATTTTATATTATTTATTTGTATTTAAGATGATATTTTTTATAGTTTAACTTAACTAATAGCAGCAACATTAATTCGCTTTCGATTGCGGAGGTCCCTGCGAATACTTTCGAAATTAACCACTCCAGTTGTTAGTGCAAACAAAGTGTCATCCTTCCCTTTCCCTACATTCTTACCAGGGATAATTGAAGTCCCTCGTTGACGGATCAGTATGGAACCAGCAGAAACCTTTTCTCCTCCATATGCCTTAACTCCAAGTCTTTTTGAGTTGGAATCTCGACCGTTACGTGTCGAACCTGTGCCTTTTTTATGTGCCATTTTTAGTTAGGTGGTTTCGGGTGATTTTTTTGTGGTTTTTTTCGCTTTTGGTTTTGTACCTAAAGAAATAGATTGGACCATAACTCTAGTTTGTTCTTGGCGATGGCCATTTTTTCGCCTTGTTTTCTTCTTTGGACGCATTTTATAAACAATTATCTTGGGACCTCTGCGATGGGCCATGACTTTTAAGTCAACAGTTGCACCATTTACATAAGGTTGACCAAGAGTTGTTTTGCCCCCGTCATTAACTAAGAGAACTTTCTCTAAAGTGACAATTGAATCTAAATCAGCTTTTAGTCGGTCTAAATCGTAATAGCGATTTTCTTCCAACCAAAATTGCTGACCTGATGCTTCAACTATGGCATAAGTACCAGGCTGAGCATTAGAAGTTGTGGATGTGGCTTTTTTAGGAGACATTGACCCTAAGACGCTAACAGGCTGGAATAAAGGGAATCAGATAAGGTTTTAACCTATCTGAAATCATTTCTTCCTATTAGGCCTGTCTCGCAATCCATAAAACAAGAAACCATCATCTAATCCTTATGTCACTTTAGTCAAGGGCAATCGGCTCGTTTTCGAATTTATAACCTATATATTAATAAGAAGCTGAAGGGAATAAGAGCGTTTTGGGGTAAATGGATTTATATCGATTAACAGTTGAAGTAAGCCATTGCTTCTTCAATAACAAGCTCTTAGAGATTGTTTTGAGAACTTGAGGTTTTTTTTAAAGCAGATTTTTTAAGGTATTTTCATCAGGTGTTTTCTTAATGAGTCCTAAAAAGGCCTACATCCTCAAACTTTATGTAGCAGGAAACACACCTAACTCTATGAGGGCACTTCAAACTCTTAAAAACATCTTAGAGACTGAATTCAAAGGTGTTTATGCTTTGAAAGTGATTGATGTGCTTAAAAATCCTCAATTAGCTGAAGAAGACAAAATTCTTGCTACTCCTACATTGGCAAAAATCCTTCCACCTCCTGTTAGACGCATCATTGGTGACTTGTCCGACCGAGAACGGGTTTTGATAGGACTGGATTTGTACTATGACGAATTAATGGACAATGAGGCGGGCACCACTTCAAATTTTCGTCAAGAGTATGGAGATGAGGACATATCAAATGCAGATTCTTAATTCTCACGGTGGAGCTTCTGTTTATTTCCTTATTTCTCTCTAACTTGCTCTTAGTAAATAGATCTTATGGAGTCTCAAAACAGCCCTAGCACTGCCAATCTTCAAGTCCAGAAAATTCCTACTGGAATTGAGGGGTTTGATGATGTTTGTCATGGAGGGTTACCAACTGGACGAAGCACTTTGGTTAGTGGGACGTCAGGAACAGGTAAAACAGTATTTTCTATGCAGTATTTGCATCACGGAATTTGCCATTTTGATGAGCCAGGCATTTTTGTCACTTTTGAAGAGTCTCCACTAGACATACTTCGGAATGCAGCCAGTTTTGGTTGGAATATTAAAGAACTAGTTGATCAAGATAAATTATTTATTCTTGATGCATCCCCTGATCCAGATGGTCAGGATGTGGCAGGCAGTTTTGATCTGTCTGGTTTGATTGAAAGAATTAGTTATGCAATTAGGAAATACAAAGCGAAAAGAGTTGCAATTGATTCAATGACAGCAGTTTTTCAGCAATATGATGCGATTTATGTAGTAAGGCGCGAAATTTTTCGTTTAATAGCCCGGTTAAAAGATATAGGTGTTACTACAGTTATGACTACTGAAAGAATAGATGAATATGGACCTATAGCTCGTTACGGAGTTGAAGAGTTTGTCTCTGACAATGTAGTACTTTTAAGAAATGTTTTAGAATCGGAAAAAAGAAGAAGAACTGTAGAAATTTTAAAGTTAAGAGGAACAACTCACATGAAAGGAGAGTTCCCTTTTACTATGGGATCTCAAGGAATAAGTGTGTTCCCATTAGGGGCAATGAGATTAACTCAAAGATCTTCTAATGTTCGAATTAGTTCAGGCGTTCTTGACTTGGACGAAATGTGTGGCGGAGGCTTTTTTCAAGATTCAATAATATTAGCTACAGGTGCAACTGGGACAGGCAAAACAATGCTTGTTTCTAAATTTATTGAGGATGCATATTCCAATAAAGAAAGAGCAATATTGTTCGCTTATGAAGAATCACGTTCTCAGCTTCTTCGTAATGCAACTAGTTGGGGAATTGACTTCGAGAAGATGGAAAAGGATGGATTATTGAAAATTATTTGTGCTTATCCAGAATCAACAGGCCTTGAAGATCATTTGCAGATAATTAAGACTGAAATAGGTCAATTTAAACCTAAGAGAATGGCAATTGACTCCCTTTCAGCGCTGGCCCGAGGAGTAAGTTTAAACGCTTTTAGGCAATTTGTTATAGGCGTTACAGGCTATGCAAAACAAGAAGAAATAGCCGGTTTCTTTACTAACACTGCTGAGGAATTTATGGGCAGTCATTCTATAACTGATTCACACATTTCAACTATCACTGACACTATTTTGTTGCTTCAGTATGTAGAAATTAGAGGCGAAATGGCGCGTGCAGTAAATGTTTTCAAGATGAGAGGGTCATGGCATGATAAAAGAATTAGAGAGTTTATTATTACAGGAAAGGGCCCTGAGATAAAAGATTCTTTTTCTAACTTTGAAAGAATTTTTAGCGGTGCTCCACATCGCATCAGTTTAGAAGATTTAAGAGAAGTGTCTGGAGCTTTTAAAGGGGTTGATGAAAATAACAATGAGTAAATCTTAGGCTTAATCAAGGAATTATAAGTTTATTTGAGTTGTAGCTTTATAATTATTCCTAGCAGCAAGTAGCTCTAATTCATCAGAATCTGCTTGCTCTAATGGTAACTCAAACCAAAAAGTTGTACCCAGGCCAGGCTCGCTAGCCATTCGAATATTTCCACCGTGAATATCAATAATTCCTTTAACGATAGATAGGCCTAATCCAGTTCCTGCTTCAGTATGAACTGAGTTCTCAACTCGATAAAACCTGTCAAAAATTCTTTGTTGATCAGCTTCTACTATTCCGCAGCCTGTGTCTGAAATCTCAATGCGAAGTTTGGGTAGTGGTGATATTAATTCGCATGATGGAGCTGTAGATTTGCTTTCAATTGGTGAGGCGATACAGATGTCGGGCCATGTATAAGCTCTTATCTTCAGTATTCCTCCGGATTGACTAAATTTCAATCCATTTCCTACTAAATTATCTAAAACTTGGAGAAGTAAATCCCAGTTTCCAAGAATCTTAGGAACTGTTTCATCCATATCAAGCTCAAGATTTACATTCTTATCATCTGCATTGAGTTTGTAATTTCTAAAAGTTTGTTGAATTGCGGGCTTTAGATCAATTGGTTCAAATTGAACTTCTCGTCCTGACTCAAGTCGGGATAGATCTAAAACATCATTAACCAATCTAGTAAGCCTATCAGTTTCTGAATTTGCAATCCCTAAAAATTCTTTTTTTTCGTTATCTGTGAGTTGATCTCCTAAATCATAAAGTGTTTCCACATAACTCTTTATGTTAAAGAGAGGAGTCCTTAATTCATGGGAAACATTACTTATAAATCGACTTTTGGCGGCATTTAATTCTACTTCCCGAGTTAAATCTTGAACTGTGACTGCGATACCTTTTAGTGTTTCTCCACTGGAATCTCTGACTGATTGCAATACAATCCTCAGTGTTCGCGAAGGGTCACCTAGACTACATCTAATATCATTGCTTTCTCTTATATTTTTTAATACGGAGGATATTGGTTCATGTAATTCATTGCCTAGTATTTCAGGTAATTCAGTAAGGAGTTCTTGTCCTTCTAGGTTTCTTCCTTCCCATCTAAACAATCTTCTGGCTGTTGGATTTACCAATACAATTTTCCCTTCCTCATCCAATAAAATTGCTCCATCAGCCATTGTCGCAATTAGAGATTGTTGCTTTACTTGAGCTGCTTTCAACTCCTCGATATTTGCGGCATCATAATTTTGAAGTTGAGATGCCATAGCGTTAAATCCATATAACAATTCGCCAAGCTCTCCATTCATAGGCAAAGCAATTCTGGATTCAAATTTTCCTGCTGCAATATCTCTGACCCCTCTTAGAAGTTCCTTTACAGGTCTAGTAATTGTTAAAGCATTAAACACCGCACCTAGAATTACTAGTACCCAAATTGATATGAATACGGCAACAGTTACTTCTCTTGTGAGAGCTGCGTTGGCTAGGGCTGTTTCACTAGGGTTTACACCAATTGCAAGTGTCCCTAAGTAATCACCCTTGAACACCAATGGAACAAAGACGTCAATAACTTGTCCTTGAGGTGTTAGATGTTGTCTTACAAGCGGATTTTGAGGCCGTTTTTGCAATTCGGGTGGAAGTTCAAGGCGTCGTTCTTGAAGCTCACTATTGTCTGAGGTAGGCGTTGCACTGATTGGAATACCTAAGTCAATAATCCCTTTGGGATTAGCGAAAAATATATAGCGAATACTCCTACTTGACCTCCAGAATTCTTCAGCAACATTGGCAAGTTCTCTTTCTCGATTTTGTGCGACTAGTTCAGTTACATTCCCTGAAAGGAGTAGACCCAGATCTCTTGCATAACGCGTATCATTCATACTTGCATCTCTTTGGATGCCATTAAGTACAAAGAATGTGATTCCAGTCATCATTAAGCTGACTGCCAATGTTGTTATTGCTAAAAGTTTTGTTTGTAAACTAAACTGCCCCCACCAAGATAATATTTGTTTTGCCCAAGACTTTTTCCCATCTTTTGGAAGCTGTTGACCCTCCAGAGATGTAGACCAATTAGGAATAGTTTTTGATTTATTGTTCATTAATTCATAATCTTTGTGATGATTGAAAAGTCTGTCTAACTTCTTTTCCAATGTCTTGACGAAAATTGATACCCTTATAGGTGATTTTCCCCATACATTTGTAAACATTGTCAAATGCTTCGTCAAAGGTTGCTCCTTGAGCGACTATTGAGAGAACTCTTCCTCCATCTGTTAAAAGTTGATTTTTACTGTTCAATTTGGTGCCTGAATGGAAGATTTGAATAGATGGTGATAAATCTACTAAATCAACTGAAATTTCATCACCTTTGCGCGGAGCTTCTGGATATCCATCTGCAGCCGTGACTACGCATGCACTGCAATTTTTATTTATTTCTAGTTTAGGAGCTTGATCTAAGCGCCCAAGCGCACATGCATAGAGAATTTGAGCAAATTCCTTTCCCATTAAAGGCATTAAAGTTTGACACTCTGGATCGCCAAATCTGCAATTGAATTCTATGACTTGAGGCCCCGATTTTGTTAACATTAATCCTGCATAAAGGACACCTCTATAATTTATTTTTTTATTTTGAAGGGCTTTAAGCGTTGGTTCCAGAATTGAGGATTTGATATTATTTAATAACTCTTCATTTAGATGGGGTGCAGGAGAATATGCTCCCATTCCACCAGTATTTGGTCCTTGATCATTATCTAAAAGTCTTTTGTGATCTTGTGCCGATGGTAAAAGAACTAGCCTTTCCCCATCGGTAAGTGCAAAAACAGAAACTTCAGGGCCGCTTAAGCGCTCTTCAAGAACTATTTGAGTTCCTGCTTCCCCAAACTTTCCATTCATTGCTTCATGAATAGCCTTTTTGGTTTCTTCAATAGTTGATGGAACGGTTACTCCTTTGCCAGCTGCAAGGCCATCTGCTTTAACAACTAATGGAACATTGATTTTGCTTACTATTGATAAAGCTTCTGCTTCAGTGTTTACTGACCAAAATTTTGCAGTTGGGATATTGGCTTCTTCCAAGAGAGCCTTTGCCCAGGTTTTACTAGCTTCCAAGAGAGAGCCATTTGCGCCTGGTCCAAATACGATTAATCCTTCTTGTCTGAGTTGATCCGCTAAACCTGCTGCTAAAGGGGCTTCTGGTCCAATTACTACTAAATCAATTTGATTTATAGAACAGCTTCTTATAAGTTCTTTTGTATCGTTTTCATTAATTGCAAGTCTTTTGCATCCTTTATGGTTTTCTGTGCCTCCATTGCCAGGAGTTACGAAAACCATTTCAATCCCTTGGGAACGTATAAGTGCCCAAGCAAGAGCATTCTCTCGCCCTCCACTTCCTACAACAAGGATTCTTTTTATAGGAGGAAGTTTTCGATTAAGAGCGTTAGACATTGTCTTGAATGGATTGGGTGATATGGGACTAATACCAATAAAGAAAGTCTTAGTCCCCAAGAGCAATTAAATTCAGTGTCTTAATTTTGTTGAAAGGTTCACTTTGATGTGGGTTGAATTTCTTTACTTAACATTTTTGCTTCTGTTCCCCATTGGACAAGGATCTATGTGGGCATCTGCGAATGCTAATGAAGATCTGATTAAACCACTTTCAAGAATCAGTTATCAGGAAATTCTTGAACAGGGTGATTTATCTAGTTTAGAGAGAGCATGTATGGATGCTGCCAAATTCTCATTGGATTCTCGTCTAAGAGAATTAAGCAATCGTTTGATGGATTTGTCATTAAGAAGCCAATCTTTTGATGAGAGATTAGTTCTTGCAAAAGCTCTCATGCGATGTAAGGCTCCAGAGAATGCGCAAAAACTCTTGTCATCTATTAACTTCCCCCAATCTTCAGGAAAATGGAGGGAATGGTTAATGCTGTCATGGGAAGCAGCAAATGGAGCAATTGATCATCCTGGAGCAGCATTAGCCTTGAAGAAGTTGTCAAATGGAACGTATAGCAATCTGGATAATGAAAAGATGATTGTTGGATATGAAAAGGATGGCTCACCTATAACTAAATCTGCTTTAGATGTTCTCGCAGACCATGAACGTTATTCAGGCAATTTAGATGCAGCTTCTAAAGTTTTAATGGCTGGTCGAACAGGGGGATCAATAGGGGCCCGGCGACTTGCTTTAGCTGCTCAACTTATGAAAACTCTCAACCAAGAAAAACGAAGAAATTTGTTAGGTATTGCTTTGAATAATGCATTAGAAGACAAAGCTTGGTGGTTAGTTGAGGATATCTTGAGATTACAGTTGATATATGAGCTGGCTGCTGGTGGAGATGGAAAGCTTCTTAAACAAAGCCTTGAACGTTTATCAATAGAACTTGATGATAGCTATACCCTTTGGGAAATTATTAGAGACGATCCTTCGCGCAATGCAGAGGTCAATGCTCTTGAGAAAAAATTGGCTACACCTCAAAATAATCTTTTACCTCCTTTAAAAGAGGTAAATACTGAATTATAGAAAAGTAAATCACCTTTCCTGGGAAAACAAATGCAATCAGATCAAAAACTCCTCCTTTATGAAGGGAAAGCTAAAAGGATCTTTAAAACAGATGATCCAGACCGTGTTCTTGTCGAATATAAAAATGATGCCACAGCTTTTAATGCATTAAAGAAATCGGAGTTTGAAGGAAAAGGAAGGTTGAATTGTCAAATTTCATCAATTCTTTTTGAACTATTAGAATCAGAAGGAGTCCCTACTCATTATTTGGGAATAGTTGATGAGAATTTAATGATGGCTCAAAAAGTTGATGTAATTCCTTTAGAAGTTGTTTTGAGAAATATTGCCACAGGCTCACTTTGTAGAGAGACCCCTATTCTTTCAGGCACTGAGATTTCCCCTGCCTTATTAGATCTTTATTACAAAGATGATGCTTTGCAGGACCCTTTACTAACCAATGCAAGACTGGAAGTATTAAACTTAATCAGTAAAGAAAGATACAATCAGATTGAAAATTTAGCTCGAAAGGTAAATAAAATATTATCCAATTTTTTAAGCAAGGTTGATCTCATATTAGTGGATTTCAAGTTGGAAATGGGCGTAAATACAAATGGAAATCTTGTTGTCGCAGATGAGATAAGTCCAGATACTTGTCGGATTTGGGACAAGAGGACCAAGGACCTCAATGATCGCATTCTTGATAAAGATCGTTTCCGTAAAGATCTGGGTGGAATTGTTCAGGCTTACGAGGAGATTTTCAATCGAATTAAAGGAATTAGCTCTAATCCGCGCATTTACAAGTAATGTCACCGCATATATCCGATTTAAATAGTCGGATCTCTTATATAGTTTCATGCTCAGACTCTTTCAAAGCGATTTCTTGAAATTTTCACGATTAGGACCATTTGCCTTGGTGCTTAGCATCCCTTTTATTTCTGGTCCTGCAGCTTCCAATTCAATTGAGGAGAATTCAGGCCGTTTTAAAAAGCCTGGATTGGATAACTTTCAGCGAACACCTTATATAGCTAATAAAAATGATGGTTTTGGCACTTACAAGGATGGGGGAAAATCTTCTTCTCAAAAACAGCTCCAACAAGAATCAAATAAAAGAATTTTAATTACTGAAGTCTTAATTGAAGGACTGGATGGTCACCCTGAGCAAGAGCGTTTGGAGTTTGCCGCTTATGACGCAATGAAAGTTAGGCCAGGAAATAATGTCACAAGGAAACAACTTCAGTCTGATCTTGATTCAATTTATGCAACAGGTTGGTTTTCAGGAGTACGCATTGAGCCAATAAATGGGCCACTTGGGGCTCAAGTTTTAGTAGAAGTTAAGCCCAACCCCGTTTTGAGGAAGGTTGAGCTTGAATATGCAGATGCAAACCTTTCCCAGAAGGTTATTAATAAGATTTTTTCTGAAGATTATGGAAAAACCCTCAATTTAAATAATCTTCAAGCCCGAATGAAGGAGTTGAAGAATTGGTATTTAGATGCAGGATTTTCGTTGGCAAGAATTTCTGGACCTAGTCGTGTTACTGCAGATGGACTTGTCAAACTTAAAGTTATTGAAGGCACAGTTGCTGGTGTAGAAGTCAAGTTCTTAAATAAGGAAGGGGAAATCAAAGATGATAAGGGAAGAACTATTAAAGGCAAGACAAAACAATGGGTTATAAAAAGAGAAATCTCAATTAAGCCCGGAGATACATTTAATAGGAATCAACTTGAGGTTGATATAAAAAGGCTTTATGCAACTTCCCTTTTTAGTGATATTAAAGTTACACTTAAACCTATAGCAGGAAGTCCAGGAAATATAAATATTATTTTAGGAATTACAGAGCAATCTACTGGTTCCCTTTCAGGTGGAATTGGCTATAGCCAAAGCCAAGGCGTCTTTGGCCAAATTGGTGTTCAAGATACAAATTTGTTTGGTAGAGCTTGGAGCTCTAGTTTGAATTTGACTTATGGCCAATATGGAGGTTTGGCTAATTTGTCATTTTCAGATCCTTGGATCAGGGGTGATAAGCATCGCACGTCATTTAGGACCTCTATATTTATAAGTAGGGAGGTTCCACAAGTTTTTCGAAGTAGTGATGGAGGCACAATTAGAAGTGCCTCGGACTATTATTCTGGGACCACAAATAATGCATATGATATTAATACAAACTCACATTCAAAAGGTAAGTTTAATTCAGTCTCTGAAGCAAAATCTTCTAGTCCATCAAATAGCTGGTTTGATTATGATGGTAATGCAGTTGCTTTACAAAGAACCGGGGTTAACTTTGTTTTTTCTAGACCTCTAAATGGGGGAGATCCTTATAAAAAGGTCCCTTGGAGTGTGCTTTTAGGAATGAGTGCGCAAAATGTTCGTGCAATAGATTATTCAGGTTCAGATAGACCTTATGGAGTAGCAACTCCAAACTTAAAAAATGGCTCCGTTCCAGACAAAGATGTTATTTGTATTGCATTTAATTGTGCGAAGGAAAATCAACTTTTAGGTGTTAAAGCAGGTCTTACCTACAACACATTGAATGACGCTAGAAATCCAACATCGGGTAATTTCATAGGATTTAATACTGAACAATTTGTTTCTATAGGCGAGAACTCACCAACTTTTAACAGAGCAAGAATAAGTTATACCCATTTTATTCCCGTTAATTGGTTGAAAATAGCTAAAGGATGCCGACCTAAACCTGGCGAAAAGAAGAATTGCCCTCAAGCAATTGGTCTTCAAATGAAATTAGGAACAATTGTTGGTGAATTGCCTCCTTATGAAGCTTTTTGTCTTGGTGGTTCTAGTTCAGTTAGAGGATGGAGCTCTTGTGATTTGGCAGTAGGTAGATCATTTGGAGAAGCTTCGGCTGAATACAGGTTCCCAATATGGAGCATAGTTTCAGGGGCTGTGTTTATAGATGCTGGTAGTGACTTGGGCTCCCAATCAAATGTCCCAGGAAAGCCCGGCAAGTTGTTAGATAAGCCTGGTTCTGGTTTCTCACCTGGTGCAGGATTAATTGTTAATACTCCTGTAGGACCATTGCGTCTAGAGAGTGCAAGCCAAGGTTTTGGAGGAGAAATGCGTTTTAACCTTGGAGTTGGCTGGAAGTTCTAGTGTCTGCATTGCCAATTGACTATGAAGGCTCTTGGACGCTTGGGGGTTCAGTAGAAAGGAGTGGTATTGGCTTGCACAGCGGTAAAGAAAGTGTAGTTACCTTGATGCCATTTGATAGTCCAGGCTTTTATGTCTCTTGGGCTAATAATCATGATCATCCAGTTTGTCTTTTACAAAAGCATGTCCGTGATAGTCAATTGTGCACAACTATTGAGTTAAATGGACAAACCCTTTCGACGATTGAGCATCTTTTGGCAGCCCTTGCAGGGTGTGGTTTGACACATGTACATATCAAGGTTTTAGGTAATGAAATACCCTTGCTAGATGGATCAGCATTGGGATGGGTTGAGGCTATTGAAGAAGTTGGCTTAATACCTGCGGCTAATAATAGAAAGCCTGCTTATGAAGTAATCAAGCCAATTATTTTTTCACGAGCAAATAGCCTTATCACTGCAATACCATCAGAAAAATTTAGATTAGTTGGAGTAATTGATTTCCCCCAAAAGGCAATTGGGAAACAGAGTTTTGCTATTGATCTAACTCCTGAGAATTTTGTAAAAGATATTGCACCTGCAAGAACGTTTGGCTTCCTTGAACAAGTGGAGGCTTTAAAGGCTTCGGGTTTGATTAAAGGGGGAGGGTTGGATAATGCTTTGGTATGTGATGGAGATTTATGGGTTAATCCACCTTTGAGATATAAAGATGAACCTATTAGGCATAAGCTCTTGGATCTGATTGGAGACCTTGCACTTGTAGGTTTTCCAAAGGCCCAGGTTTTGGTTTACAAAGGCTCTCATGGGCTTCATTCTGATCTCGCCAAAGGCCTACTTCAAAACAATCTTTCATTTTGAAAAAACTTGACCGATTCACTTCCAACTCCTCCAGTGCTTACAAGCGAACAAATTATGGGGCTTTTGCCTCATAGGTACCCATTCGCTTTGGTTGATCGCGTAATTGAGCATGAACCTGGCCATAAAGCAGTGGCCATAAAGAATGTGACATTGAATGAACCTCAGTTTCAGGGCCATTTCCCCGATAGGCCTTTGATGCCTGGAGTCCTAATTGTTGAAGCAATGGCTCAAGTTGGAGGCTTAATAGTTACTCAAATGCCAGATTTGCCTCAAGGTCTTTTTGTGTTTGCGGGTATTGATGGAGTACGTTTTCGTCGTCCTGTTGTCCCAGGTGACCAGTTAGTTATTTCTTGTGAGTTAATTAGCTTGAAAAGACAAAGGTTTGGGAAAATTCGTGCTGAGGCAAAAGTAGATAATCAGCTTGTTTGTTCAGGTGAATTGATGTTTTCTTTGATGAATTGATGAATATGAATCAGTCTCTTGATACTGCATCTACGACTGCTAAAAGATCAGTCAAAATTCATCCTTTGGCAGCAGTAGATTCACGCGCAGAACTCGATTATGGAGTTGTTGTTGGACCTGGTGCTGTGGTTGGGCCAGAGGTAAAAATTGGAGCTGATACTTCTATTGGACCAAACGCAGTACTTGAAGGACGTTTAATACTTGGAGCGCGGAATAAAGTTTTCCCTGGAGCTTGCTTAGGGCTAGAACCGCAAGATTTAAAATATAGAGGAGCTTCTACTGAGGTTGTAATAGGCAATGAAAATACAATTAGAGAATGTGTAACTATTAATAGAGCTACTTATGAGGGCGAACGGACAATAATTGGTGATCGCAATCTGTTAATGGCTTACTGCCATTTAGGTCATAACTGTGATCTTGGAAGTCGAATTGTGATGTCTAATGGTATTCAGGTGGCTGGCCATGTAGTAATAGAAGACCGTGCTGTGATTGGTGGTTGTCTTGGTATTCATCAATTTGTACACATTGGCCGTCTGGCAATGGTTGGTGGTATGACAAGAGTTGATAGGGATGTTCCTCCTTATTCATTGGTAGAAGGTCACCCTGGACGATTACGGGGATTAAACAAAGTTGGGTTACGTAGAAGTTCACTTGATGCTCAACAAGAAGGTGAGTTGCGCCAACTTCAAGAAATTTGGACGTTACTTTTTAAATCAGACTATGTAATTGCTAAAAGTCTGGAAATTGCTCTTCAACAAGAGTTAATGCCAGCTGCTCAACATCTTTGCAAATTTGTTAGTGCTTCTATTCAAAAGGGCAGGCGAGGACCAATGCCTTTTAATTCTTAGAATGAAATTATGTTGCGGATCTTAATTAGTACAGGAGAAGTTTCAGGAGATTTACAAGGAAGTCTTTTGGTAGAAGCATTGTTTCGTGAAGCTTCTAGAAGAAAATTGGATTTAGAAGTATTTGCTTTAGGAGGCCCTAGAATTAAAAATGCAGGAGCTACTTTGATTTCTAATACTGCTCCAATGGGGGCTATAGGTCTATGGGAAGCATTGCCTTATGTAATACCGACTTTCAGAGTTCAGTCTCGATTAGATAACTCTTTAAAAATCAATCCTCCTGATGCTTTGGTTCTTATTGATTACATGGGACCAAATATCCGACTTGGGAACAAGATGAGACGTTTAAATCCAAAGATCCCAATTATTTATTACATCGCCCCTCAAGAATGGGCTTGGCGTTTAGGAGATGGCGGGACAACTGATTTGATTGGTTTTACTGATAAAATTCTTGCAATATTTAAGGCTGAAGCAGATTTTTATCAGGCCAGGGGAGGTCAAGTTAGCTGGGTAGGACATCCAATGCTTGACATGCTTAAAGAACGGCCGAAAAAGAAAAATGCTTTAGAAAAATTAGGCCTTCATTCCAGTCAAAAATTACTTTTACTTTTTCCTGCTTCAAGAAAACAAGAATTAAAATATTTGATGCCTTCACTTGCTAAGGCAGCAGCGATCCTTCAGAAGCATGACCCTTCAATTTATGTGATGGTTCCATCGAGCCTTGCTAACTTTGATCAACCACTTCAAGAAATACTTGATAAAAATCGGGTTATTGGAAGAGTTCTTCCAGCAAATCAAGTTGATGAACTTAAACCTACTCTTTTTTCTGCAGCAGAGCTTGCTCTTTGTAAATCAGGAACAATTAATATGGAATTGGCTTTAAATAATGTCCCTCAAGTAGTTGGATATAGAGTTAGTCGAGTAACAGCTTTTATAGCTCGTAATATTTTAAAATTTCAAGTAGACCATATTTCACCAGTTAATCTCTTGTTAAAACAGCGATTAGTTCCAGAATTGGTACAAAACCAGTTAACTGCTGAGGCTATCTCTGAACTTGCAATACCTTTATTAGAGGATTCAAGTGCTCGATTTGAAATGCTTGATGGTTATAAAGTACTTCGAGCTTCCCTTGGTGAACCTGGTGTTACTGATAGATCAGCAAAGGAGATTTTTGATTTATTAACCATATGAAAAAAATGTTTTCTCAATCTTTAATTAATTTGTTATCTGTTTTTCTTGGAATCGTTTTATCTTTTATAGTTCTTTTTTTCCCTAACCCTTCATTTGCGGCTCAAGAGGAGGCGATTTTTGCTGGCGGATGCTTTTGGTGCATGGAGCATGATTTTGAGGAATTACCAGGTGTAATTTCTGTAGAGAGTGGGTATTCAGGAGGTCTTAAGAGTCAGCCAACATATCAAGACCATAAAGGTTATCAAGAAGCAGTAAATATTAAATTTGAGTCAGATAAAATTAACTATGAAAAGCTACTTAGAGTCTATTGGAGAAATATTGATCCCTTGGATGGCCAAGGACAATTTTGTGACAAGGGAGACTCTTATCGTCCTGTTATTTTTTATATAGGAGATGAGCAAAAAAAACAAGCTTTAGAGAGTTCTTATATGGCAGCCAAAGAGTTGAATCAGCTTGATGACAATATAAAAGTAGAGATTAAACCATCATCAAAATTTTGGAAGGCAGAAAATTACCATCAAAATTATGCTGAAAATAATAAAATAAAATATAATTTTTATAGATACTCATGTGGAAGAGATGCCCGCTTAGAATATTTATGGGGCGATAAGGCTGGCTCTCAGGAGAACTGGAAAACAAACTAGCCCGACCAAGTATAAAGCAAATATAAAAGAAATATAAGGAAAGTATAAAGTTCCTTTTTGCCATTTATCCGGCTTATCTGCTATTGGAATGCGGGTTTTCACCCATCGCCTTGGACATTCCTGTCTATTAACATCCCTGAGAGGTTTGAGTAGAGGTATGTATGTATCTGCTGACGGTAAAAGATGGATTGGTGTCTAAGTACGTAGGGCCTTATCCGACACCTAAAGAGGCTTCTGATGACTTAGAAAGAGTTTTAGCTAGTTGTTCTGATAGGGCTCGTTGGCAAATACATGCACTTGAATCACCAAGACAGCCATCTTTTTCAGAGAGAATTAAGATAAGAGCTAATGAAAGTGCTTTGTCTGCAGCAGCTTCTTAGGTGAGAATTTAATTTTGGTAAGTCAATAAATAAGAAATGGGGTTAATCCAGAATCGAAAGTAATTAGTCTTTAAATCCATTTTCCAGCCAATTCACTAAAGTTCTTACCCCATAGCCCGTTGCTCCAGGAGGATTAAGACCTTTTTCTTTTTCTGTCCATACTGTCCCAGCAATATCTATGTGAGCCCAAGCTATTGAACTTTCTACAAACTCTTTTAAAAACAGGGCTGCTGTTATTGAGCCGCCTGCTCTAGGACCAGTATTTTTTAAATCTGCAAGAAGTGATTTCAAGCCATCTTTGTATGAATTTTGCATAGGCATCCTCCAAAGTCCTTCTCCACTTGCGGCGGCTGCATTTTTCAACTTTTGGGCAAGTTGATCATCATCAGTCCATAATCCAGCTATTTCATCTCCTAAAGCAATTACACAAGCTCCAGTCAGAGTAGCTAAATCAATAATAATTTCTGGTTTAAGTTTGCTGGTGTAAACAAGTGCATCAGCGAGGGTTAGCCGCCCTTCTGCATCAGTGTTGTTTATTTCGATCGTTTTGCCGTTAGATGCTTTTACGATGTCCCCTGGATGCACTGCTGAGCCATTAATCATGTTTTCGCATGCTGCAATAATGAAATGTATTTCTATATCTTTTGGACGTAGTTCTCCAATGCTTCTAGCTGTTCCCAAAACTGTGGCACTACCTCCCATGTCGAATTTCATTAAATCGATTTGTGCAGCTCCAACTTTTAAGTTGTAGCCCCCAGAATCAAAGGTTAGACCTTTCCCTACCAGTGCAACTCGATGCTTTGCTTTCCCCTCGGGACTATATACAAGGTGAATAAACTGAGGTGGGATATCAGACCCTTTAGAAACGGCTAAATATGCTCCCATTCCTAGTTCTTGGCATTCTTTTTGAGAAAGAACTTTGGCTTTGAATTTGTATTCTTTTGCTATTTGAAGAGCTTGCTTTGCTAGTGATGTTGGGGTTAATTCGTTTGCAGGAGATCCAACAAGTTCTCTGGCAAGCTCTACTCCAGCACAAATAGGATTTACTTTTTGGAGAGATTCATTTATTGAGTCTTTTAATCCAATTAAATTAACACTACTGGGCCTTATTGTGGGCTCACTATTGTTATTAAATCGTTTATCTTTGAATAAAGAAAGTCGTATAGCTTCTGATACAGCGCAAGCAGCATCTTGTTGTTCGAAATATTCCCAAGGAAATAGCACGCCTAATTCCCCTGGGCTACCTATGCTTGATCTAGCTATCTTCGCTGAGGCTTTTCTTAAAGTATCTAAGTTCAGAGAATCTTTGTTCCCAAGACCTACAAGAATCAGTTTTTTTATCTGTTTTGAGATTAACTGGAAGGTCTCAATTGATCCTTCTTTCCCAGAAAAATTCTTTTCTTTAAGAGTTTCTGTGATAGATCCTTGAAATAAAGGTTCTATAAGGTTTAGTTGTTCATCAAAGCTTGTTGTAACTATCCCTAGGGCAAGGGTTGTGCCATCCCAGCCCTGCAGGCCAGCAGGATTGACGGAGAATTGCATTTGATCCTTTGGGGTCTAATAATTTTAGCTGGGATTCTTATAAAGATGGCGCAGTAAAAGGGGTATTCCATCGACTGCTTGTCTCTTTATTGAATGGAGGCAACCATTTTTGTATTAGAGATTGTTCAACTTTTCTTCGCTTAGTCGTTTCTGTTGGTACATCCGTCCAGAAGCGAATAGTTAATTGTATTTTTAATCCTACATTCCTTAAAGATTCAGTGTATGCACTCAGATATCTTTTGCAGTCATGTTCACCTTTCCATCGTTGATCGGCTGCAATAGTTTCTCCCACATATAATAATATATGGGAATTTAACTCTTCAGAATGGTCCATTACTAAATATATTGCTGGTCCATTATGAGGAGCCTTAGGCCAGCGCCAAAAACTTAGTGGCAATGCAACAAGGTCTAGCGGATTAAATTCACTTTTTTGCTCTAAATCTTTAAAAAGTGAACCTTGCTCAGTTGGGCCAGGGCGACCTTGAAAAAGATGTTCTTGATGTCTATGGATTCTCTTTTGCCAGGTTTTAATTTGACTTTTATTTAAAAACAATTCTTGAGCAGAATGATTACTCTCACAAGAAAGATTTTGAGTAGAAAGAAGTTCTCCTTGTTTTCTTGAGGGGCTCATGGGCTTAATAGTGAGGCGGAAGAATAGGGCCTGCTTTCTTATTACTGAAACGTACAACCCCAATTAGTTTTTCTACACATGACGCAGGCAGTGTTAATCTTTCTTGAAGATCTGCAAGGTCCTTGAAAGGACACCTTTGCCTTTCTCTGATTAGTCTTTTGAGTCTTTGGTCGGACCATTTAAGTTTGTTCTGTAAGCTGATAGAGGATGCACTATTTATATCTATTAAATTGATTTTATTTATTAGAGGTGAATCCCCATACCATCTAAAAATAAGATGAGGACTCCATTCCTTAGCTGTAATTGTTGGTAACTCGAGAAGTTGAAAGAGATCTTCCTCCCTGCTGAATTGGACACCACCATCTTGTAATTTAGTGATCAACTCTATCATTGATTCAGTGCAACCAGGTAGCTGACGAAGTTCAGAAGAAGTAGCTCTATTTACATCTATCAAAAAACTATGTTTTCCCTTAAGATTTCTTTGGTTAGATTTTATTTTCTCTAATTCTTTATCAATAAACTTCTTTGAGGCTCTATCAGCATTTTTTGCGCGTGGCAGGTGACCAGTAATCCTTAACAATTGCCTGGCCATAGGGTCTAACCAGTGGCGATGCGTCATCTCAGGATTTAAGGGGAAACATAGATCTGCCTAGTTTTCTTAACTGTTGTACCGATGGAATTAGTAAAAGGCTAGGTGTGATTTCACTTAAAGAAATTTTTTACAAAGGATGAGTTCATTTCTCATATTGAAGCCTTAGTCAGTGAGACTCACTAGTTCTTATTGAAACTGCTTGCCAGATCTTCTGGTGGGGTTCTCACCCCTTTCTGAATGAACGTTTTTGATAGAGAATTGAGATATATCCTTTTGAATTTGCTCAAGATGAATTGGACTGGATAGGATGCTAGAAAAGTTGATTCTCAAGTTTTTGCATTATGCCTAGTATCCAAAATTAAGTGGATTCACAGGCAATTTGAATGATTAGGTCCTATGGCATTTTTTGAATCCGAAATAGTTCAAGAAGAAGCTAAAAGGCTCTTCACTGATTATCAGGAGTTGATGAAGCTTGGCTCTGAGTATGGAAAGTTTGATCGTGAGGGCAAGAAAATGTTTATTAATACGATGGAGCAACTAATGGATAGATATAAGGTTTTTATGAAACGCTTTGAGCTCTCAGAGGATTTCCAAGCTCAAATGACAGTTGAACAATTGCGTTCTCAGCTTGGCCAGTTTGGAATTACTCCTGAACAGATGTTTGAGCAAATGAATTCAACCTTGAAAAGAATGAAATCACAACTTGACCCTTGAATTGATCAATTGTTCTACGATTTACTTAAGTTTTTAAAGATTGGCTTTGATACTTGATAATTCAATCTCATTGCCCTCCTGGCTTGAAAGAGGGATTGTTGACATCTTCCCCTCAGCTAAAGAGGGCGACTCTGATCAAAACCTGGCAACGAGATTAACTCAAGCTAAAAAAACTAATAAGCCTTTGAGAGTGAAGCTTGGCATTGATCCAACAGGAAAGGATATCCATCTGGGGCATAGCATCCTTTTTAGAAAATTAAGAGCTTTTCAGGATGCAGGTCACACAGCTGTATTAATTATTGGAGACTTTACTGCTCGTATTGGTGACCCCACAGGCAAAAATAAAACAAGAATTCAATTAAAAGAAGAGCAGGTAGATGAAAATGCTAAAAGTTACCTAGAACAATTAGGTCGCGGAAAGCCACCTGAAATTTCTTTGTTGGACTTTCAAACTCCAGGAAGATTAGAGATACGACGAAACAGTGAATGGCTATCAGATCTTGACCTAATTAAGATCATTGATTTGTTAAGCATTTCAACTGTTGGGCAGATGCTTGCGAAAGAAGATTTTGGCAATCGATATGAATCTGGTACTCCAATTTCTTTACACGAATTTCTTTACCCTTTACTACAAGGATATGATTCAGTAGCTGTGAATGCTGATATTGAGCTAGGAGGTACGGACCAAAAGTTTAATGTAGCAATGGGACGTGATCTCCAAAAATATTTAGGACAGTCTCCTCAATTTGGTCTTTTGCTCCCTATTTTGGTGGGTCTAGATGGAACTCAAAAGATGAGCAAAAGTATTGGAAATACTGTCGGCTTGAATGAAGATCCAATTTCTATGTATTCAAAATTAGAGAAAGTACCTGATGCTCTTGTTAGTGATTATCTGACTTTGCTAACTGATCTAAATCCTGCAAGTCTTTTAGGGACACCACGTGACATCCAAAAGGCAATGGCTCTTTCTGTTACAGCAAGCCATTATGGGATTGAAATAGCAAAAGCTGCTCAAGAAGATGCGGCAAAATTAATAGCTGGATCAATATCTCAAAAGGATGCTGAGGTCCCTGAATTGTCAGTATCTATGATTGAATTCCCTGTTAAAGCGTTTTATTTGTTAAAAGAAGTTGGAATTTTTAAGACTTCTAGTGAAGCCAGAAGACAAATACAAGGGGGAGCAGTTCGAATTGATGGAGAAAAAATTCCAGACCCTAATTTTGAATTCAAAGATAAAATAATGATTAATGGCAAGATTTTGCAGGTTGGAAAGAAAACTTTTCGACGCTTTAATTCTTATGATTAATTTATATTTTTAATGTCGTTACCAAATGATCCTACAGAGAAAATAATTATTGCATTGGATGGAATGAATCCAGACGAGGTATTATCTTTTATTTCTAAATTGCCTAATCTTCGCTGGGTAAAAATTGGATTAGAATTATTTTTATCTTCTGGACCTGACTTTTTAAAACGGTTACACGATATGGGGTTTAAAATTTTTTTAGATCTCAAGTTTCATGATATTCCAGTAACTATGGCTTCTGCTTGCTCTCAAGCAGCAAAAACGGGTGCTGAATTTATATCTGTTCATGCATGTGCTGGAAGTAAAGCACTTTTTGAAGCTAATAATGTTGCCATACAGTCGGCAATAGATGAAGGTTTTCCTCCCCCTACCTTATTGGCTGTAACAGTTTTAACAAGTTGGAGTTCGGAATCTTTTGAAAGAGAATTAGGTATTAAACAGCCTTTAGATAATAGAGTCCTTTCACTTGTGAATTTAGCTGTTGAGTCAGGTATTGGAGGATGTGTATGTTCTCCTCTAGAAGTCAATCTTGTTAGGAGTATTTATAAGACTCCATTTGAGATAATCACTCCAGGGATAAGGTTAAGAAGTAATCCAATTGGGGATCAATCAAGAATAATGAGCCCTTCTGAGGCTATTAAAGCAGGAGCCTCTAAATTAGTGATTGGGAGGCCAATTACTTTGGCTAGGGAGCCGGTTGAAGCATTTAATCAATTTATTAAAGAAATCGAATTGGCTTAAATTGATTTAAATTTTGGACTCTTTACCTTCTAATAATCGCTTTATATTGCTTCTATGTCTCCAAATTACTAACAACATTGCAGCTAAACTTACGGCGAAGTATGGAAAAATAAAATATCCATTATTAAAGCTTATCATCATTAAAAAAGGAAGACTTATCGCTGCAAAAATACTAGAGAGAGAAACTATTTTGCTGATTGAGAAAATTGTTAAAAAGATCCCCAAACTTGCCAAACCAACTGTCCAAGATATAGCAAGAAAAACTCCTAGCCCAGTAGCAACTGCTTTTCCTCCTTTCCAATTGAGCCATATAGGCCATATATGACCTGATAAGGCTGCAATACCTACGACAACCTCTAGAGCCTCATCGACTAGTAGCCATTTGGCGATCATTACCGGAAGAAATCCTTTTAGAATGTCTACAACAAACACTGCAAGAGCAGGTGCTTTCCCTACTTCCCTAAGTACATTTGTAGCCCCAGTTGAACCTGAGCCAATCTCGCGTATATCAATTTTTGCTAACCATCTACCAGCTAGATATCCACTTGGGATTGACCCTAGTAAATATCCAATTCCAATGAGAAATAGTGCAGACATTTGCATGTTAAATAAACTCTTCTTCTTCGTATAACTCTTCAGGTCCAGCAGAAAAAGCTAGCCAAAGAGGGAACTGAAGAATTGGGATGGGGATACTTTGTTCTAGTGCATCTATAAGAATCAGAGGTACTTCGTTACTTTCCTCAAGTCTGTCTGCCCTTTCGACTAATCCATCTGCTCTTTCAAAGAGCATAATTCCACTGTTGGGGCCAAAATCGTCTCTGGTTAGGCCAAGACAATCTTGAAGACCTCTACGCCATTCTCCTAAACGTTCTGGTTGGCTAGCTAATACAAGTGTTTGAAATCTATCTCCATAGAGTTCTCCTAAAATTGAGATTAGTCCTGCTGAAACTAGAATATTTTTAGGCCTGTTGCCTCTACTTGGCTGTGCTCCTCGCCCTCCCATACTGAAAAACCAATCTTCTAACAATGCAATATCTTTATTCTCGAGACTGCGTCTGAGCTTCCAAGGTTCTGCGTAAAAATCAGGTTGCCCTAGGAAGTTTTCTAGGCATTCCTGAATAAAATCTTGATCCGGCTGAAAAGTATCTGCAACTGCAGGCGTTTGTAGTTGGGGGGCATTTTCTTGTTTTGCTTGGTTTTGATCTAGTGGAGATGGCTTCACGACTAATGGTTGATTAACTAGTTCCAGATGCTCTGCTGATTGGGCTAATTCTTGCATTGCCCCTGTTAGATATTCTTGAAAACCTTTTACTCTTCTAGCGATTGCATCTGATTGACCAGTGAAATTATTTTTTTGCTCTTTCTCTAGTTGAATTTTTCGTCTATTTAGTTCGTTTATTTCTTTTTCAAGAGAATCGCGACGAGCTTGAAGTTCTTTCAAAGCAATTTGAAAAAAGTTGTGAGAACCATCTTGAATATTTCGTTCTTCCTTTATTTCATTTTGATCAACTTTTGAGTCTAAAGAATTTGATTGTGTTAATTCTTCTTTGGATGAATTGTTATTCAAAGAAGAATTAACTTCAGTATTTTTTGGGGAGTTAGGTTGATCTTCTTGATGCATACAATATCTAGGCAATGTTTTTAAAGAAGCTTATGAAGGCATAGGCTTTTCTAATGAAGGAACTCTAAGTCGAAGCTGGCTTTCTAGCATCTTTGAGTCAAATAATATAGGTAAAAGGTGAGGGCTAGCTTCCTCCCTAAAATAAAGTAATCCTGGGAGTTCAGGAAGTAGGAGTCGCCATGAAATCCAATCTTTAAAGGGGAAGGTTCGTAAATTACGGCCTAATTGCTTTACAACTAAAGCTTCTGAATTAAACTCTAATCGTAATATCAATGTTTGTATAAGTAGAAATATTCCAAAAGTAATTATTATAATTGATATCCAATTAATACCAGTTAGAGGTAACAGAAGAAGGCCTAGAAGGCAAAGTAATAAAGGCAAGCGTGGATTTGGCGATAAGGTAACAATTTCATTCCTTGACATGTTTTTGGGGAGGTTGTTGGTCATCAGCCGAAAAGAATTTGAGTTAATAAGACATCCATTAATGACACAGTAACTAAACTCATCACCACTGCACCTGTTGTACTTGTGCCGACTTCCTTGGGACCACCTCGTGTTGTAAGCCCCCATCCACAGGCAATAACTGCTATTAAAAGGCCAAATACCAAGGCTTTAATTAGCATGAATGGTAGGTCGCTAATAATCAACCAATCTTTGACTGAATTCCAAAAAACTCCAGGTGGAATTTGATATAAAGCTGTACTGCTTACTTGCCCACTCCATAGTGCTACTGCGAAAAAAAGAAAACATTGGACTGGTGCCATAACTACCATCGCTATAAGTCTTGGTACAACTAGATATTCGACTGGATCAGTTCTTAACATTGTTATTGCATCTATTTGTTCAGTAACTTTCATTGTTCCCAATTGTGCAGCATATGCTGTGGCAACTTTTCCAGTAAGCAATGTTGCCGTAAGCAAAGGGGCTATCTCCCTAGCCATGCCTATCGCTAGGAGCCCTCCGACTTGTGACCCTACTCCTTGGCGACTAAGTTCAGCAGCAACTTGGATATTAAAAACCGTTCCAGCAGCTACTCCTGTAATTAAAACGATCATAAAACTTCCTGGCCCAGCTTCCATAAGCTGCTCAGAAAGATCTAGTGAATTAATTCTTCCTTTTGATGTGGCAGCTATAGCTTGCCCACCGATCAAGAGGCTGCTACCAAATCTTTTGAGCCAGCGAGGAAAATTCATTAATTTGAAGTTTCAAGATGTAAGCCTTTGTCTGACCAGGTTCTCATAATGAATAATCCCAGCCCGACTAGTACGGCTGGGATTAAGCCCATGCATAAACGAATAGTTACTTGAGCAGAGATTGGCTGATCAAAGCAATCAATGGAGCCATTGCAATTAATTTTGGATTGATATCCTGCAAATGAAAGCAGTAACCCAAGCAGTTGAACACTAAAACCAATTCCTATTTTTTGAATTAATACCATCCAAGCTGTATATACTCCAGCTGGCTTTTCAGGATCTGCATCTATAGCATCTGGCAATAAAGACCATGGAATTAAATAAGCTGTTGAAGCTCCAAAACCTACAAGAAGAATAGTAATAATTAAAAGCAAAAGCTTAATCAATGATCCAAGTTCTATTGCCATAAAACTATTTATAGAAACGGGCGGTAAAATCATTGCCATTAAGCATGATAAAATCCATATCATTCCTCCGAAGTACAGAGCTGAAATCCTTCCATATTTGTTAGAATAAATACTCCATATTTGCAAGCCAATTAAAGCACTTAGCTGAAAAGGAATTGGTATCCATTTTGATACTTCATTTGGCACGTGCATCACTTGTTCAAGATAAATAAGTGAAACAGTTTGCATTAACTGTAGTCCACACCAGAGAAGCAAGTAAAGTCCAATAACCTTTAAAAAAGTTGAGTTTCTAAGTACTCTTTTTATTTGCTTCCTGAAAGGTTCTGTCTGCTTAATTGGTTGTCTTGCTTGCTTTGCGAATGGTGCAAGTCCCCAGCAGGCCACTAATGTTGCAAAAGAAGCAATTGTTCCTGTAATCCTTCCCATTAGAACAAACCCTTGATCCCCTACTGATAAAACTTTTGCAGCGATTATTAAGCCACTTAGACCTGCAAGAATTGAGCCTGTAAATCTTGCTGCATTAAGACGAGTTCGTAAAGCAGTATTTTCTGTCAGCTCTGTTGAAAGAGCTGCATATGGGAGGTTTACGCCGGTATATGCAGTCATAAGGAGGATCGCCATCAAAATGTAATAGATGGTTTTTTGGAAAATTCCCCCAGGTGGAACCCACCAGATTGCTGCCAGACTTATCCCTAATGGAACTGAAGCTATAAACATCCATGGCAATCGAGGCCCCCATCGTGTTTGTGTGTGATCACTTAACCAACCAATGAGCGGATCATTTATTGCATCCCAAACCTTAATGACCATTAACAATGACCCTGCAATAACAGCAGGTAACCCTGCTGCACCTGTGAAGAAGGGAAAAAGATAGAAACCGAGCTGAGTTGCTGCTAGGCCAGTGCCTGCATCTCCTAATCCATAAGAGATCATCAGCCTTTGATTTGCGCTACTTTTTTCCAATTTGTATTTCGTCAAACTTTCTTAAAGGGGAGGCGTAGGGTCATAATGAAAGGCGGTTCTAGATAAAGGGTCATCTCTTTATCTAGAATTGGTAGGAATTTGCTACGCGGGCGTAGTTTAGTGGTAAAACCTCAGCCTTCCAAGCTGATGATGCGGGTTCGATTCCCGCCGCCCGCTTAATTGTCACTGACTCAGTTTAAGCTTTTGATAGTATTTTTTTGCGACTAGTATGATTTGGCTTCTGCTTTCAATCTCAATTTCTTTTTGGTTACTTAATTGATTCATTTTCCCGGAAAGATCTTGTGGATTTCCCTTAGATGTATTTAAAAGTAATTCCCAAGAATTAATTGGCTTAGGAAGCTCAAAAACTATTTTTTTATTGTAAGCGTTAAACCCTGCCCACATTACTGAACCATTTTTCCCTAGATTTAGGCTATAGCTAATAGTATGAGACCAATTGCTCCAGTCCGGCTTGTAGAGTTTCACTCCATGCCATTGAATCCATAGCTTTTGAGTATCTATTAAATCCTCAAGATATTTTTCACTATGTGGTTCAATTGGTGTAAATAATTCTGAAAGTTGGTCCCTAACTATCAGAAGCTTTTTTGTATAAGTAAGGATATCAGAATCTATTTTTTCTTTGTCCCAGATCATCCATCCTAGAGGACTATTTTGACACCATGAGTTGTTATTACCCCCTTGGCTTCGACTAACTTCGTCACCCATAAGGATCATTGGAACTCCTGGAGTTAATAAAAGTGTGGTTAGAAAATTCTTCTTTTGTCTGGATCTAAGTGCTATTAAATTAAGATCAGTACTTGGACCTTCGATACCATGATTCCAGCTATTGTTATGATTATCCCCATCACAATTATCTTCTCCATTGGAAAGATTATGCTTGGAATTAAAACTTACTAAATCATTTAGAGTAAATCCATCATGGGAGGTTATGAAATTAATCGATCTTAGTATCTTTGAGTATGAGCCATTATATATTTCTTGTGACCCATTTAAGAGGTCTTTTAAGTTCCAAACTGTATTTTTATCTCCTTTCCAAAATCTTCTTATCCCGTCTCTATATTTCCCATTCCATGTTCCAACTCTCTTTGCTGGAAAATCACCTAATTTATATAGACCACCACAGTCCCAAGGCTCACTAATTAATTTTAGATCACTTAGAAAAGGATCTGATTCAATTTCTTCAAATAAAGGAGGGTGATCTAGAGGCGATAAATTTTCTCCTCTGCTAAGAGCAATCCCTAAATCAAACCGGAATCCATCGACACCAAGTTCAATCGCCCAGCACCTTAACGATTCAATAATTATTTTTCTTACTAAAGGGTTATTAGCATTTATGGTGTTCCCGCAGCCAGTTACATCTTGATATTTTCCTTCTTTATCCTGATAATAATATAAATTGCTATCAAAACCTCTCCAGCTTAATGTAGGACCTTTTTCATTACCTTCAGTAGTGTGGTTATAAACAACATCAAGTATTACTTCTATTCCTTTATCATGACAAGCTGCAACTAATTCTCTAAATTGAGATCTAGCATCTAAAGGTTCATCCCCCATTACATATTTATGATGCGGGGTAAACCAATTCAAAGGACTATATCCCCAATAATTTACTAGGCCTTGAGGTGCATCGTTGGAATCAAAAGCATATACAGGTAATAACTCAATGGCCGTTATACCTAATTTTTTAAGGTAATCTAATTTATCTATTAACCCAAGGAATGTTCCTTTTTTTCTGCATTCTATGTTTGACTCAATACTACTTGTGAAAGCCCCAACATGTAGTTCATATATTATGCTTTTATTCCACTTATGTCTTGGTCTTGGGTGAGAAGTAAAGTCAAATTCGTCTCTTTCACAAACGATTGATTTGAGACAATTTTTTATATTTGAGTCTGTGCCTATCCCAGCATCCCTATGATACAAATCCCATCCTCCTAGTGCTCTTGCACAAGGGTCAATTAAGATTTTTTTAGCATAGTTTCTTGCTGTTATTTCATTGTTAGTTTCTATAACTCTATACCCATAACAGCAGCCTATAGCTAGTCCTTCTACTTCAACATGCCAATAATCACCAGAACAATGTCCCTTATTTAGATTAATTATTTCTTGAGCTTCAATATCGTTAGGACTTCGAAATAAAATTAGATCTACTTGCTTGGCCCTTGGCGCTGCAACACAAAAGTTCACACCTCTGGAAGTAATTGTGCTGCCTAGTGGCCATGGCTTACCAATAAAAATTGACTTTGTTCTTTTTTTTAGAATTGAATTTGGGAACATTTGGCAGTATTGATTGCCTAGATAGTTTTTAAGAATGCCATGTCTCAAACAAATGAAGCTGAATGTGCGCATTCACCAGTCGAGATTAAAAATTCAATTTGGGTTTTTCCTCCTAATAGTTCTTGTAAGGGCGGCACTTCTTGGTGGATAGGATGCAGCCCTGAACCAGTTCTGATTGATTGTCCTCCGCTTACTCAAGAGACTATTGAGTCATTAAAGCTGCTTTCCGCTGGGAAAGCGTCAAGAATAATTCTTACTAGTCGAGAATCTCATGGGAGGGTGCGTGAACTTCAATCGACCTTTGGTTGGAAAGTAATGGTTCAAGAGCAAGAAGCATATTTGCTTCCAGAAATATCTGCATTAGAAACATTTTCAGAAGAACACACCACTATCTCTGGCCTAAGAATTTTGTGGACGCCAGGGCCTACTCCTGGTAGTTCAGTGATCTATGCCCCTCCCCCTTGGAATGTTCTGTTTTGTGGACGTCTTTTGATTCCTTTGAAATTTGATCGAATTTCATCATTCCGTTCACAATTAACCTTTCATTGGTCTCGTCAGAAAGAGAGCCTTGACAAGTTGCGCAAGTGGCTTCCTCCAGATGCAAGGCCTGAACTGGCATCTGGGGTAGGGCTTGAACGTTTAGGAAAGAACAAACTTGTCTCATGGGAGTGTTGGAACGAGACAAGCTAGCCGAAAAGGTGTGCTTTTGAAGGTATAAAGCATTGCGCCACGGCCTCTTTCGGTTGCAGGACTGGCTGAAGCTCCATACCATGAGCGCGTTTGGAGAAAATATTGGCTTTTCCTTTTTGGATGATGCCATTACTTATCTCCGGTCCTTCACCCCTTTCCAATGAACAAAGCAGATTTGGTCAACTTGGTTGCTGCTCGTACTGAGCTCACCAAGACAGATGTCTCACTAGTAGTTGATGCCGCTATAGACACAATCATTGATTCTGTAGTGGAGGGCAAGAAAGTCTCCATTCTTGGCTTTGGCTCCTTTGAGCCACGTGATCGCTCTGCGAGACAAGGTCTTAATCCAAAGACTGGAGAGAAGATTAAAATCCCTGCAAAGAATTGATTA
>CACIRS010000017.1 GCA_902589115.1 uncultured Prochlorococcus sp.
ACAACCATTACGTTAAAAATATTGCTTCCTACGACATTCCCAACCGCTAGGGAATCTGATCCTTTTAAAACAGAACCAATGCTGACAAAAAGTTCTGGAGCACTAGTTCCCAGAGATACAATTGTTAGTCCAATGACAAGTTGAGGAATCCCAAAAATCAAAGCTAAAGTCACAGAACCTTGTACAAAAAGTTCGCCACCGCCAAATAAGAGGCCAATGCCAATAAGAACTTCCAGTAAAGAGAGGAGGAAATTCGACATGAGTATTAGATATACATGTTGTGGATTTGTTTTTTGGTTCCCAAGGACATATGAGTGAGTGTTTTGATGAATCTGATGATTGAACCCTTGTTATATTTTGGAAGTAGGAAAATTCTTTTTAATTTCCCATATCATTATGAAATAGCTTATTACCTACTAAGGATAGTGCTTAGCAACTTTCTATCTTTTAGCTAAATTTGTCTCATAAATGCTTTCTGTGAAAGCTTTTTTTTAGACAGCCATCTTGCTTGCTATAAGGCCAATGCCTTTTGAATCTAATCTGAAACAAATTGCTATTCGACGGCCAGATGACTGGCATTTGCATCTCAGAGATGGTGATATTTTGAAGGGTGTTGTAGGACATACTTCTCGGGTATTTGGTAGAGCAGTAATTATGCCTAACTTGATGCCACCAATTACGTCTGTTGATGCAGCCATTCAATATAGAGAAAGAATTATTGCTGCTGTTCCTGCTGCTGACTCTTTTACTCCTTTGATGACAGCTTATTTGACTGATGACTTTTCACCGAACGAATTAGAACGTGGATATAAGGAAGGTGTTTTTTTTGCGGCCAAGTTATATCCCGCCAACTCAACTACAAATGCATCTGAAGGAGTCACTGATTTAAATGCTATTGACTCACTATTGGAGACAATGGAGAGTATAAGGATGCCATTGCTTATACACGGCGAAGTAGTTGATCCAAGTGTTGATATATTTGATAGAGAAGCTGTATTTATAGATAGACATTTAATCCCCCTATTAAAGAAATTCCCTGATTTACGTGTTGTCTTAGAACATATCACGACCGAACACGCAGTTCAATTTGTTGAAAGTAGTTCAGCAAACATAGCCGCCACAATTACTCCACATCATTTACATATCAATCGCAATGCAATGTTTTTAGGAGGACTTCGCAGTGACTTCTATTGTTTGCCAGTAGCTAAGCGCGAACGCCATAGGCTAGCTTTGCGAAGAGCTGCAATAAGCGGGGAACCATGTTTTTTCTTGGGTACAGACTCTGCTCCTCATTTGCGCTCATCTAAGGAAAGTTCATGTGGATGTGCAGGAATATTTAATGCTCCTTTCGCATTAGAAAGTTACGCAGAAGCTTTCGATCAAGAAGGCATGCTTGATCGCCTTCAAGCTTTCGCGAGTGAATTTGGAGCTCTTTTTTATGGCTTACCTTTTAACAAAAGCTCAATTACATTAGTAAGAGATTCCCATATTGTTCCAAATATCCTTGAAGTCTCTGGCCAAAACCAATCTGTTGAACGATTAGTACCATTTCATGCAGGAGATTCTTTACGATGGCGTGTTTTTTACCATGAGAATAACTAGATTCTATAAAGATTTATTTGGATTAAAACACTTAAATAAATTTTATTCTTAATTGAATATCTCTAAGCCTATTCCCCAATTCTTGAGATTAAGAAATGAGACCCCTTGCGATAAAAGGATTGAATGGGAGCAGGGGGACTTGAACCCCCACAGTCTTTTACGACCTACGGATTTTAAGTCCGCTGCGTCTACCAATTCCGCCATGCTCCCTGGAGTTGTTGGCTCACGCCATTAGTGGCATTCTAGATTTTATCTATTAGTTCTATCGGATAGTGACCTTTATTGCACTAAGTGGCCAAATCATGAACAACTCTTTGCTTGTTTTGGCTACCTATGCAGCCCTCGGCTTCTTTTATTTGGTTGCTATACCTTTGTTTTTGTATTTTTGGATGAACAAGAGATGGACCATTATGGGCAAGTTTGAAAGGCTTGGAATTTATGGACTTGTGTTTTTATTTTTCCCTGGAATGATTTTGTATGCTCCATTTCTCAACCTTCGTTTAAGAGGGACTCGTGATGCCTAGTAGCTTGACCAGAGCGAATGTCATTCAAATTGGGTTCTTTACTCTTGCTATAGGAGCTATCGGTTTTTGGGGGTTCAGACTTTTAGGCTTGGATCAAGCTGCAGCAGGTATTGCAGCCGAAGCTATTCTTGTATTTATAGTGATCATCTGGACTGCAACATACCTTTTTCGTGTAATTACAGGTCAAATGACTTTTACGGAACAGAGAAAACGTTATAGGAAGGCTTATGAAGAGATTACAAATGCTGAATTACAGGCTAAATTTGATTCTCTTTCAAAAGAAGAGCAAATCACAATATTGAAAGAGATAGAGAATCAGAAGAATATAATTAAAAAGAATGAGCCTTAAAACGCTCTAATCATCCTATTCTTAGATAGTTATAAAGATTTTCTAGGAGGTTACTTGGAGAAGAAATTTATGCCCAAATCAATTATCGGTGAGAGTTTTAAAAAACTTAAGGAAGAGCAGCGTATTGCTTTAATGCCTTTTCTTATGGCCGGTGATCCTGATTTAGCTACTTCTGCTCAATTATTACTGAAACTTCAGGAAAAAGGCGCAGATATTATTGAGCTTGGAATTCCATATAGCGACCCTTTGGCGGATGGTCCAGTAATTCAAGAAGCGGCTGCAAGAGCTTTATTGGCCGGAGCTACACCTAATAAAGTTTTTGAGATGTTGTCTTCTATAAAGAGCGAGTTATCTATTCCTATTGTTCTTTTTACTTACAGCAATCCTTTGCTTAATTTGGGGATGGAACGTTTTTGTGATTATGCTGCCTCTTCAGGCGCTTCTGGGCTTGTTGTCCCCGATCTTCCTCTTGAAGAAGCAGAAGTTCTATCTCCACTTGCAATTCGAAGAGGTCTTGATTTAGTGCTTTTGGTCGCTCCAACTACTCCACTAGACCGTATGGCTCGTATTGCTGAAAATAGTAATGGCTTTACTTATTTGGTAAGTGTAAATGGTGTGACCGGTGAAAGAACAATAGTTGATAAAAAAGTGAAATCCCTAATTCATCAACTTAAAGAATCTTCTTCAAAACCAGTAGCGGTAGGTTTTGGTATCTCGGGCGCTGATCAAGTTAGTCAAGTACGTAGTTGGGGCGCTGATGGTGCAATTGTTGGGAGTGCATTAGTGAAAAGAATTGCGAATGCTTCACAGAAAAATATTGTTAAGGAGGCTGGCGACTTTTGTTCAGAACTGAGGATAGCAGCAGGTTGATTAATCTCTTTGGTAAATATCAACAATAAAAAAGGTCCTTAAAAAAAGTTCAAGGACCTTTTTTATTGTTGATAGGCCTAGACCTTAATGAAAACTTATTAAAACTTTAGTCGTCATTGTCACCGCTTCCTGCTGGAATAAGCCTTATTTGTTTACGGCCTAATTTGATGTCAAATTCATCTCCAGCCTTTAGATCAAGTAACGCTGTATATGCTTTCCCTACTAAAAGATTACCGTTACCTTGTACTGTTGCTACATAGCTAAGCTTTCTGCCACCTTTACCAATACCAGCAGTACCAGTTTCACCAATGTTTACACCTTTAGCATCTAAAAGTGCTTCATAGAATGCTGTGAAATTTAATCGATCTCCACCTCCCTTTTTTGAGGACACATATCCACATGCACGAACTAGATCCGATTTGCTTACATCACCTAGCTCTTTGACTTTGGTGAGTAGGTCGCTACCAGTCAACATGATCAATAATAGATAGATCTACAAATAAACATAGCGTTTTTTCATCCATTTGTGCAATTATTTGATGCTAATTTGTTTCTGATTTTTCAATACTCTTCTAATGGAGAAATTTGTTCTTTGGGGCACATACTGCGAAAATGTCCTTCAAAAGAGAGAACCTTTTCGTAAAGAGCACCTAGAAAGGCTTGCTTATTTGAAGCAAGAGGGGGCTTTGATCACGCTTGGTCCAACTAAATGCTTACGACATGTTTTTGGGGTATTTCAAGGAACAAGTTTAGAGGTTGTTAAGACGCTAGTTGAGAATGATGTTTATTGGAAAAAAGGAATTTGGACTTCATTAGAGGTTTATCCTTGGGTCCAAGCCTTTTGAGCTTGCTCCCATACCCAATTAGCCACTATTTGATCATTATTTTTACCAAGACTATCTCCATAGCCACTCATAATTCCTGTACCTAGTCGAACAATTTCTTTGATTGCTTCTGGATTATCTATGCCTCTGCGTTGTAATGCTTTCAGTTTAAGTGTTTTGCTTCTGCGTATTATGTTTCCACCATTGATATGACAACCAGAGCAATTCTCTATAAATATCTTCTCTCCTTTATTTAATTCAGTCGCCCAGGCTTTGTTAAGAGGGAAAAAAATACTTCCAGTTAAAAATAACAAAGCCACTAATATTCTGAACTGTTTATTCAAGGCTTTTGCAAAATTATTAATACAATTCATGAATTGTTAATCATTGAAACTTTTTGCTTGAAGAATCATTAACTCATCTCATACATAATAGATTGAGTTTGGTTTTTTTTAAATGGCTGAGAAAGATCTGAAAAAATTTATACATAAGGTTAAAGAGCTGCAAAGGATGGTTGAATCTTTAGATCAAGTTAAAGGACGAAGAGAGAAATTGGCATCATGTAAGGATCATAATGAAGTAGTAGAGATAGCTAAATCATGGGGATACGATATTGGCAGACGATGGGGTGAAGATTGAATAAGAATGAATCTTTATCTAAACAACTATCATTGTTGGTAAGTTAAAACGACTAAAGGATTTTATGGAAATAGTTTCTTTATTTAGACAAATACTAATCTTCATAACTTTCTTGCATTTTTTCTAGTAAAAGATCTAACTGACCAAAAGGATCTTTGGTTGAAATGTCAGCTTCTTGACTTGGTTGTTGAAGCACGGTCCAAGCTTTTTCTACAGCGCATAATCGGGCAGCTAGTTTGCCCATCCCTCCTAAATCATATTCTTTTTTTAATACTTCAAGTAAGGCAGGCATACGTGCTGTTTCAGCGTTGAGACTTTTTCTAAGATCTGCTTGCGTTTTGCGATGTTGTTTTAACCAATCTTTTAGAAGGCTGGTAAGTTCTTCTTCTAATTGTTTAGACCAAGAAGACATGGATATTAGAGAGGTAACCATTTATCAAGTCTTTTTCTTGCTCGATTTCGAATCTGAGGGGTCATATGATGACTCCAAAGGCTGATCACGGCAGTAAGCGCTACTAAGTCATCACTAAACCCTGCCACAGGAATAAGATCAGGTACTAAGTCCAAGGGCATCAATAAGTATGTAAGTGCTGCGAGCAAAGTTACTCGTGCCTGGGGAGGTGTTGATGTATCTAATAGCATCTCAAATGCTTCTAGTGCTGGTTGAGCAATAGTCCTGCCAGCACGAGTTAAAACTTTCTTTAGTAAACCTTCGTCAATTACTGCACTGTCAAGAACCTCTGCTTCGACAGTATTGTCGTTAGATACGTTTTCATTAATCATGATGCATAAGAATGTTGATTTTCATTGAAGTGACTTAAAACTGACTGATTGCTCTGATGTGATTTTTATTTTTATTGGGAATGGTTTAAACGTTACTTTCAACAAGTCCACTTTGAAGGCCTGTTTTTCGAAGCTTTCTTAGAGCCCGTTGAACTACTTGTCGACAGTATTCCCTGCTGCAAGACATGTGACGAGCAACTTCTGCCAAAGTTCTCCATTCATTCGATCCATCTAAGCCGAACCTAAGAGAAATAATTGTTCTTTCTTTCGGAGTAAGATTTGAATTGTCAAGTAGAGTCCTTACTGAGTCGCTGCGCTCAGCAAGCTCTACAAGCTCCATAGGAGGCGTTGCTTCACTAGGAAGTATGTCGACCAGTTCAGAGGGATCTGCTTTTGATTTGACAACTCCTTGGAGGCTTATGGTGATACTCCTTAATTCGCACGCTAATAACTCCTCTATTTCTTGAAGAGGTAATTTCATGAGATTGGCTAGCTGACTACTGGTTGGAGGTAGCCCATTAGCTTGCATGAGTTTTGCTTTCGCCGAGCGTAGTTTGGTTAGCTTTTCATTGACATTTACTGGGATCCTTATTGTTCTGCTTTGTGTAGAGAGTGCTCTATTCAATCCCTGACGAATCCACCAATATGCGTAAGTAGAAAATCGATGCCCTCGAGTAGGGTCATATTTTTCAACAGCTCTTGTTAATCCTAGAGTTCCTTCCTGGATTAAGTCTAAGAGCTCGAGTCCTTTCCCTTGATACCTTTTAGCTAAATTCACAACCAACCTAAGGTTTGCTGTGATCATTTGGTTCTTTGCTCTTTCACCAATCCGTATAGTTTTACGTTCTTGATCGGTATATTCACATTGGGACCCTTTCCCTCCAGCAAGTTGACAACGTTCTGTCAACTTAATCATTGCTTGGACTTTCCGCCCCATTGTCAGCTCTTGTTCCGGCGTAAGCAGTTGATGACGACCTATCTCGCCAAGAAAGGCACTTAAAGAACTCACCATTTTTACCTCCCTGATTAATTGAACTTAGACGCAAAGTGATGACTTGTTTGACGCGTAAGAAAGAGTTCGGAATTAATAATTTTTCCTTATTGAACATTTTCTTCAGAATGTTGCAAGCCCCTTTGATTACATAGAAATAATTTTGCCTCTGCTATTGATGCAATGAGAGTTTTGATCTGGCTAGTCTTGGAAAGTTTCCTTGGGCTTGCTTTTTCATGTATTTGGTAGGAGTTCTTCCTTCTTCGACAGTTCAGTCTGCTGCAATTGCTTATGTTCATTACTTAAGTTTCATGCTTTGCTTTGCTGCATTAGCACTTGAGCGAGTGCTAATCAAGGAAGACCCTAGCCGAAAAGAAGCCATTTCAATTTTAGTGGTCGATGTTATCTATGGTTTGGCTGGCTTGATACTTTTAGGCAGTGGAATTCTGAGAGTTTTATATTTTGGGCAAGGTAGTAGTTTTTATACTGAAAATCCATTGTTTTGGATAAAAGTTGGACTTTTTATTTTGGTAGGTATTCTCTCGCTTTATCCAACTGTGACATATATTCTATGGGCAAGACCTTTAAGCAAGCTGGAATTGCCCACTGTCCCTTTTGTTGTGGTTAATAGGATTAGAAAAATCATTAATGTTGAATTGATAGGCTTCGCAATTATTCCTTCAATGGCAGTGTTTATGGCAAGAGGCTATCATATTCCTTTTGGGTGACCTTTAGTGATTATATTGTTTACTTTTGTTTTTTGAATTTAATAAAACAAGATACAAAATTAATCCAGAAAATATCAAATTTTTAATTGATTACTTGTTATCTAAGTGTCTTCTTGGTAAATTTCTTCTGGCTGCTAATACTTTTAAAACCTCTCGCCATTTAACTTTGTGATGAGCTAAAGCGACCTGTAAATGAAAAATTAAATCAGCCGCTTCATTAGCAATAGAATTCTCATCATTGTCCATGCATGCCATTATAAATTCTGCACTTTCTTCACCAATTTTCTTTAGAATAAGATTGTCTCCTTTATTTAATAATTTGTTTGTATAACTATCCTTTTCAGGAAATGATTGCCTTAATTCAATTATTTTAGATATTTCTGAGCAAGAATCAGAAGGAGGACTTTGGCCGTTTGGGTTTTGATTGGAATTATCTTCTACATCTAGAAAGAAGCAACTCCTCTCACCTGTATGACATGAAATTAAATTTTTTTGATCAATACTTAGCAGAATGGTATCAGCATCACAGTCATATCTAATTCCTTTGACTATTTGTATATTTCCACTCGTTTCACCTTTCCTCCAAATTTCTTTTCTAGAGCGACTCCAATAATGAACTTCTCCAGTATTAATTGTCAGTTCAAGCGAATCTTTATTCATCCATGCCATCATCAGGACTGCTCCATCAAGCCAATCCTGGGCAATAGCAGGAATCAGACCGTTCTCATTGAAAGAGAGTTGGTTTATGAAAGTTGGATTGAATTTCTTCATTGGTCTTCAAAAATTATGATTTGGCATTGGTTTAACTTCTAGATTGACTAAAGGTGTTTTAGATCTGCATGTCACCTTTTGGCTATACCTGTAGCAAGCATTTTGATGATTATCCTTGTTGCCATAGGCAATGGCAACATTCGGGACATTGTCGATTCGTTCATGGATACTGCAGGAGCTTTACTTTTTGCTTTGCAGCTACTCATCTTGATGCACATGGCTTTGTGGTTGATTTTTCAAGCCTTAAACCTCTGGAGGAAAAACTCAAAAATCAATTTGACCATACATTTTTGATTAATTCTGATGATCCTCTCCTTCCTACTTGGAAGAAACTTCATATGGAGGGAGCTTTAGATCTTCGTGTGATGGATAATGTTGGCATGGAGTCTAGTGCGAAATTGGTTTGGGAATGGGCTAATAAAATTTTGCTAAGTAGAGATAATGCTAGAACTTGTTGTTGGCGAGTCGAAGCAAGGGAAAACAATCACAATTCTGCTTCTTGGGAAGCTATCCCTGACTGGTTTGAAAAAGGGAGGTGATGTGTTTATTCTTTTAGGAAAGATTTTCAATAAAATGCAGATTAAATTTAGTTGTCAATGAAGAATAATTTGATTGTTATCTACACTTATATTTATAGTACTTCCACTTGAATAAGTAGAAGATAATATTGCTTTAGCAATTGGAGTCTCTATATGCTTTTGTATAGTTCTTTTAAGAGGCCTGGCTCCAAAAGTAGGATCGTAGCCTTTATCTGTAAGCCAAAATATTGTTGCTTCGTTAACGTGTAGATCAATTTTCTTTTCATCTAATCTTTTGCTTAGGATGTCTATTTGCAACTCTACTATTTTTTTGATTTCATCTTTCTTAAGGCTATGAAAGATTATTTTTTCATCAATCCTGTTCAAAAACTCTGGTTTAAAGCTTTCTTTTAGTGCATTGTTAATTATTGAATTTAGATTCTTATCATTTTTATGGAAGTTTGTAAATTCAATAATTGATTGACTCCCAATGTTGCTAGTTAAGATAATAATCGTATTCTTAAAATTGACCGTGTGCCCTTGACTATCGGTTACTCTTCCTTCATCAAGAATTTGAAGTAAAATATTGAATATATCTTGGTGTGCTTTCTCTATCTCATCAAATAATATTACTGAATATGGTCTCCTTCTTATTTGTTCAGTTAATTGACCTCCTGCTTCGTAACCGATATATCCTGGTGGAGCACCAATTAAGCGACTTACTGAATGTTTTTCCATATATTCAGACATGTCTAGCCTAACAATGGAATCTTCACTATCAAAAATTTCGCTAGCTAAAGATTTTGATAATTCTGTTTTGCCAACGCCAGTTGGCCCTAGGAAAAGGAAACTGGCTATAGGTCTATTGGGGTCATTTAATCCTGCTCGTGATCTTTGAATAGCCTCTGCCGCAGCTTTAACAGCTTCGTTCTGCCCAATTACTCGTTTATGAAGTTCTGCCTCTAAATTTAAAAGTTTTTCCATTTCACATTGGATTAATTTTGATACAGGTATTCCAGTCCACTTGCCAACTATCTCAGCAATATCCTCTTCAGTTACTTCTTCTCTTAATAGTGACTTATCTTCGGGTTTCCCTTCTTTGGCTATTAGTTGTTCTTTTTCTAAAAGTTTTCTTTGCAGAGTATTGAGAGTACCGTATTCTAATTCTGCAGCCTTATTAAGGTCATAACTTCTTTTGGATTGATCAATAATGATTTGAACTCTCTCAATCTCTTCTTTAATTGATGATAATTCATCTATCGACTTTTTTTCTTTAGTCCACTTTTCATTTAAGGATGATTGTTGATTAAGTAAATCATCTAATTCCTTTTCTAATAAATACAATCTTTCTTTAGTAGCTATATCTGACTCTCGAGTGAGAGAAAGTTTTTCCATCTGAAGCTGTAAAATCTTTCTATCTATTTCATCTATTTCTTCAGGCTTAGATGTTATTTCCATCTTTAACCTAGCAGCTGATTCATCAACTAAATCAATAGCTTTATCAGGAAGAAAACGATCAGATATATATCGATGACTTAGATTTGCTGCTGCAATTAGTGCGTTATCGGCAATTCTCACACCATGATGAACTTCATATCTTTCTTTTAAACCTCGGAGTATAGATACAGAATCTTCCACTGTTGGCTCATTAATCAAAACTTGTTGAAACCTTCTTTCAAGAGCAGGATCTTTCTCTATATGATTTCGATGCTCATCAATAGTTGTGGCGCCAATACATCTTAGTTCTCCTCTGGCTAGCAATGGTTTTAAGAGGTTGCTTGCATCCATGGCGCCGCCATTAGCTCCAGCTCCTACAACCGTGTGAATTTCATCGATAAAGAGAACTATTTTCCCTTCAGATTGCTTCACTTCTTTGAGGACTGTTTTTAGACGTTCTTCGAACTCTCCTCGGTATTTAGCTCCGGCTATTAAAGCCCCCATATCTAGACTTATTAGCTGCCTATTATTAAGTGCTGTAGGTACATCACCATTGATTATTCTTTGAGCCAACCCTTCAACAATTGCAGTTTTCCCTACTCCGGGCTCTCCTATAAGGACAGGATTGTTTTTTGTCCTTCTACTTAAGATTTGAATAGTTCTTCTTATTTCATCATCTCTGCCAATTACTGGATCTAACTTGCCTTCCTTGGCTGCTTTTGTAAGGTCTTTCCCGTATTTTTCAAGAGATTCGTAATTTTGTTCTGGGTTTTGATTGTTCACTTTCTGGGCCCCTCTTATTTTTTTGATTGAAAGCTCTATCTTGTATTTATCAAGATACGCATCTTTAAGCAATTTATATGATTTAAGCTCGGTACTGCATAATGCAAGTAATAAATGTTCTGAGGATATAAAATTATCTCCATATAACTTTTTTGTTGAATCTGCTCTCGAAAGTACGTTTTCTAGTTCTTTTCCTATATAAATTGAATCTGGCTTTTGGCGTAATTTAGGTAGTTTTTTAAATGATTTATCTAATTCCGCGTGCATTTTCGCAAAAGAAGTCTGGGTATCTTGAAAAATTCTTTGAGTCATATGATCTCTCTCAATAAGGGCTTGTAATAAATGCTCGCTTTCTACTTGCTGATGGTTAAACTCCTTTGCAATTTCATGGGAATAGAAAATTGCAGCCCAGGCTTTTTCTGTAAAAAAATCTTCTTTAAGTTGCATAAGTATTAAAAGTATTTTATGTCCTAACTTTATTCATATGTACTTTTAAATGAATTTAGAGAAGACCGTTCATTATGTTCGGTCTTCTCTAAGCTGAATATACTTTTCTTTAGGCCTCAGATGAAATTGACTACATGGACAACTTATTGATTTCAAAGGATTTTTCGACTTTTGAGGCTAATGCATCTTCCTTTAAATCTTGATTAGAAACTCTAAAACCATAATTATTGGCAACTTCTAAAACTTTTTGAAGGTCTTTGCATTTGCTTAGTTCTCTTCTCAGGGAAGAGGAATGCTCTACAGCATGGATAAATCTAGTTAAGCTTTCTCTTGTCATTGACTAAAAAACTACTTATGCACGGTTCTAATATAAGTATTTTTCAAAGAAAAAATTTAGGTATTTTTGCTCTCAAGTCACTACTAGAAAGACTGGGTTGAAAGATTCAACCCAGTCTTTCTAATAATCTATTTGGGTAGATTATTTGGAGATTAATTTAGATAAAGATCTAAAGATCTATTTAACAACTACCTTGCCAACCATTCCAGCTCCTCTATGGGGCTCACAATAAAAATCATAGGTGCCAGAAGAAGCAAAGGTTTGTGTCCAGGACTCACCAGGAGCAAAAGCTAGATCTGGGTGACTTAACTC
Organism: uncultured Prochlorococcus sp.; assembly: GCA_902589115.1. GTDB lineage: Bacteria > Cyanobacteriota > Cyanobacteriia > PCC-6307 > Cyanobiaceae > CACIRS01. The sequence continues at coordinate 11,916 of CACIRS010000017.1, forward strand.
CTCGTGGCCTTCAAAAACAGCATTGTGAGGTGCAAGCTTGTTGTTTACAAATTTAACGCTATCTCCTGAGCTGATAGTAATAGTGCTTGGCTCAAAAGCCAGCATCCCTGCATCTGTTCCAAGCTTGACTTCGACTGTTGATGCTTGGACTGAAGTTACGCTCACTGCAAGAAGTAGGAATAGAGCACTAAATGCAGCTGCAATAGATCGAATCATTGAAAACATTGGTCTTTTCATTACTGATACTACTTTATCTTATCTTCTTCGTCTGGAATGTTTTGGTAAGCCTGATGTATCAAAGATCTCTTCCAGAGTTTTTGCATAACTGGTTTCTCCTAGACCTTCAGGGTTGGTTATAGGGTTATGAACAAAATGTCTTTGCTTAATACTGAATAAATCCCAGGCATTGATTTCTATAGGAAGGATTCTGATGAGCAATTGAATTAGGAGGCTTGGAAGAGATACTTGAGGAGTTTTTCTAAGTCCACTCCATTTCCTTAAACTATTAATAGTTTGATTAATTGAAACAGACTGTTGAGCCATGACTATTTTCTTAAGAGGACTTTCCCCCACTCTTTGATTAGGTACATGAATGTTTGTGGCTAAATGTCCGCAAATATATGCGATGTCTGCAGCATGAATAAAGTGAAAATTAGAATCGATTTTTAGCCAGCGTGCAATCCATATCCATTTAAGTGCTTCTGTAAGACCTTGAGTTAAATAGCTTGTAGGGAAAGAACTATTACCATTGACCTTTCCTCCAAAAACAAGTGTAGGAAAAACTGCAACGATTTTCTCCGCTAATGAATGTTTCTCAAGTTGTTTTAAACATGTAGCTTTGGTTTGTATATACTCTGTTCCATATGTAAAAGCTTCTTGTAATGGTTTTAGTTCTTTATCTAAGATACTTGCTGTGGAAAAATAGATTATTTGCTCAATGATTAATGGGTTTAATAAATCTAATAGTTTTTTGACTGCAACTACATTTACTTCTTGAGCCCTTTGAGGGTCACCCCATGCTGTTGCAGTGTGGATAACTCTATTGACTTCTGTTAGCTCATTAGCAAAATTGGAGATCTCTCTTAGATCTCCAATAAGTAGTTTGATTTTTGGATGGTCTAGTGGTATTGCCGTTAGTTTTTTGGGGTCTCTTATTAATAAAAGTAATTCAGCATCTGAATTTTCTAACAACCAAGCAACTATGTATTGGCCAACACAGCCACTCGCTCCAGTTATTAATATTCGATTATTTATCAAGATATAGATCCGATTAATTCATTTACTGACTTTCCTACTTCAAAGAAAACTCTTGCATTGTCTTCAGGGGTCCCAGGAAGTATTCCATGCCCAAGATTTAAGATATGTTTTCTTCCATTGGCTTTCTTGACAGTATCAATGATTCTTGAACGAATGATTTCAGGCGTTCCAAATAAAAGTCCAGGGTCAACATTTCCTTGAATTCCTACATCTTTAGGAAGTCGTTTACATCCATCCTCTATATCAACAGTCCAATCAAGAGAAACAATGTCAACGCCAGTGTGAGCCATCCTTTCAAGTACTCCAGCGCTACCTGATATGTAGAGGATTATGGGGGTTTCTGGATGTGTCTCCTTTAATAGTTGAACTACTTTCTTTTGGTAAGGGGCTGCAAATAAGTCATAGTCAATTGGACTTAATTGACCTGCCCATGAATCAAACATTTGAACCACTTGGGCACCTGAATCAATTTGATAGCGTAAATAAATTGCTATAGATTCAGCAAAATGATCTAGTAATTTGTGCAAAAGTTCGGGCTCTTGAAAAGCCATTGCTTTAATTACTGCATAATTTTTACTGCTTTTCCCTTCAACTACATAAGCAGCCAGAGTCCATGGAGCTCCTACAAAGCCCAGCACTGCTGCTTGATTCCCTACACTTTGCCTAAGACGAGTTAATACTTCACCTACAAAAGGCATGGAATCATTTGGTTCTAACTTTTGTAGATTATTAATTTGATTGATATTGCGAATAGGATCTTGAATTAAAGGCCCTTTGCTTTCAACAATGTCAAAGTCGATCCCCATACCTGGAAGAGGTGTAAGGATATCTGAGAAAAGTATCACTCCATCAGGTTTAAACGCCTTAAAGGGCTGCATTGAGATTTCATAAGACAAATCAGGGTTTTCTGATCGTTCCCTAAAACTGGGATGACGGTCTCTGAGTTCTCTATAAACCTTCATATATCTTCCTGCTTGGCGCATCATCCAAACAGGAGTTCTTTCTACTGTTTCGCCACGTGCAGCGCGGAGCAATAGGGGTAGGGAATCGCTCATCAAGAAGTCATCAATACGCGGGAAACTTACTTGAGGCTGATCACATTAGGCAAAATACTTTGGCTTTCGCCGCAGATCAACACACCTTTTGTCATTTTTGCTTGGGAGAAAGGCTTTTTTTGGGATCAAAACGAAATATCAGCACACTCAAAGGAGGAAGACAGAGTTCAAGAGAATCTTCATAACCATGCATTCCCCAATTATCTGAATACTTGCCACCCATATTCCCAAGATTACTTCCCCCATAAATGTTTGCATCAGTATTAAAGATTTCCTGGTAATAACCCTTTTTAGGAACACCTATCCTGTAATTGGAATGACTTTCAGGTGTGAAATTCGCAATAACAATTAGCCAAGATCCTCCAGTATTTTCTCTTCGCATAAAGCTAATTACTGAATTTTTATTGTCTGTACAATCGATCCATTGGAAGCCATATTGATCAAAATCGTCTTTCCATAAAGCAGGTTCTGATTTATAGAGTTTGTTTAAATCATCTACAAGTCTTTGAATCGATTTATGAGGTTCAAAATTTAGAAGTTCCCATTGAAGATCATCCCAAACGTTCCATTCTTGGCGTTGTCCAAACTCCATGCCCATAAATATTGTTTTCTTCCCAGGATGTGTCCACATATATGCTAATAAAGCTCTTGTATTCGCATATTTTTGCCAATCATCTCCAGGCATTTTGTGGAGTAGATGACTTTTTCCATGAACTACTTCATCATGACTTAAGGCAAGCATGAAATTTTCTGTGTAGTTGTACCAAATAGAGAATGTAATATTGTTTTGATTAAACTGTCTAAACCAAGGGTCTAGCTCAAAATAATCAAGCATGTCATGCATCCAACCCATGTTCCATTTAAGGTTGAATCCTAATCCTCCAATATCTGTTGGCTGAGTCACCATAGGCCAAGTTGTTGATTCTTCTGCAATGGATAATGCTCCTGGAAAATGTTCAAAAAGAACGTGATTGGCTTGTTGAAGGAAACGGACTGCTTCAGTATTTTCTCTCCCTCCATTTTCGTTTGGTAACCATTCTCCATCTGGCCTCAAGTAATCTCTATAAAGCATCGATGCAACTGCATCTACACGTATTCCATCAATATGAAACTGTTCAAACCAATAAACTAAATTCGCAACAAGGAAATTTCTTACTTCATTTCTACTGTAATTAAATATAAGTGTTCCCCATTCCTTATGTTCACCTATTCGAGGATCTGAATGTTCATAAAGATGTGTCCCATCAAAGAATGCAAGTCCATGCATATCTTTTGGAAAATGTCCTGGCACCCAATCCAGAATCACTCCTATACCTTCGGCATGGCAATTATCTACAAATGAACGGAATTCATTTGGTGTACCATAACGACTAGTAGGTGCATACCATCCTGTAACTTGATAACCCCAGGAACCATCAAAAGGATGTTCCGATATTGGCATTAATTCAATATGAGTAAATCCTCTTTCTTTAACATAAGGTATTAATTTTTTTGATAGTTCTGAATAGGTTAAAAGTCTCGCACCTGGCTTCATATCTGCTGCAGGGACGGCTTTCCTTTCTTTTCCATTACTTTCTATAAAAGGAGTATCATTTGATGAATGCATCCAGCTGCCTAGATGCATTTCATAAACTGAGATTGGCTCATTAATAGGATTTTTGCTGTCTCTATCTTTCATCCACTTTGTATCTTTCCATTCATAATCGTCTAGCTTTGTTATTAATGAACTAGTCGCAGGTCTTATTTCATGTTGGAAACCATATGGGTCTGCTTTTTGATAACAATGACCCTCTTGAGTCCTGATTTCATATTTGTATAGATCTCCATTTTTGAATCCTGGTATAAAGAGTTCCCATATGCCACCTTCTCTTTTTTGCATTGGATGGTGTCTGCCATCCCAAGAATTGAGATCGCCAATTACTGAAATGCTGCGAGCATGCGGTGCCCAGACGCAAAACATTACTCCTTCAATTCTATTGTTTTCTATTAGGTGAGCTCCCATCCGACGCCATATATGGTGATGATTTCCCTCTGCGAATAGATGACGATCTACTTCCCCCATCCATTCGTCTCTAAATGCCCAGGGATCAAATTGTTCGTGTTCAATATCTCCTCTATTAACTTTAATCTTGTAATTATTACCAGGATTTTCTGAGAGTAGCTTTTCGAATAGCCAGGGATGATTAGGGGTCTCTAAAAGAGTCTTAATGCCATTAGTAATAATCTCCACCGAGCTTGCATCTGGCATCCATATGCGCACTATCCATTTGCCTTCATAAGGCTGAGGGCCAAGAATCGATAGCGGATCATCGTGCTTGCACTCGGCAAGCTTATGCCCCTCTTCTGTCATCCAGTCAAATACAACACTGGTGGACATATCAGAAAAGCTATTTAAGTTTTGAGCTTAGGCTCATAGGAGGGCTTCTTGTAAGTCTTTGCTTGAAATCAAAGATTCAAGATGAAGTTTTGAGTCTTCTAGCTGCATTCTTATCGTCACGATTTCACAATGTGCACTAGGCGCTCCACAAGGATGAAGTGCGCTCCCTGGGTTGATTCCTATTGCAGGCCATGCTGATCCAGCAATCGAAAGTCTTAAATGCTCCTTTGCAGAAAGGTCTAGATAAATTGGTTGCAATATCACCTCTCTCTGAAGGTTTTCTAATGCTTCAGTTCCTAAAACTCTAAGGAAACCAGTTGATATCTGAGTACTGTTTTTTTTGTCTGGACTAACCTTTGAAAGGGCAACGCATATATCAAAACCTTCTTTATCTGCTGAAACTTTAAGATTAAGGATTGGAATTCCTTCTAGCGTTATTGATTTTTTTAAAGGGTCAGTTGTAAAAGTTACTACATCTGAACGGGAGTCAATAGAAGATCTATCTATTAGTCCAGGAGAGGGCCCCAGGTGCCCACCTTTTGATGGGACCGGTCTCCATGGGTCATGCACCAAAACAACTGTTCCTTTTCCAGGTTGACTGTCAGCAAGTAGACCATTATTAGTTTCTAAACAAGCCGACCCACTGCTTATTAGCTTCCATCCATTCTCTTTTGCTTTTGTTTGATTAGGTTCAAATTGGTACCATTTCTTTGTAGTCACATTCCAAACAATATGTTTTGGAAATTGCTTTTCTTTTTTAGACAATGAATTTTTAAGATGGTAATTAAAGAAATTTAAATGCAGCCTTTGAACGTTTTCCCACCAATGCAAATGACTCGCTGGTCCAATATGTAATTCTGGATTGCCTCCAGCACTTATAGATCTTTTATAGATATCCAGTACTCCCTTCAAATGAGGATCCCACCATCCACCTATTAGTAACATTGGTTTGGCAAGCCATGTTTTTAATGGTTGATGAATTAGCCAGTCTGATTCCCTTTGATTAGAGCTGTGTAGCCATTTAAAAGCCATCCCTTCAGGGTCATAACTTCTTAATAAATCTGGCCCAACGCTGAGAAAACTTTCGTCTTCTAGGCTTCGGCGAATTTTTTCCCAATCATCCCAATTCTTTTGACGTTTGGCCTTCAAGCAAGCTAATTGCAGACCCCAAGACAGCCCCAAATGCCACCAGTAGGCGCCTCCATCGCAACTCCAATGGGAATGCTCATCCAGTCCTGTCATCGCCGGGGCAAGACAATCTGGAGGGATTGAACCTGGTTCTGCCAGCAGTTGTGTAAGGCCTTGATATGAAAATCCATAAGTACCCAAACGACCATTGCATTCAGGGATTGACCTTACCCATGAATGAGTTTCGCTGGTATCAGATGCTTCTTGAATAAAGCCTTGAAAGCTTCCTTCTGAGTCTCCTTGGCCTCTAACATCTTGTACAACTACTAAATAACCATTGCTAGCCCACCATTCAGGGTGAAGATAGGTCACTGTTGATGCAATTGCCCGACCATATGGCTGCCTCATGAGAAGAGCAGGCCAGGGCCCACCTTCATTTGGATACCAAACCCTTGAGACGAGCTTTACTCCATCTTTTAGGACAAGTGTTTTATCACAACAGCTCACTGGCCGAATATCAACTAATTTTTTAGGAGACATCTGGGCAATGCAACCCGATTACATATATAGATAAAATTTCAGCATCTGTTGCATTTAAATTTCTTTTTTTAGAGATCTCTTGAATGGATTCTTCTGAACTTGCCGAAATTCCCTGGGAATTCAGTGACTTGAAGTGTTTACATAAAGCAATTGCCTCTTTCGGATTTCTTTTTACACTTTCAAGGAGTGTTGATTGAGCTTTTACTCCATGCGTAGTAACGAGAAAGAGAACTAGTAGGGCTTTTATATATTGCATAGCTTATAACTCCATTACTTCATACATTTGAAACCTAAGTCCCTTTGATTGGGCATGTCTTAGGTCAGTTTCGAATTCGACTATCAATAGCAACCTTTATCCAAGAACTTGCCTTTCTTAGATCTACAAGAGATTCTTTAGTAAGATTTAGACTTCTAGCAAGCCTTCCAGTCTGATTAACAATTTGTTGAGGAGTGGATTTTGCTAATGCATCTATTGACCCAATTCCAGAATGTAGTAATAAAGCAGCATCTGCTTGGCAAAATTTGAGTTCACATATAAATGTTGACATCCCTTTTAGCTTTTTAAGATTCCTTGAACTCACAAGGCTAGATTGAGAAATTCTTATTAGATCTTCCTCTTGAAGAGAAAATAGCTTTTGCCACGTATCTATACCTAATGAAAGGAGTCTTTTGTATTCCGCCTCAAAATGTATGGGTATTTTTTCAAGCTTTTGTTCATTCTGCATCTGTGGAATTCTTCGAATCAATTGTGATGTTTTGCCCAGTATCCCTTATTACTTCTCCTAGGATTTTGGGCTTGCTAACGCCATCTCCCCCAGATTCAAGTTTTCGAAGCCTTACATGAACTAAAGCTCCGTTTCTTCCTCCACCTTTTATATTTCCTGCAATCTGCTGAAGTGTCGGATTGATTGCCTCTTCAGGAAAATCATCAAGGGCTTGGGCTACAAGAAGGTCATAGCCATTGTCATAGACAATTGGGGCATATTTTGCTCCTTCGATTACTACTGGTGGTGTATAACTAGCAGAAAATGCCCAAGAACTGCCTGCTAGTAGAAGTGTGAAAACAGTTACGCCTACAAGCCTAAATTTGATTCCCCAATTAAAAATAAAGCCAATTAGTGTGAGAGCAATCAATACCAGTCCTGCCCATGAAAGCCAACCGACCGACTCTTGTAGAAAGTTTTCAATAGACATGGGCTGGTGAACGTCGTGTTATGTCCTTATAGTTTGTCTACTCCCTTATAGGTTAGAAAAGGTAATGGGAGCAAAGATTAGATCTTTACAAAGAATACGATGGCCCCTTGCTGGATGTGCCGTTTTACTGCTAGGCGGAGTTTCTTTGATAATTATTGATCGTTTTATAGAGAAAACTTTTGAGACTAAGCGACTTTTTATTGAGGAATCACTTTCTAAACCCCTTGGCCATCCTATAAAAATAGGTTCTTATCAAGGATTAAGGCCTTGGGGCATTGCTCTTGGTCAAACCAAGGTGCTTACTGGTTTTCAAGATAAATCCACAGCTAAGTTTTCATCTTTAATTATAAAGATTGCCCCAATATCAAGTTTGCTAAATTGGAGGCCAATTGCAATTATTAATCCTAAAGGTGCTCAGATTACTTTGCGCCCGAATAACGAGGGGAAATATTGGGTTCTGCCTCCTAAGAATACAACTTCTCTACCAAGGGTTGACTTAAAGATTTTATTAGATAAGCCTGCAAAAGTTATCTTGGAGTCGGAAGCTCTTGATGTATCTGCTACAGGTAATATTTTTTTAAAGTTGGCTCAAAAAAAGGTTTATAGCAATCTAAATATTGACTTTCCTGGTAAAGGGGAATTATCTCTAAAAGGTAATGCTCGCCTTAATAGCCTTGATATAAACATGCAAGTTTTTATGAAGAAATTAAAAGTTTATCCACTTCAAAGAATTTTTCCTTTGAATACAAGTTTCCAAGCAAATGGTGAAATAAATGGCGATATTAAGTTTGGAATAAATGAGGGTATAGTTGATTGCAAGGGTGACATTAAAGTTGATAATTTTTCCTTAAATGGACCTTCTTTCAGTAACCCACTCTCTACAGATAAATTTATAGTTAGTTGTAAGCATAACCTTTTAACAGTTCCAATTACTAAATGGAATTATGGCCCATGGGTGGCTTCCTTTTCAAGTCAACTTCCTCTTGATAGAACAAATAAGTTGAATTTATCAATATCTAGTTCTTTAGGTTTGCAAGATGTAAAAACATCGAAATTGAAAGCTCAAGCTGACTTGCCTTTGATTTTTGAGAAAAGAGGTATTTCTAGTGGGGAATTGATGGTTGATCTTGGACTGGATTCTTTCCCTCTGAATCGAATAGGGGCTCTTATAGGTCAATCTATCTCAGGGATTCTGTCGGCTGAGGGGCAAGTTCAAGGACCATTATCTTCTTTAAAAAACAAAACTTTCTATTGGTGTTGTTAACCCTCAAATTAGCGGAGTTCGCTTACAGGAGGAATGGAATGGAGAATTCCTTGGTCAGATAGGCAGTGGAGGTATCTTAGAAATGTCTTCAATGGGTGCAGCTGTTCCAAGTAGCCTAAAAGCACGATTTTCAGATAATTGGTCACTAGATAATTTGCTTTTTAAAAGGTTGGGCGGCGAAGTTTCTTTGGAAGGGACATCTGAGGGATACTTTTGGAATGCAAATAATCTCCGATTAGACAGAGTTGAAGTAGCTATCCCACCAGGGAAAAGTTTTAAGCGCGTTTTTGGAGGTCTAGATGGCAAAGGAGTTATTCAACTGAATCCATTTTCAATTAATGGTGAAATATCTATGCGATATCCGCGCTTAATGGGTTTAAGACTAGCTAAGGCAAAATTAAAAGGTGATTTCCATAATGATAAATATTCTATTAGCGGAGAAGTTTTCCCTTCAAACAAAGGCAAGGTAAAAATTAATTTAGATGGTATTAAAGGCGGACGTCTATCTGCTGTAGTTGATGCAAAGCAGGTAAGTGCTCGTTGGCTAGCCAATACAGCTATGAGTATCCCTAAGGTTCAATTAAAAACCTCTCCCTCAACTGGCGATCCAAAAGATTTTGGCGAACTTGTCTTGGAATCTTTTGGAGGATCAATTGATGGCCAATTAAAGGCTTTGGATAGTTCGCGTGCTTCGCTTAGGGAAAGTTTCCAACTTAATCGAAAAGGCAAGTTATTGGATCCAGATGATTTGGAGGGTTTAGTTGATGCTCAAATAAAACTAAATGGCCCCAACCTTGAGAATCTTAATTTAGACATGAAACTCACTGGCAATCTTTGGCCTGCTGGGAAGAAAGAGCAAGTCGGTATTCAAAGAGAACCTTTAGTTGCAACATTGAAAGGACCTTTAAAAGGAGGTTTTGGCCATTTTTCTATTATTAACGTCCCTTTTTCTTTACTGTCTTTAGTGATTCCAGTTCCTTCTTCTCTTAGTGGGATGTTTGGTTTTACTGGTAAATATCGTTTAGGAAAGAACTCGCCAGAACTAACGGCTGACCTAGTCCTTAATAATGCTCGCTTGGCGGATGAAGATATTGTATTAGGTCGCGGAAATATCTCTTTAAGAGAGTCGTTAATCAAAACAGATATTTCTTTGAAGAGTTCGAAATCTACTGACTCTATTTTTATGAAGGGGCAGGTACCAATATCTTCTGAACTTCCGCTTGACTTGCGAGTTGAAAGTCATGGTAGTGGCATTAGATTTCTACAAGGATTGTCTAATGGGAACATTTTTTGGAAGAGCGGAACTGCTGATTTAAGGATGTTAATAAGAGGAACAATTAATAAGCCAGTAGCAAATGGATTCTTAGTAATACAGGAAGGCTCATTCGATGTAGTCGATAAGAATGTAAATCACTTAAATGCTTCAATGTTGTTTGACTTTAATCGTCTTGAAGTTCTTTATATGAAAGCAAAGGTAGGGGAAAAGGGTTTTATTAATAGTAATGGATCAATTTCTTTGTTTAGGCAAAGTTCGGATGAGAAAAGACCCTTGAAATTAAATATGAGTGAAGTGCCAATTAAACTCCCAAATGCTGCAGTTAAGCTAGATTCTAAACTAATATTAAAGGGGGCTTTGTTAACACCTATTATTAGTGGTCAAGTAACTATTAAAGAAGGATTTGTCTCCCCTCAAAGGAAAAGTCTTGTCAGGAAAATAGGTAACACAAATAAAAGAAATTTTGGGACAGAAGAACAAGTACAAATTGCTAAATTTCCTGAGGAAAAATGGGACTTAAAAAATCCACTTGTTTTATTCTTACAGGACTCCGAAGCTCCTGCTAGTAAGATGTTGAGCGAAGCAATTCCTAAGAGATTTTCTGCTATTAGCTTTGATAGCCTTAGACTTAGATTGGGACCTGATTTACGTATTAGTTCACAGCCTTTGGCGAATTTTAATACTACAGGAATTCTTAGGCTTAATGGCTCATTTGATCAAAATCTAACTGCCTCAGGACTAGTTAGATTAACTAATGGAAGAGTTAATCTTTTTACTACTACTTTTGCTTTAGATAGAAGAGAACCAAATGTGGCTATATTTACACCTTCGATGGGATTAATTCCTTTCGTAGACGTAAAAATGACTAGTCGAGTTCCAGATACTGTTAGAGATGCAAGCATGCTTTCATCGTCGAATGATTTTGCAACTAATGGCGCAGGTGCCTTTGGGATAGGCGGGTCTCGTTTCGTGAAAGTGGAAGTAACAGCAATCGGACCGGCTGACAGGCTTGCAGATAATTTTCAATTACAAAGTACTCCCCCTTTACCTCGAAGCGAATTGCTGAACTTAATCGGTGGCAACTCTTTATCAAGACTACTTGGAGGTGGGGAAAGAGAAGTTTTAGCTAATGTATTAAGTAAATCTTTCGTATCTCCAGTATTGGGAAGTATTACAGGTGCGTTTAGTGAAAGAATTCAATTGTCAATATATAGAGCCCAAGTTACCAGTCCTAAAGCAACTAATAAAAGTTCTAATACACAATCTACAAATACAGAAGAATCTTCTGGTGAGTTCCTCTCTCAACAAGCATGGATTACTGAAATGGGAGTTGATTTAACTGATAAATTAAATTTTTCATTACAAGCTACTCCTAATCGTCAAGATATTCCTCCACAGGGAACACTTACTTATCAGTTTAATCCGAGTATTGGAGTGCTAGGTGCAGTAGACAATAACGGTACGTGGCAGAGTCAAATACAAATGCTTTTACGTTTTTAGATAGGTGACTAGTTATTGCGAATTTATAGGAGTACATATTAATCAAGTGTCTATTCATGCCACTAGACTCAATGATCAAGGAAATTTGCTGTCCTCTCAAAGATTACAACTCTCTTACCCCCCAATGCCTGGTTTGATTACAATTTTGCTATGCGACTTAATTGCCTCGATTGACTCAAAACATTCAGCAGGTTTTATTGGTGTTTGTCTATCTGGACAAATAGATGCAGAAAAAAGAATAGTGAGAAATTCTTATGAGATGTCAGGTTGGATTGATGTTCCCTTGGCTGATTGGTTGGAACCAAGATTGGGGAGAAATGTTGTAATAGGAGAAGCTAAGAAGTGTAAGTTGCTTTGTAATGAATGGAGCCACCATTTAAAAGGGACAGAAAATGATGTATTTTTATGTTCTATAGGAGCAGCTCGCTTGGCTTTTAAACAATTTAGAAATTCAAGTGGGCCAATCAAGGAAAAAGATTTCTCGATGATGAATGCTTTCCATGAATAAATCATTCGAAGTTTCAGAGCCTTCAGAGGATTTGGTACAGCGTGCCAATACTGTTCGCTTGGCCTCTAAGGCTTTAGGACAAATTAATAATGCAGAGCGGTGCAGTGCTTTGATGACAATGGCTGATTCTTTAGCATCACACGCACAAGATATTGTTACTGCAAATAGAGAGGATCTTGAACGTTCTGCTTCTGAAGGTTTGAGTAAGGCTCTTGTAGCTCGACTTAAGTTAGATGAAGCCAAATTAGAAGAGGCGATTAAAGGTATTCAAAAAGTTGCCTTTTTACCAGATCCACTAGGTATTAGACAATTGCATCGTGAATTGGCTGATGGCCTTTCGTTAGAAAGAGTTACTGTACCTTTAGGTGTGTTAGGAGTAATCTTTGAGGCAAGACCAGATGCTCTAATTCAGATTGCATCACTTGCCATACGATCTGGAAATGGCGCGATATTGAAAGGGGGGAGCGAAGCAAGATGTACGAATGAGTCAATTATGAGCGTGCTTAAACATGGCCTTTCTTCTACCAAAGTTTCATCAAAATCTTTAGATCTACTTACTACTCGCCAAGAAAGTCTATCTCTTTTGCGTTTGGATGGATTGGTTGATTTAATAATCCCAAGGGGAAGTAATGCATTGGTTCGTTTTATCCAAGATAATACTCGCATTCCAGTGCTAGGCCACGCTGATGGCGTTTGCCATCTTTATATTGATTCTGCGGCAGATTTGGCTCAGGCTTTAAGCATTTCTATTGATAGTAAAACTCAATATTCCGCTGCTTGTAATGCAATTGAAACCTTACTCGTGCATGAAGAGATTGCTAGTGAGTTCTTGGCCAAAGCTATACCTACTTTTCAGCAAAGAGGTGTAAAATTGCTAGGTGATGAGAAAAGTCAGGCATTTGGAATTCCTGATGCTGCAAGTGATAGTGATTGGGCGCAGGAATACCTTGATCTCATTTTGTCAGTGAAAGTTGTTTCGTCCTTAGAAGAAGCATTGCACCATATTAATCTTTATGGATCACGGCATACCGAGGCAATAGTTACTAAAAACAAAGAAAGAGCTGATAAGTTTTTAAATGCTGTTGATAGTTCAGGTGTTTTTCATAATTGTTCTACTCGATTTGCTGATGGATTTCGGTATGGCTTTGGAGCTGAGGTTGGTATCAGTACTCAGACTTTGCCTCCTCGGGGACCCGTGGGTCTAGAAGGATTGGTAACTTATAGGTATCGTTTGCATGGGGATGGTCATATTGCTGCCGACTTTGCTTCTGGCGAAAGAAACTTTACCCATAAAGATTTGCCGATTTGACCAATTATCTATCTTCTGGTGCTATACATGTTAGAGATATCGCTCTCTGGTCGCATGTAGGTGTACTTGATCAAGAGCAACTATTGGGTCAAAAATTTTTGCTTGATTTTAGTTTATGGTTGGATTTGGATCATGCCGCAATAAAGGATGATTTGAAATTGACTGCGGATTACAGTCTTGCAATTAGTCAGCTACAAGAGTTGGCATTTCAATGTAAATGTTTGACGATCGAGCATTTTAGTGAACGAATCCTTAATGAGCTGGAATCTATATATGGAGCTATTCCTATGCAGGTAAAACTAAGAAAATGCAATGCACCTGTTGCAGGTTTTTCTGGTGTTGTAGAAGTTGAGAGAAGTCGCTTCTGTCCAACTTGAGTTGCACTGATGCTGCATCCTAAACGCCCTTTGGTTTTAGTTCATGGGTTATGGAATACGCCAAATCTATTTAGAAACTTGATTTACTCTCTAGAGCAAAACGATCTTTTGATTTACGTTCCTTTTTTGCCTCATCAATGTGGCAGAACTTCGCTAAAGCTTCTGGCTAAACAACTTAACGCCTATATTTTGGAGAGATTTGGATCAAGTACAACTATAGATTTATTAGGTTTCTCAATGGGCGGAGTTATTGGAAGAATCTGGCTTCAAAACTTTTACGGGTTTCGACGTACTAATAGATTTATAAGTATTGGGTGCCCTCACCAGGGAACCTTTACGGCACAGTTTGTTCCGCGATTTTGTTTCGCAGGAATCGCGGATATGAAGATCGGTAGCGATCTTTTGAGAGATTTAAATCATGATTTGTCAGCTTTGCAAGAAATCAAGTGTGACAGTTTCTTTTGTCGTAGTGATTTAATGGTTTTACCTGGTTGGAAAGCTGTTCTTCCAATAGGCTCGACTCATTCATTACCTGTTTGGACACATAAGGAATTGATTTCTCATCCAGTAGCAATAAGAGCTATTAAAGAAAAAATTCTTTCTGATGATTAGTTAGTTAGAAGTCCAGAGTGTCTTATTAATGCATCCGTTTTAGCAGCCCTTCCTCTAAACAGTTTAAACACTTTTGTCGGTGACATACTTCCACCAAGGCTTAGTACTGTTTCACGAAAACGCCTACCTGTAGATTTTATTTTTGCCTCATTATTTAAACCTTCCTCTTCAAAAGCTGAAAATGCATCTGCACTTAAAACTTCAGACCATTTATATGAGTAATACCCAGCAGAATATCCTCCAGCAAATATATGGCTAAAAGAACATAAAAATTGATCTTCTTGAATTGGAGGGAGGACTGTTGTTTGCTTAGCGATCTCTCTTCGTAGCTCATCTGGAGTTTTGTCGATTGAGCTGTCCCAGTCAGAATGTAGCTTTAAATCTGTAAGTGCGAAGTGAACCTGTCTAAGAGTTGATAGACCTGAATTAAAAGTACGACTTGCTTTTAATTTCTTGAATTCTTCCTCTGGTAGTGGCGCTCCTGTTTTCCAGTGTTTAGCGATGTCGAATAATGTTGATCGATTTATGCACCAGTTCTCCATGAATTGACTTGGTAGTTCTACTGCATCCCATTCCACATTGTTAATACCAGCTGCTTGTGGGTAATTGACTTTAGTAAGCATGTGTTGTAATCCGTGGCCAAACTCATGGAATAACGTCTCCACTTCATCGAAGCTCATTAAACTAGGTGTCTCATCTATCGGGGGGGTTTGATTACAAATTAGGTATGCGACGGGAAGAGTGGTCTCTCCGTTTATATGTTTTTGTCTCGTTAAGCATTCATCCATCCAAGCACCTCCTCTTTTGGTAGAAGGACGGCTATATGGGTCAAGAAAGAAATAAGCTATTACCGACTGGTCATGATCAATTACCTTAAAGAATCGAACATCCTCATGCCATATAGGAGCTTCTCCGTCTGCCGCTTCTATATTTATGTCGAACAGTTTGTTGCAAAGATTGAATAGGCCTTGAAGTACTTGTGGAAGTGGGAACCAAGGCCGAAGAAATTCTTGATTCAGATTATATTTTTCTTTCTTAAGCTGTTCTGCCCAATAATATATATCCCAAGGAGATAAACCTAAAGATTCAGGGGCCCCACATTTTGCAGCACATTCTTGCATCTCCTTAAGCTCTTTTTCTGCCGCTGGTAAGGCAGCTAAGCGTAGTTCTTCAAGCAGATGCTCTACAGATTCAACATCCTTTGCCATTTTTTTTGCAAGACTTAGTTTCGCCCAATTGTTATATCCAATTCGATTGGCTTGTTTATTCCTAAGAGTAAGAATTTCTTCGATTATTTTTTGATTACTAAGTTTTCCGGTGCTTGCTTTACTTATATATGCCTTATAAACAATTTCTCGCAATGCTCTGTTTGACGCATGGTTCATAAAGGTTA
>CACIRS010000018.1 GCA_902589115.1 uncultured Prochlorococcus sp.
AAACAGCTAAATACTGTCAGATGGTTCAAATATATCCTATTTTAAAAGCTTCTATAGAAAATTGCCAAGGGGAAAGACTAATAGCTTAATTCAAAATTAATTAGCTTGGCCCGAAAAAACTTCTCTAGGAAGTAATAGTAATACTAGACAGCTTAGAACTAAATTTATGCTGCAATCTCAACGATTCGTGCATCGTGAGATCTCCAATATTCCATTTCCTCTTTACACCATCTTAAATGGTAAATAACTTCAGGTCGCCAGGGCGATACCTGAGAAATTGGCGCACTTCTCCAATGAGTTCCAGGCTTCAAGTAGCCAATCTCTCTCCACAGCTCTAAAGTATTTTCACTTACTCCTAGAAAATTACTGGCCTCTATTGATGTCGCCCAAGGATTTTCCTGCATAAAGTTAGTAAATCATTCTATTGATAGCGCAATTATTAAATTACGGTAGGTTAAAAACATAAAAGATTGATTTAATCAAAATTTTGTTTTGATTTAAAATTATGGATGTTAGAAATTGGGCTTAACTTTTGAAAATTAATAAAGGCTAGGTTAAACCAATTGAATTTTTAAAGATCAAACCAAGGTCTTACTTTTGAAGTCTCTATTGGTACCCTTAATCCAGAGTCTTCAGATGGGTGAGAGCATACTGATTCAGACAAATCTTTTGCTTTTAATTTGACTTCATAATTTTCGTCGCGACTCATAGCTTCATCTTTAGGTAATTGTGCCCAACCACTTTCCCAAAGAGAAGAGTCTTTTAACTCTTCCCAAGAAACACGAATTTTTGCATTGCCATCTAATACCGCGACCAATGAGATCCATCGTTCTTTGGATTTTCCTCCATAATTAATAGCAACGAAATGTCTATACCCCTTTATTGATTGTTTGCTTGTCCAAGCTTTATTTGGAGGCCACCTCATTTTTCAATAAGACCTAATAATTGGTTAATGGAATATTATTTCAAAGGGAGGAATGGTTCCCTTCCTTTTTTATTTCTTAATTTACTAACTTCTTTATATTCTTCTCGGATCTTTTTAATTAAGAGTTTTTTTCTAAACATAGTTTGAGACTTTTGAAGTTCATCCTGTTCTTTTCTTTGATCTTTAGTCATTTTCATCCATATATTCATCTGTATATTCGATGATTTATTCTTTAATTTGATCTTATCTTTAAAGCAGAAATAGTAAATTAAAACAAACAATAAAATTACAACAGTAAGAAAGAAGAAATTAGTATTCATTGGCTGCGAATAATCACAAACCAAGCCTTAAAGCCTAGGTTTATGATACTTATATAATTTGGCTATACTAATTTCTCATATAATGAGCAATTGCTGCAGTAATTCATCAAATCCTAATAAGGATGATCAAGTTGAGATAGATCAAACAAAAGCAGTGGACGCAAGATATAGAGCTGCTGCCCATGCAAAGGAACCATGTCTTTGCTCTCCGATTGAATTTGATACAAAACTCTTAAAAGCGATTCCAGATGAGGTCATTGATAAGGACTACGGATGTGGTGATCCAACCAAATGGGTAAGATTAAATGATGACATTCTTGACCTTGGAAGTGGTACAGGGAAGAACGCCTTTATTTGTGCACAAATAGTAGGAAAAAATGGAAGCGTTATTGGTGTAGATCGAAATACAACAATGCTTGAAATTGCAAATAATGCCTCTGAACTAGTAGCTCAAAATATTGGTTATAAAAATTTCAGCTTTAAAAAAGGTTCAATAGAGGATACAAATGCAATCCAAGAAGACGGAAAGCCATTAATTCCAGATTCTAGTGTAGATGTTGTTTTAAGCAATTGTGTACTAAATCTAGTTAATTATTCAAGCAGAAAGATACTTTTAGAAAACATTAAAAGAGTTTTAAAACCAAAAGGAAGGGTTACAATCAGTGACATAATCTCAAACTTTGAAGTGCCACTATCGCTGAGGAATAATCCAGACCTTTGGAGTGGTTGTATTAGGGGAGCGTGGCAAGAGGATCTATTCCTAAGAGACTTTAAAAATCTAGGCTTCAAAGAAGTCAAGTTTGCAGAATATTCAAAAAATCCTTGGAAAACTATTGATGGAATTGAATTTAGATCTGTTACATTAACAGGAATACTTTGCGATTAATTTACTTAATTTATTATTAATCAGAGAGTTTATTTAAGCTAATTAAATCGAATTCTGAGATTGATATATAAGGCTTGACCGACAAAGCTTTAAAGCTTCCTTTACCTTGTTAAGAACAGTAGTTTTAGGATATGGTAAATGAATAAATTCAGTTGGAATTACTGTTTCTCCATTTGGATTTAAACGTATACGATCGCCAAACCATGAATAAAAGTTGGGTATCGATGCTCTGCAATATTGTTCTTGAGTTTCCGAATCAATTTTCCTTTCAATTATCCACTCTTCTATTTTATCCAAAACAGTAAATTCATCTAATCCTGATCTGGCAGGCATTGGATAAAGAAAAATTATTAACATAATTAACTTGGAAATCTTCATATAATATTTCTTAACTGAAAAAATTAAAGCATAGAAAATTCACAAATCAGTCATTTAAAAGTCGTAAAGCAACAAAGACTTGACTAAGTTCTTATTTTTTTTAGAAGAAAAAATCACTTCCCTTTCAAAAGAAAGTGAAGTGAAGTTGGAAGCCTGAATTAAAAAAGATCTCAACTATTAGTTAGATCAAGTATTCAAGGTCTATCCGTCAACTGCGTTCTTTAGACCACCAAGGACGTCCCACTTGAAAACACCCCATCTGGTAAGCCAAAACGCAGTCCATACTACGGATAGAACTATCGGGCTCAGCACGATCAGAACTCGGAAGTCCATGTAGTTGGAGAATTTAGTGATCTGAATCTTACGTAATTTGGCAGGGCTTGGTCAAGGAATCGTCTAGAAGTGTCTGTTTTGTTTACCTTTTAGTTTGTCGGCCCTCCATTGCCTAATTCCAAAAATAAAGACAATAGGCTTGTTCGCTGTCATAGCAATGCTATAGGGAAGTGAGAAATGCTTATATATAATTAGTGGGGGTAGGAGATAAAAGCTGATAATCAAATAAATTCAAAGCCTTTTGAGGTAATCCCATGGCCACTTATGAAAAAAGAGCAGTCATTCTGGCCACATTCATTGGAATGTTAATAAGTCTCTTCATTGCTGCTCCAACGCAAGCAGCCCTTCAAGGAGGAGATGAAGTGCCGAATTATGTAAGAGCAGATATAACTGGCTTTGATTTTCACGGACAAGATCTTTCTAAATCAAGCATCGCTGGAGCAGTAGCTAGAGATGCAAACTTTTCTGACGTGGATTTACATGGCACCGTCCTTACATTGTCAGATTTAAAAGGTTCCAATCTCAATGGTGTAGATCTTACCGACACCCTTTCAGACAGAGTCAATTTTCAAAATACTGATCTTCGAAATGCTGTCCTAACAAATATGATCGCTTCAGGTAGCAGCTTCGCTGGATCACAAATAGAAGGTGCTGATTTCAGTTATGCAGTTCTTGATAGCGATGACCAACGGAATCTATGTAAACAGGCCTCAGGGATAAATCCCAAAACAGGGATCTCTACAAGAGAAAGTCTTGAGTGTTCAGATCAGGCTCAAGGTGGTTATAAGCCACCTATGCCAGGAACATAGTTAAAACAAATTACTACCCTCAAAACCTTGAGAATGCTTTTCATGAGAGGAGTCTGAGGATATAGACCAAGTCACGAATTTTACATTCATTTTGCAAGGTGCAACAGATTTGACCTAGAACATGGACTTGTGGGTTATAAATACCCTGCTGAGACAATTCATTAATGGATTTTTTAACTCATTTCGCCACTCAACTTCCTCATCCATCAGATCTCGGCTTGGTCAAGCCTTCAGGTGGATTACAGATCGTTCCAGCCATTTTTGGCTTGATCGCAATTATCCAGGTCTCCCAATTTCACTGGTATGCTCGTGATAAGAACGATCCAACACAACGTTTCCAACGCTGATTTATAAGGCCAATTAAAGCGGTCTAAAAAATTCAGTAGTTATTTGATCACCCAAGAGAGTAGGAATAATTCCTACTCTCTTTTTTAATGAAATTCTTCGATCAATTGTCTACACGAATAAAAACAGCTTGAATACAACGAATTGCACCCTCTTTACATTGGCAAGGAAATACGGTGCTGATCAACGGTCAGCCATAAAAGCCATAAAAGCAACTTTGATTGAGCAACTCGAAGTCATTTATCTCCAAACATTTGAAAAGCTAAATGAACAAGGGCTTGGAGCAGGCGCTATAACAAATCTCACGCAAGTTCTTCTTTTGTCTAGAGATGGAGCTATTAGTCCACTAAAAGAAGAAAAGTAAAGATCTAGGAAGTTAATGAAGAATGTGCTGCTAGTAACATCTATATCAAAGCTAATCTCTACATTATTGCTCAATCAGACTTCCTTAATTTCGATATTTTAAATCAATTTAATAGTTAATGGGAGAATCGAGATCAAACAGTTTAATCTTATTAAGAATGGATAATAGGTCTATTTTTCTATACAGCTCAATTGGATTGTTATTGGTAAATTTCTTACATTTAAATAATTTTTGCTCTATCAATTAACTTCACATTGATTAGTTTTTTTGAGCAGGGGAAGACTCAATATTCTTATAATTAGATATGGTTAAAGGTTCAAAAAAGGAATCGCGAATGAAATCATACTCAATTGATTTCGGATTCTCCGAGGAAATATCTAAGAGAAACTCTTGGAAACGATTTTCCAGTTGACCTCTAAACAAAAAAGGACCGAATAGATAATCACTGTATGGATTCTCAGTATGGACTTTCGCCCACCAAGCCAATCCAAATAAATTAGCAATACAAAGTATGAATTCCCAAGCAAGGAATGTAAATAATACTATTACCTCAATTGGGGAAATAATTCCCAGTGTAATTTTATTGGTTTTTTCCATCAGTACGAATGAAAACTAAAATAGAAACTTGAGAAATCCCTGGGGGAAATAGGACTTATAAAATATTGAAATTTTTCCCTTGAGTGAATCAATAGAAGCATAATTATTTTCTCAGCCAATCATTTTTGAAATAAATTCTGGGATAGGTAAATATGACAGGCCCCATGAAACAAGCTTCATGTTGAATTCATGAACAGATGGCACAGTTCTATCCAAAACAAATATTGCCAAATAGGGAATATTCAATGCAATTTGCCATCTCCATTTATAAGTAATTATATTCCAACCCTTTTTAAGAAATGATTTTTGTTGATCAGTTAAAGTCTCCCACCTCTTAAAGGCAAAATTCCTTACCCGCTCTATAAGACCGATTTCTGGCAGAGTGCTTTCTGACTGCATGTAATTTAAAAGTGAAGAGAGCCTTTATAGCTCATCGAGGTGTCAAGCCGAGAGGCAAGAAGGTGGTAATTACTACTTAAAAAAAATATTTGTTGACTGATTGTTTTTTTGTAAGTGGTAGTTTTCAGAATTACAAGTATCTTTGCCCGTCCTGTAGCCCAAGGGGTAAGCGATCCACCAACCTATCAATATCCCACCCCAAGCGAATCCAATAATTCCAGAAATAAAACGATCATTCTTATTCATTGGGAAATTTTTATATCTTATTTTTGATTAGATTGGGAAGATTCACCACTGTTTTTTCTTTTGGCAATATAGATCTTGATTGGGATCTCAATGGATCGAATAATTGTTAAAAACAACAAAAAGAATCCTAATGCTAGAGAGGCAGAGAGAAGACTTGAGCCTAGGTCAATATCGGATAATCGATTAAGAAAATTCATATTTATAAAAAGGAATAGATCGACTAAATCACTTAATAATGTAATTTACTCAAAAATCATAGGTGACTACTCTCCACTATAAGAGTTTTGGCAATAATAAGTTTAACAAATTAGTTTAATAAGGATTATCACATAGGGGAAGAAGGAAAGAATAAGAAGAAATCTATAAGACTGAATATCTGTGAAAAGTTGTCTAATGTAAATTAATATATTTCCATATGAAAAGTTTCAATATCCAGTATGAGTATAAGAATAAATTTCAAAATTCATATACCGCTACTAGGTGAGTAGCTCCATGGAGCAAAGCATTTATTACGGGGATCTGATTTCCAAGAAGATCCGTTAACACTATTTGTAGGGATCTGCAAGCCTATCTTGAGAAGAAGCACTAATTGTAGGGGGGGGGGGTTGCATATAAATCTCAAGTCTCTTAAAAAAGAAGCTCCCCATCACCCAGGCCCTGCGATTTTCGCTAGGGTCTTTTTTTCTAATAAAAAACCCCCCTGTGCAGACTCAGGGGGGCCAGGTTCCTCAGGCCTGTGTCAATACAAACGCAACCATTGTTTCTCAACACTCGTAAGTAATACTCAATTTGCAATACTCATAACTAAAGTCCAAATTCCACGGCCAAGTCATATCAGTCAATTAGCCTTAAGAACAACATACAAATATTTTTTTTGTAATCTCCTCTATTAAGCATAAAAGTTTGAACTACTCCCCAATCATTCCAACTTGGCCTTTAAGCAAGAAATTGCTAATAGCTATTTTGAATGATCGAGTCACTGACAGATTTGTAGCTGAATTGGTTTGGGAAAGGTTGAGATATGAGCCAGAAGACAAAAATGATGGTGTTTGGAAAGCAAGTGAAGAAACTCCTTCAGAATGGCTCTCAAGATTCCCTGAGGCCCCAAAAATCATTTCAGAGAGAAGCGCATCTGTTTATCTGACAAGATCCATACCAAAAGAATTCAAGCAACTTTTGAAAATAAAACTTGGTTTTTCTGGCTATCGCATAAATGAGCTATTTCCCCGCAGGACGAGACGTGCAACTGCTGTTAGTTGGTTACTGGCTTGGCTTGCAGAAAATAATTATGAGCTGAAAGAAAGTGAAAAGATGCCATTACTGGTTGAAAAGCCGATAGATCCTTTAAAGGGTCATTAGTCCAAAGAGAGTGAGGAATCTCAAGCCCAGTAATTTGAAATATTTCTAGTTTCAATGATCAGAGCAACTTTCTAGTGATGCAAAGGGTTTACAGGGAGAATGCCATACAGAAATCACCCTTCCCTATTAATTTTGAATAATTAAGCATTGAATACGACCCTTTAACGATCAAAATTGAGCTGCAGGATCAAAATTTAAGCAATGCATTTATCACCACTTTTTGCCATATATGGTCAACCTGGAGTTCCAATGGACTTTTGGCTGCTTACTTTTTTTCATGCTCTAGTAGCAATACCAGTGCATATTATTGTCATAAGAGCACGTTCCAAAAGTGGCTATACCAGTCTATTTTCTAAAGATGGTTATGCAATAAAAGACTCTTAATCATTGCCATAGAAAAACTCAGCCTATAGGCCAATTTAGTAATTAGTCTATAGGCTATGCAAACTAATTAACGAGTATTTAGCAATATAAAACTCGTTATTTTTTATCAATTCAAATATAGAATGATTAATTTAAAGTTTATATTAATTAATCATTCTTAAAAAAATTAAATTTATTAAATCCAAGTAATTATACATTGCATCTAGAAACCTTTGGACTTATTCGATGGTTGTGATTGAATATCCTCTTTCAAGAGCTTCTTGTCAAAACTAGATTTAAAGACTGATATCACTATTGCCAATAAAATAACTAAAAACATACCCATCAAAAGTGAAACGAAGTCAGTTTTAGAGATGGTTTTAGAGAAAGGGAGGTATTGATTCAAAAGGATTTCTTTCATCAACAAACACAAGGTAATAGCTAATGCCTCTTATAATAAGGACATAAGAAATAAAAGTAGGTATATAAAGTATTATTTACTATCTTGTTAATTATTAATCTCTTCACCTGGATTTTGGGGCGTAGAACCATTGCAAAGATTTATTGCCATTGCTTTAATGTCTTGCATATCATTAGAGGCAAAGCTAGGCAACTTAGAAAGAAAATTTGAAGTTGTATCTACACATCCATTCCACAATTTCGCTTGCTTTGTAATTGGGCCAAGTTTAAATCCAATAATTATTAAACTTACACCACATATACAACCCGCAATTGCTAGTAGGCCTAGGGATGGAGAATTAATCTCAAATACAAAACGTTGAGCTATTTGCTCTTCTTTGTTTGCCATTGGTGTAGGAGTTTTAGAGGAAATGGAAGGGGAAAACCAAGAGAATCTGTTGGTTTTAGAGGATTCTTCTTTCATGAAAGCACTCTAACCCAAATAAATTATCTTTAGGAGTATTAATCAAAAATTAGATTGACACCTCGATATGTAATTTCGCTTTTTGCTTGTACAAAATTAATTAAATGAATAATATTTATATTTTAGAAAATCATGAACCACATAGGAAAAATTTGCCTAATAAAAAAATAAAATTACATATAAATTTACTTAGTATTCTGACTATTAAATTAAAAAGATCGCAACTTAATAATTCAAGACAAACCATTCATCTATAGCTACCAAGTAGGAAGTGATACAACTAAAAGCAAGCCATGAGAAAGGCCATAGTGACTATTGCTACAGGAATACACTTAAGGCTTTGGGAAAACTTTGCTCAACCATTTTGGTCGCAATTCTGCTTAAAGAATGGATATGACCTTTTTTGCTTCAAAGGTCCTATTGATAAAAGCCCAAAAGCATCAAGCCGTTCAATAGCTTGGCAAAAACTTATAGTTCATAGAGAGTCCAAATTAAAAGACTATGATCTTTTAATTTGGCTGGATGCTGATATTATTATCAATCCAGAAGCACCTGACCCAGCAACAAAATTAAAAGGAAATAAAATAGGTGCTTGTCTTGAGTTTGATTGGGGCAATGACCCCCAAACCAAGCATTTAAATCTAGCCTGTAAAAATCATCATAAAGCAGTTCTAAAAGAACAAGGTATTAATTTTGAAAGCTACCAGAAGCTATGGGGTTTTGACCCAAGTAGTGGACCATTGATTAATACTGGATTCCTAATTTACTTAAAAAATGAACACGCTGAAATACTTGACTATGTCTATGAAAAATTTGATGATACAAATGTTCCTCATTGGGGAGAGATGGTTCCACTTTCGGAAACAATGCATCAAAAAAATATCTTTCAAAGATTTGATGATCGATATAATCTTCTCCCAATGATCTATATGTCATCATTACTAAGTGGTGATTTTTGGGAAAAACCGAAAGAGACTGGAGCAATTTCAATAATATATAGGTTACTGAATGATGGGTATTTTATTCATTTTGCTGGTTGTAAGTCTTGGGCAATGAATCTATTAGCAGGTGCCACTTATTCAAGAGAAGAAGGGTTTAGGACAAAAGAGATTGACTAATTAGAAAATAAAACTATTAGAAATAAGTTTAAGAGATATCGTGAATCCTTTTTACTTAAAAAGAAACAAATCGAAATAGAAGATTTAAAAAGATTAGAAAGTAAGACTTTATAGAGTATTGAAAAATTACAATAGTTATCACTCCTATTCCTTTCAGTGACTAGATCTTAAGTTGATAACTCCACAAAGCATAACCAGAAAAAATTACAGGAAAGTGAACAACTAATTATTTTTTTCTGATGAGCAGTAATTTCTCCCCCAAAAAACAGCCATCGCAAAGCAATAATCTCTTAAATATAAGATATAAAGAAGATTAATAGTAAAGTTTAGAAAGGCAACTCATGCTATTTGTTGGACCAACTCAAGCATTTAATCTTAGAACAATAGTTTTACACCCTTCGCTGAAAATAAAAAATAGACAAAATTGCCTGCTTTTAATATTCCCTCATACGCCAAAATCGACCTCACTCCTGCCATCGCAAAAGATTTCCTAAACAGAGGCATCAGTTCTTCTTATCACAAAAACAAAGAAAATATTAAATTCTTACTCCTTCGACCTATAGAATGTCTTGAGTAAATATACCCAGCCAATGGATCTCAATCCTTTCAAGCCTTTTTTTCAAATTAGCGAGAAACAAAAAAAAGCAGTTGCTTGGATTTTTACTGTGCTAGCCACGATTAATTCTTTTGGATATAGCTAATTCAAGATTACAGAATTTCCAAATAACAGGAACTAATTAGACAAGGTCTCAGAAAAGGAGCTAATACCCAAATAATGCGTTTGACATCCATTGAAAAGATTCAGAAGCAACGGAGTCAAAAGGCTTATCTATATATGCCTCTTAAGGTTGATCGCAAAATCGATATCTAGTCCCTTCCATGTACAGATCTAAAATGACCTGCAAAAGTGAATTGGGGTAAATTTGGCCCTAGATTCTGAATCAATTTGCTAGTTGCATTACCACTTTGGAAACGCAGGGTATTGGTTGTTTTTTTTGTAGCCGCCATAAAGCAAAGTTAGAGCTATAAGATTAGCTTAAACATTAACGTGGATGAAGGACTCGTTTTTGATATGTCCTTAAAAATCTTTTACGACTTATCGAAAATCAAGGAATTCTCACTCTATATCTAAGTTACCTACATTTCCCACTATTTAATGAGCCAAGGCTCTTATCGAATATTGCATTCACCAACAAACGCCAACCGAAAGAAAAGGATTCTGAATTAAAACCATCTCTTGTTGCTTCTATATAAATAGATGCTCAACCTTATCCGTAAAGGAAGTGAAAGTCCATCTAGATGTCAAAAGCAGGGGCCTTTGAAACAGCAAATGAGGTAATGGAGGTGATCTAAACGTTTGATATAGCATGATTGTAAGCAACATAATTGAGTACTAGAGGTGTAAACTAAGACGTCTATGTCTCGCTAAAGGTAGGCAATTATTAGGGAATAATTACAACGATCTGCTAGATCTACAATAGTAGAAGGCACTTAAATGTCGCAACTAACTATCAAAGTGAGCGCCAAGGCTGATGCCATGATCGCTCAACTCCAAAAGGAAATCTTCAACCGACATCGTAAAAAAAGTTACCGCTCAAGGCATCATTGAAACTCTCATTGAAAGCGGTGCAAAGTCTCAATCCATCAAACGGTTTGCAGCTTCTTGGAAAAATCTTATTAAAGATATCGAGAAAGCTGCAAAGCAATCTGAGATACATGGGAACAAGCCAGGAAGCCTCAGTGCTGAAGAATGGGCTTTGATCATTTCTCATCGCACAAAAAAAGGGACAGGAACGACTCGCAAAGATCCGGCAAAAGGCGCAACTAAAACGACAGTCAAGGTAGCCAAAGCCAAAAAGCTTAGTGCTAAAAAAGCAGTAACTAAAAAAGCAGCTCCTGCTATAGCTTCTGTTGCAAGACGAGTAGCTAAAGCTGCATCCAAGGTAACTCCAGGGCCTGCCATAAGAGCAAGGCGAGCAACACGAGGTGCTAGTGCTTTGGCAACCAAGTGAATGCCATGGTCAGCTCTGTCTAAGCGGAAAGAGAGGTGCAATTCCTCTCTCTGACGTTTTTTTTAAATACTGTCTAACAAAATCCAATACAACTAAGGGGTTGTAAATTCCTTGAATATGGACAGGACGCTCTTTTTATTGTTTTAAGAAATCTTCGACTCGTAAACAGCTTCATAATGCATGTTCAGATTGCTAATGGTTCATATCCCTTGTTGGACAGGCCTTTTTAATCTGGAATTTTATGAGCGGCCTATAGTGTTATTCATCCATCGATGCCAATAAGCCGCTAGTCTCGCAAATCGACTCACTTGAATTGCAAGACAACTAACTCCAAGAGTAATGACACCAATAAATGCGTTCAGGCATGAATTATCCATATCACTTATAGGCCCTTGGTAGTTGAGCGGGCTAACTATCAGATCATTTACTTCTGAATTGGCTAATCAAAAAGTTTTTCTTAGCCTTAACAAATTCTTGTGATTCTTGGGAATAGGGATAAAAATGGTAGCTAATATCCCTATTTTCAGGAATCCTATTGGAATGAATGACATTAACTGTCCAGAATGCGGCAAGGTATTCAAAATCGATGAAACTGGATATGCAAATATTCTCAAACAAGTAAGAGACAAAGATTTCAATAATGCCTTAAATAAAAGGCTTGAGTTAGCAGAGAAAGACAAGCTGAAATCAGTTGAAATTGCTAAGAGAGATATAAAAATAGAAATGCAAGAATCCGCCAATATGAAAGATGCAAAAATTCAACAATTGCAGGCAAAGATAGATACAGCAGAAATCAAAAAAAATCTAGCAATAAATGAAGCAAAGCATGCTATTGAGAAAGAGCGTGATTCTATTGCCTATAAACTTCATCAAATTAAAGAAAATAATGAAATCAGCCAAAAGCTTGCGATTCAAAAAGTAGTTAATGGATTAGAGAAGCAACAAGATGAATTAAGAAGCAATCTAGAGAGAGTTGAACTGGAGAAGAAATTAGCGGAACAATCACTAAAAGAAAAATACGAAACTCAAATTCAAGATCGAGATGAGGCAATTGAGAGGCTTCGAGACATGAAGCTCCGAATGTCTACAAAAATGGTAGGAGAATCGCTTGAACAACACTGTGAATCAGAATTTAATCGCATAAGAGCAACTGCTTTCCCACTGGCCTATTTTGAAAAAGATAATGATGTAAAGAATGGTAGTAAAGGAGACTATATTTTTCGAGATTTAAATAAGGAGGGTACAGAAATCGTGTCAATTATGTTTGAGATGAAGAATGAAAGTGACTTAACAACAAATAAAAAAAAGAATGAAGACTTCCTAAAAGAGCTGAACAAAGACCGCAATGAAAAAAATTGTGAATATGCAGTTTTAGTTTCATTACTAGAGTCTGATAGTGATTTTTATAATGCTGGCATAGTAGATATGTCACACCGGTTCCCAAAAATGTATGTTGTTCGTCCTCAATGTTTCCTACCAATCATCACACTTTTACGAAATGCGGCAATAAAATCCCTTAAATACAAAGCAGAACTTGCACTTGTAAAAGCTCAAAATATCGACATTACAAACTTCGAACAAAGCCTAGAAAATTTTAAAACCGCTTTCGGTAAAAATTATAACCTTGCTTCAAGGAGATTCGAAACGGCAATTCAAGAGATTGACAAGTCAATCGACCATTTACAAAAAACCAAGGAGGCTCTTCTGGGAGCTGATCGGAACTTGCGACTAGCCAACGATAAAGCTCAAGAAGTCACAGTCCAAAGATTAACAAGGCAAAATCCTACAATGACGGAAAAATTCAAAGATCTAGAGAACAAAGCCGCCGCATAGCAAAAACATTACCAGCAACTTAACTTACATCTTTTAATACTTCTAAAGATCTTCTTACTACTAGCAACTGTTGTTAAATTCATCATCGGATATATATTTTAAAAGGTGTTAATAATTGCTATTTACCAAAGATAAATCTACAAATTTATAGGAAACTCTTTGTATCATACTGCTTACAATGGAATTCTAGACAGATGAAAGATCTTAATAGTGGTTATTTAGCTCTTGGATTTGTTGTCCTAGTATTTTTTGGTCTGCAATATTGGTGGATAAGCATGACTATTCATAATGGGCAAACTAGAGCAGTGTACTCAAATAAGAACAAGACAGATAAAGCAAGAGATATGTTAGAAAAAATCTTCAGATCTTAGTTACTAGATATTCTTTTTGCAAATAGTTCATAGAGAGTAGTAAATCAGTATTCAATAACGAATTAAGGAAAGTCGTTTGATCTGTTAATTACTATTTATAGGTCTTTATTAATTCCTAACAATAGACAGTTTGAGCATTTTGAATGCTCTAGCCACACCGCCTAAAAAAACACTTTAAGAGTTGCCCATGTCTGTACCACTTATAAGGACTCTAAAAACTAGATAAAACTGCTCAGAATCGAATAAATAGAACGCCTACCACATATCTTCATTGTTTTGGCTTTCCTCTTGTTTACGTTGTTCAATGACCTGCAACCTTTTTTGGAATTCTTCTTCCTCGGGGGACATGTTCCGTTCTGATCCTTTCGATTTAGAAATTTGCTTGAGCTTCGCTTCAAAATCCTGATCAAAATGAACTTTCATTTCTTTCCAGATTTCTCTCTCTTCTTGATTGCCCACAGTCCCCCTTACTTGGAGTTCAAGTACTTCTCTAACAAATCCCCGGAGATCGTTCACGGTCATTGATTCAACACGGCTATCAATGTAGAGATCTTTTAGATCATCTAATTGCGACTTAGTTAAATCCTTAAAAGAGATTTCGTCGTTTTTCACCAAAGCTAAATATGAAAATTGTCCTAACTAATCACACAAACTCTATCTTTTGCAAGACATTTGAGGAATCTAAAATGATTTCTCATAATTAAGGGCCCAAAAACTCTTGAGGCCAATCTTCTTCTATTACCTGTAAAATAAGTTTTTTTAACTATTCTGCGTAAAAGGACAAGACACCTATGTAGGAAGGGTTTTATTGTATTGAACCCTATCAACGGTCTCCTAAGATAAAGAAATATAGTTAACGGTAAATCTCTACATCAAAAGCTTACAAATGAGATGTTTCTTTTGAATTTTATAATCAATTAAAGATAACCTTGTCAATAATTACAGCAACTATTATCCCTTTAAAAAAGACAAACCAAAGCAATCCATAATCACTTAATCCTAATTTCCTTTGGTACCAAACTATAAATCGCTTATGTCTTTCAATCCAATTAATTCGGGGTTGTAAAGAATGAGTAGGTTGCTCTTCTCTTTTTAAAGGAGTGGGGATGCGTAAATAACGCCCTTTCGCATCAGTTGGGTAGTTCATGTAAGATAGTGTTTTAACTAGTCATAACATTCAAACCCCTTTATTGAAAAGAGGTCTTCGACCTAATAAATAGAGCCAAGTGAAGACCCTTATTATAGCCTGACAGTTTTTTCTGCCTACGATGTAATTTCAATATGTCATCCAATTATTGAAAGAACTAGCAAAATTACTAGATAAGTATTAGAATATTGAATATAAATTAAATAGATAAAAACTAAGGGTTACGAATTGGACCCATGGAATTTATCTTTTCCCAACTATGATTAATCAACCACTAAAAGCTCTTTTTAGATTCATACTTTTTATACTTTCATCGATTTCTTTGATTGTAATTGTATTTGTGCATCCGATCACTACGGACGCTTTAGTTAAAGGTTGGACACCAGTCGAAGAAGAATTTCTATCATCAGAAGCAAATGGCGATAATCCTTTAAAGATAGTTATTGTGCCCTCTAAAAACAATGAAACTATTGAAAGTGAAGAGATAGGAAATGCTGACCAATCAATTGCTGAAATTGGTTCAAATAATTCTGCTGATATAATAGAGGATCTTATATTTCCTTTTTCGCCTTAGATATTTTCTAAAAGAAAGTCCATACAAATTCATGATTAAAGTTATTTTGCGCTAAAAATAAGCCAAAAATCAATAATTATAATACTAACGAAATGTCAATACAATTAAAAGCCTTAATTGAATTATAATGCTAAAAAATGATTATCTACAAGAAATAAATGCAAGGTGAACCACCCTATGGATGGAAAGATCTTTTAACAGATACAGCAATTATTGCTGTCGTTGCAGGAATAATTCTATTAGTTATTGGTTCTTTCCCAGAATCATTTGGAAAACTAATCCCGTTCTTGTAGATCAGCCTCTTATACCTTCTCGGAGTGGAGTCATCTTTCCACCTCCTTCGTCGTCGTCGTCTCCAAAGCCAAAAAAGATCCAGACAATTGCTAAGACTGCTAATGATGCTGAGTAAGCAAGAACTTGAAGTTCGTTCATTCCTCCTATAACAAATTTTGATAGACCCTACTCACTTTTAGGAATATATGTGTATCAAAGAACTCAAATAGATCTTCTTACAACTTTACCTAATCATTAAAAGCCTAAACAAATCAGCTAATCAAGCAGCTAGGGCCTCAAATGAAAGAATCTTATTAGAACAGTAGTTTCTATCGCATCGGAGCTATCTGAAAGCGTTTGGAGGAGCCAGTTGGGACTTTGTTTACAAATTGAGCCAGATAAGCATCAAGGTCTTCATTTGGATGGTTAAGATCGTTTCCACATGCATTATTAATATTTTCTGATAGAGAATCCACCAAATCTTCTCTCGGCGCAGACATTATTTCATTTAAAACAGGCGAGAAAACTACGCCTTTTGATAATTGCGCAGCACTAGTCTCTCCAGCCTTTTCAAAAGTCATTCCATTCACAATAGACCTACAAAACTTTTCTGAAAACTGCTTACTTAGATCCGACACAGCAGGTGTTAGATCTGAAGCGAATGCAGATGAAGGAACTTGAGCAAGGCAAAATATGATTGCCAGAAAACAGCTCAGTAGAAAGCAAAAGCTGCGCATTAAAAATTACAAGCATTGTATAAGCGTTGTGCTTTATGTTGCTCTTCGCATTTTTTGAGCCTTCCCTTTAGCTCATTCATTTCTTTTTCGGCTTGATTTATCAATTCCAAAGACCATTGCCAATTGCGCTGAGTGCAATGCTTCCTAGCAGATTCCCAATCCATATTTAAGTACCAAGAGAACAAAGGAGTCGACAAGTGAGTGCAAGGCACTCCATCGAAAAAAGTCTTTTTAATCTAATCGATATCACTGAAACGTCCAGAAAGGACCTCAAGGTCAGATCCAGTTATTAATCGCACAGATAGCACTAGTTAATTTCTTGCTTTCAATCTGATGACCCACACAGAACACCTAGGAAGGATACGCTAATTCTTAGTAAGGCAATAAAAAAGGGGCCTTCTTCCAAAG
The DNA here is from genome assembly GCA_902589115.1 of uncultured Prochlorococcus sp. GTDB lineage: Bacteria > Cyanobacteriota > Cyanobacteriia > PCC-6307 > Cyanobiaceae > CACIRS01. The sequence goes on from CACIRS010000018.1 coordinate 16,681, forward strand.
GAATTTGTGGGTTCATTAAATAAACCAAGGTGTCTGTTGTTTTACTAGAGTTCAAAATCCTCCATTTCAAGCCCGTATAAATCTGCAATTTTGGACATCGCTATACCTTCTTGCCCTCTCCAGGCTTCTGCCAAAGCAGTCCAAGTTTTCTGACTAAATTTAACTCCGAAGTTTTCGTTGAGGTCTCTTTTCGAGTCCATCACAGCTACTTTTTTTAATCCCTTCTCATTTAGCAGGATTTTCATTTTTAGAAAAACGATTTCTAGCATTCGGTAGTAGAACTCTTCCTTCTTCTTGTCGTAAGACCACTTTGCTTCTTCTCTTAGCTTCTTGGCCTGGTCTTTTGAGAACTCTTCGCTCATTTTGTGGCTTTTCATTCCATTAGTCAGATTACGCCTTCCAATATCACTAACTAATAGAGAGAACATCTAATCACATTCATGCCAATTCCTACATACTCACTGCAGGAAAAGTCCTTGTTCCGTTGAGCCTTTTGCATGTAGATCAACAAATCTATTCCAAGGTTTAACAGAGCTATTAGTTGACAACCACTCCTGACTATTGCTAGTACAGATGTACTGCTACAAGTATATGGGTCCAACTTCTTCACCCTATGCCATTTTTCGAGCATCTGACTGGAGTTCCCCTGTAGCTTCTCCTATTGGTATAGGCCAATGTCTCCGTATCGACCCCAAAAAGTATTACCAAAAAAAGCGTATCCAGAAGCGGAAACTTGGGACATCGAAAACGGTTCTCTCAAGCGATCACGTTCAACTTGCGTTTGCATGACTTGCAAGTACTTAAATCATTGCCATGACAATCACTGCAGAGCAGTCCTCACATGCCGTTTTCAACAACGATTAATCCATCACGGAGAACATATAAATAGCAGGTGCGCACTATGGTTCCGGCGAATAGAAAAAAAGATCGGTTGGTATCCAGAAGTAGCATGACTCAAGAAGAACTAGCCCTGCAAATCACCAGAGCTATGTATAAGGGGCATCGCAAGCCTGAATCAGTCAACGCATACCAGAGCGTTAAGGGTTATTTCTTGGATCTTGAGCCAGAAGAATTGGTTGGTATTGCTGCCCAGTACGGCATAAACGCTATAGATTCTGAAATAATTCAGGTCGACAATTAGACTTATATACCTCATTTGTGCTAGGTGTAAAGAGTAAGTAAAACTATGTGATGGCACAACTAACTATCAAAGTGAGCGCCAAGGCTGAGGCCATGATCGCCACACTTCAAAAGCAAATCTTCAATCGACGTCGCAAAAAAGTAACTGCACAAGGCGTTGTTGAGACATTGGTCGAAAGTGGAGCCAAGTCCCAATCTGACAAGCGTTATGCAGCTTCCTGGAAGAACTTAATCAAGGATATTGAGAAAGCAGCCAAGGTTTCTGAAGAGCATGGCAACAAGCCAGCAAACATCTCTGCAGAAGAATGGGCATTAATCCTTTCTCATCGCACACGTAAAGCAACTGCTACTACAAAAGCTCCTGCTAAAAAGCGCGCGACTAAGACAACTATTAAAGCTTCTGCAGTTAAGAAGGCAACAGCAAAAAAATCTGTAGCCAAGAAAGCAGTAGTGAAGAAAGCTACTGCAAAAAAAGCAGCTCCAGCTAAAACATCTTTAGCCACTCGTGTAGTGAAAGCTGCAGGAAGACCTGCTAGACGCAGAAGAGCTACTGCTAAGGCTGCATAGTAAGTCTTTAGTCAATGTATTGAAAAAGGTTGTCCACATCAGTGGTCGACCTTTTTTTTGTGTCTTGTCTTTTTTATTTGATCCTTCGATGTAGAGAACTAAATTATTCAGTAACTATTTTTTGATGAAATTAGTGGATTCATGCTGGTGACCTCTCTCTTGATGAAAATCGCTGAAACCTTCAGAAAGGACAGGGTAATTACAGTTGCTTGCTAGATGGTCGATCAGCAAGAAGCACTAATCAAAGGCCTCAAACGACAACAGAAAGCATGGTTTTATTTACTAGGAGGTCTAACTATTATTCCTCTAATCTTTTGAAATTGATTTTGCCAAAAGCGAATGACAGAATCAGGAATAGGCTTGTTGATAGGCATGATTAAAAAGGGATCTGAGTTGGGCCTTTGCAGATCGACAGTCAATCTCTTGAAGGCTAGCTCTTTAGGGCGCATTGTTTATCTAAGTTCATTCGCCAGATGTAGCAGCAGAAACTCCTGGCCTAATAGCAGTAAATTCTGCCTCTGATACCACAGCTGTGACCTCAAACTGGATGCTGTATTGCTTGGTCAAAGGTCCAAGATGATCCTAGATTTATGGATGTCAGTAGCTATTGCAACACCTTTGCCGCTGAAGGGTTCGCAAATTCGACACATCAACTCAAAGCACCCGAAGTTGTCTCCAGGAGTGCCACAATTGATGTGATCAGCGAAGCCTGGGGCAGAAGATCATGCACTTTCAACTATTGAAAATTCCCACGCGATTAAATAGTTCTGCATTTTTACTTCTGATTAATCTTAGCTTGATAGCAATATTTCTTTCTTTAATACACAACTAGAAAATTGAAGGACTAGGTATTACAAGTTGCCTTCTAGATGAAAAACCAAGGCTAGTGACATTAGGAAATCTAAAGCTACGAACGCGCTTGCAGTTGGGCTACATGGTTCAACCACTCCAGCTCAAAAGGTAAAACCTGCATGGACTAATAGCCAGAGAACACACAATCCAATTCCAATAATTACAGATGCAGATCCCTATTTGCTAAGCAAATTAAAAACGACTGAAACCATTAAACTCACAACAATGCAACTCACGATTGGGAAGTAAAAGGTTGAGTTCTCACCCCTCAGAACAATATCGCCTGGGAGTTGTCCTAGACCTAAATGTTTTAGATAGGGATAAAGGATTCCGATAGCAGCAATCCCAAGCCCAAGTGTAATTAGCAATTTTTGCATTGTGCCCTTTTAGACCACCTTTCTATTTGCAGAATACTTTTCTGCTGCATCCGGATGCTTTGCTCATGCTTATCTTCAGATGGCTCACTGATGGTGAGGTAAATAAACAGGATTGTGAGCGGGCAGAAAGCGATACGGGCTAAACCCCAGAAATATCGCAATTATTTGCCCATTGCTCTTCTAAGTTTTTCTGCTTCATCCATACCTTCAATGATAGTGAAAGTTGCATTCTCTGTAGCAGCTTTACGGATTTTGCTTAACTCTTGATATTCAGTTGATTCATAAGCCTCAACAGCTGCTCTCATTGATGGGAACTCACAAATAACAGCCAAATTCGCTTCTTCTGTTTTTTCTTTCCCTTGAGGTTCTAAGTCTTTAGCAAAAACCACTCCACCCACTTCTTTAAGCCATGGTCCAACTTTGTCTACATATTCAGCAAATAAATCTTGATTGGTTACTTTCGAAGTACTTATCCAATAGCCTTTAGCACCTTTTTTGTCCATGAATAGATTTTATTTTCAAAGAGTGTCGCATATTCGCAAAAATTCATCGAGTCTCTTTTCTATCAAACAAAAAATCACCTACCCAATCGATGGGTGTTTTGGTTAGATCTAAAGAAAGATCAGAAGCGGAAAGTTGTTTTAACTAAGCCATCCGTCTAACTGCTTGCATTAGTTTTCTTTTGGTAGTAAGTCTTAAGCCTTTTGATGTGCTCAGGACTAAGGCAACTAATCCTTGAAGTCGCTGGTATTTCTAGAAGGCTGCAAATAGCAAGCAAGTTATCAGTATCCACTTTTAGCTGCTCGGCAAGTTCTATAACTCTGAAGGTCATCATGAAGTGATTTTATTGCTAGCAATTTCATATACCTATAAATTTTAAGTGCAAATGATCAATATAAATTTCTTTTTGAAACCGACCGCTCTCATAATTTATTCATTAGTCATTGGGACTTTTAGTTTAAGTTCTATTGCTTTAGCCCATGGGGGTGGCTTGAACTCAAAGGGTTGTCATAACAATTGGAAAACCGGAGATTATCACTGTCATTCCAAAGGCGTTTTTAGAAGCAACAATAAAGAGCAGAGAAAGAAGATTGAAGTTGTTGCCCCACCAAGTAATCACCCTAAAGAACGGGTAGTAATAATCAATAGCTGCTACGACGGTGATACCTGTACGACAATGACCGGAGAAAAGCTACGTCTTGCCTGTATTGACACGCCAGAACTTACAGGCAATAGAGCTGATCCAATTCCAGCGAAAGCAGCTAGGGACTATCTCAACAAGCTTGTGTCAGGCAAACAAGTCATGATAAGGCGAATTAATAAGGATAGATATGGGCGAACGATTGCTGAGTTATCAAAGGATGGAATAAATGTTCAACAGTTGATGGTTTCCATGGGATATGCACGTATTTATGAAAAATATTCTGAACCTTGTTTTTGGGCTCGCTAAAAGTGCTTAGAAACTAAAAATCTAAAAATAAATTAGTCCTTACTTGTTATGACCGAGCAGATCAAAAAAACTTATGTACTTTATTCAGCCTTGGAAGATCAAGTCTGGATATCATCAGGAATGTGTGAAGAAGTTTTTAGCTACTGGTGCACCCTATCCAGGGGAAGGTAATTTATTTTCTCCTGTCACTGCAATGGGTTTAGTTCTTCCACTTCCTGTAGGAGAGAGGCTATGGCTCTTTGTAATTCTTGGAGCCTTCCCGGTGAGAGCGAATAATTGCCTCTATGCAGCCTAATAATTTCCCCTTGGCCGGTCAAAAAGGCTTGCAAAATCAAGACAACCTTTAGCACGTTTTTAACACGCACCCTTTTACTATTCTGTTAAATACCAGTCGGGGCGACAGGATTCGAACCTGCGACCTAGTGCTCCCAAAGCACCCGCGCTACCAAACTGCGCCACGCCCCGTACAAAGCAATCTTAGAACCTACTGATCATTCTGTTTATTCAAAGTTTTAGTAAGTGCGTAAAAGCTCTTAATACTGATTCATTTTGCGATCAGTAAAACCAGTCAATGATCACTCGTGACTTCAATAGGTATAAAAATTACCAAGCCCCTCTCTCGCTTCCTGGTATTAATGGTGAGTTTATCCAAATACCATGATTCCTTTAACGTTCGCTGGGCTTACAAGTACACCCGCTCCAACTGCTCAATTAGTTGGGATTGCCTCAATAATCCTCTTCGCAATCGTTGGTGTAATGGTAGGCCCTGACTACGATGGAATGAATGCAACTGCCAAGGACAATATCAACAAGAAAAGCTAGTTCATATTTATGTATGAGGGCCTAGTTAGTGCGGCCCTCATTAACACCTCATAACTAGAGGAAACAATCCAGCTCGAGTTAATCACCTTCCAACGAACCATTGACTTAAAGAATAAAGATATTTCTCTTCTCAATTCAAATTTAGATAGCGTTTTCTTAGAATTTCAGCTATTTCTTCCAAAAATTTTGATCAACTTAGTCTCTGAACGATCCGAACTTTAAAAGCTTTCAAAGAAAAGCTTCAACCCAAAAAGTGTTAAGCCCTGACACCCAAACAAGATCTTCCTTTGATTCTTCACAAGAAATCTCCTAAAAATTTGACAATGTGACCGAAATAATTTAAAAGGGTTTATGACTAATACAAGAAAGAAAAAAATCTACAAGCTCGACACCCAACCAGATTTCGAGCAAATTGACCATAGATTGGCATGTGGTTGGCATGTAGAAATCGAAGGTAGTGGTCAAAGAAAAAGATACTTAAAGCAGCTTGAGCAAGAATCAAAATCTTTGGCATAAATCAGTACCTTTCATTTGACTGGCTATCTAATTAATTGACTTTTGATAGCTTGTGTTTATTTATAGTCAAAATTTTTATTTGACGACTCTTTAGCTATTACAACAGATACTTCATGAGATTAATAATATTTTTAGCCCAAAAGGCTCTTACTAGTTAACAACCTCCAGTTTACTTATTCATCTTAAGCTTCTACCAAGAGAATCTACAAGAAAGCATTTATTCTATTTCACTCTTCAATGATCATTGGCATAGAAAATAGCCTTGACGAGGTCAGCATTAATAGTTTTCACTAAACCTGTATCTATATCAGCAACTTGAAAAATGCTTGCAAGATCAGGCGCTCTCGCACTACCTGTTACATGAATGACATAACCAAGCCACCAATCAACTTCCTCTAGGACCTGGTGCGAGTTGTCTTCTTTAACGACAACGATGTCGCCAGGTTTAACATGAAGGAAATCATGACCAATACTGGTAGAAGCACGAGGCATACTCCACGAGACAAGTACACATGTACTAGCAGTTATTCGCAAAGGTGTCAACGTTTAAAAATAAAGGATTGAAACAATGAGCTTTAGAAATTCAGTGCAATTTAGAAGCCAAGCCTTCCTTTAGAGCTAGAAAGAAAGTGTTGAAAAAGTTTTATGAACCCGCTACTGCACACAATTCAACATACGGTGGAAGGATGTGCCTACATCCTATACATAGGAGCGGTTCTGCGTTGGAAGTGCCCTAAACAATGGAATCAATTTCTTAAAAGAGTTTCTGCACAAATCTAATACTTAGACTTCAAACATAGCGCTGAAAACAAGTAATAAAGCCTACTATTAAATCAATAGCAATAGATTGGACTAAAAATTATTTTTCTATATTGCATCCACTTACCAGAAAAAGCCACTTGTAAATTTGAGAAACTTAAAAGTGGCTAGATGTACTGTCATGCAAGTGCATGATGATCACGGTGCCAGCGGCCAACTCGAGCAGAAGAAAATTTGTGGCCATGTATCCTACCTAAATCAACGATACAACTATTATTTGAACCACATTGTTCTATTTGAGTCTTAATTTTTTTATTTGTCTTTGCTTTAAAGAAAAATGCTTCTAATTGCTTTCTAGACATCGTAATCTCCATCCAGAGGACAATTAATAGATAGCAAAAAAATAATTGTAAGGTTAAGGAAATTACTAATTCTTCTTAAAGTGGCTAGATAGAAAAATGATGGCTAGATTTAATTATGCCCTCCATTACAAGTCATCACTCTATTAGAAAGGCTGTTCTTGTCTCCATCAACATTTATAGAAGTCTTTTCGATACACTCATTCTGAGTCTTTGCCCATTCTGCAATAGGACTTAATCTAGCTACTCCTATTGACAAAGAGATAGTACTTACAGTTGCTAGAAATTGATATAAGGTTTTTACCGAAAAGAGCCTTAAACGCGAATTGGTTACTTTAACAACTTTTTGCCTAGATTCGGGTTGAGGATCCCTTGAAGACATTAATTGATCTTTATCACTAGATTTATATCGGGAAGATACTAACAAATCCTGAGGCCTATAAAACAAAGAAGAAATAGTCTTAGGAATAGGTTCTAAAAGTACTATTATGAAAGAAAGAACAGCTATAATTAGTTCTTTAATAAGCTCTATAGCATCTCTAAATGCTACAAAAAAACGCTTTATTTCTTTCTTTAGGACTGGTTTGGTAGAGGAATTCATCGCTTTACAAATATTAAGTAAGGTTTAAACTGAATCAGCAAAAGGGGGTGAGTAAAAACATTTAGATCTTTACAAGGCATATATTCATAGGTTTTGGGGAGAATAATAAGAAAGTATAGGTAAAGTATTAGTATTACTCTCTGATTTGTAATACTAAGTATAAGAACCTAAAATATTAAGAGTGGCTGTCAAAAAACGTCTTTAAAAGAATATATAAGCCATTTTAGAAAATTAAAAGGATTTAACAAATAATAAATATCTATTGGCTCAGAATTATTTGTTTCCCTTAGCCAATTGGGTAATTCATGATCAGCAGAATTATTCACAGATAAGTTTTCTTGAATTAATGATGGAGTTAGCTCATTAAAATTATCTGAAGTTATGGGATTTTTATCTTTGATAAATTCCAGTTCTTCCTTGAAAACCCAGATTTTTAATCCGTCTCGAAATTCTAAAATAAAACCAATTCCGCCACCATCTGTCATTTTGTAATCTACTACCTTACCTTGAGAATCAGATGTCAACTTCCGCAACAAGAAAGAAGGCAGACGATCCTTTATTCTCTGTAGGTCAACACTGACCAAGGCGCCTATTTCTAATAATTTCAAAGCTTCAGGCATTATATATTAAAAAAGAGGATAAAAGAATTGTATGAGAAGTAGGCAAATAAAGATCTAGAGAAAATAAATAACCCTAGTGTCAAGTTCAATAGAATATCACTTTATAGCAACTTTTGGTAAATATTCCTTAAAAAAGTAAGGATACGCTTGTTAAAGCTTAATAAGTAAAAACTCGTGGGAATAAGAAGAAGCTTAATCATAAGTATAAAAAAATTGAATTATATTTTTTGATATAGTATAGAAGATTTAATTGACGTCCTTAAATAACGAAAATAGATTTCTTGTTAATAAGAATAGTTATAAATAAAAACAAGCTAAATAGCCAATTCTGGTATAAATTTCCATGGAATTTGTACCTCAATATTGCTCGGAATTAGCAAAGTAGAAGCTAATTAGACTAAATCCAAGTCCTAAAGTATCATATAAATCCATTCGATGTCACAAGGTTACTAGAATGTATGTATATTTGGTTCGGACAAATTCGTATTGAGCCTAATCCTCACAGGATTTCATGGAAACTTCTTCTCCAGCCTTCTCTTTCATAGCATTATTACTTATAGGCCTATTTGGGCTTACAAGCCTTGGGGTATATCTATCATTTGGACCTCCATCAAAGAAACTGGTTGACCCATGGGAAGCTGATGACGATTAATCAGTCTTATGCCTATATGAAATTAGGAATTAAGTCTAAAAGGAATATCGACTAGAGGACATGAAGAATTAGATATTGGAATCTAACACCTAATAAAGGAGTAAAATGAAAGGAAATATAGTGTTTCTTAATTAAGCTTAAATATATTTTTATACCACTAGTATGACTAGTGTAAATATCAAAGTAATAATTATTTTTAACACTTTTAATAAGTGGCAAACTATATTTCTAGTTAAAGGTTAGACGTATATGTCTCTTAATATAGTCTTGAGAAATTCTTTTCTTAAATTAAATTCAAATAAGATGTTTCAGAGGCTTTTTGAAAGACTGATCAGGGGTATAGGTATCCGAAATCCAATATTCTAAATTAACTGATGAATGACCACCAATCCAGGTTATAACAGTAGAAGTACCTAGCCTGCTCAGCCCGTCCCATAAAAAGATCAAAGTATATGGACAGAACAAGACTCCTAAAATTGGTACCAATAAATAATCTAAACTCATAAAAATGATCACTACATTTAAAATTAGCGACGCATTGCTAAATTGCAAACCTCTAAATAAAAACTCTTTTACTCAATTCTCAAAAGTAAGCCAATATAAAATATCTTCAAGTTAATCAATCATAAGCAATATTCAGATTTATCAAGATTGATCAATGATTGGTAATTAGCTTGACCAATTGAAGGGAGTTAGAATTTGAGGCATTAAAAAAACCCTGTCGAAGACAGGGTTTTTGAGATCTTCAGGGTGTTTCCTTGTTTCCACTCCTTGGAGGATCTCATCTCCTCACATAACTATTATTACCTATTGAAATCTTTTTTGAGCAAGGTCAGTACTCTAATTGAATTGGCACATCTAAACAAATTATTGACTACTTCAAAATTCAAGCAGAAAGAGGTTTTAACAAGAGTGGGGCTAGAAGATTAGTAAAAAGCTATTTCCCTCAAGGCTCTTACTAGCAAACAAAAGAATAATTTAAAGTCACATAAGAATGGATGGGTTACCTCTGTACATCATGAGCACAACCGTCCCCATCGTATTGATCGGAATCATAATATCCATTCCTAGTCCCAAAATAAGCTGTTACAAACACGAACGGGATAGAGAT
>CACIRS010000019.1 GCA_902589115.1 uncultured Prochlorococcus sp.
ATTCAGCCATGATTCAATGGCTGAAATTTTGTTGTGCAAATTATGAGGTTTATTTAATAAGGTTTTTATGTCTCTAAAGTCATAAATAGTATCTAGTTATATAGGGTTTTTTAATGCTATTTCATCTCCTAGCTGCTCTACTTTCTGCTCAATTAGGTCGGCTAAGTGTAATACCCTGGAGGCCTGTTCTCCGTCTACAGCAGGCTTCTCGCGACCTCTTACGCATTGGAGGAAGTGCTCTAATTCTGCATAAAGGGGCTCTATGGATGTAGTGCTAACTTCTTCTATAAAGCCATCATTTCTATAAAGTAGTTCTCCATGATCTGCGGAATACCATTCATGTGCTCGTCTATGAATATGTAATGTGTGATTGAGAAAATCAGTTTCTACAAGGCTGCCTAAACAGTGAGCACTGAGGCTTCGAATTTTTCTATGACTCATTTTGCTGGCGGTAAGACTTGCTACTACTCCATTACTGAATCCAAGTGATGCATTTACATAATCAATAGGACCTTCAGCACTTCTTCCACCCGTTGCTGCAAGTCTTGTTACTGGAGCATTGGCTAATTCCAAAACAAGATCCAGATCATGGATCATCAAATCAAGAACTACAGAAACATCATTTGCTCTATCTGCATGAGGACTATGGCGACGAGCCTCTAGAACTACTACTTCTTCATTCTTAACTACTTTGATTAATTCTCTAAATGCTGGATTAAAACGTTCTATATGCCCAACTTGTAGAAGACGGTTTGCTTGGCTAGCAGCAGTAATTAAAGCTGATGCTTCATCTTGACTAGCAGCTATAGGCTTTTCGATTAATACATGGAGTCCTGCTTCTAGGCAATCAAGACCAACTTTGTGATGAAGGAGAGTAGGTACAGCTATGCATACAGCCTCAACTTCAGAGAAAAGGCTTTGATAATCATTAAACCAGCGACAATCAAATTGCTGCGTAGCTAAATGACCTCTCTCTTTGTCTGGATCAGCAACTCCAATTAGTTCTGCATCTTTTAGCAAGCTGAGAACTCTTGCATGATGCCAGCCCATATTTCCAATACCAATTACTCCAACTTTCACTGGAACAATTCTGGCAGTCATAGGATTTCTATGAAGAAATGGGATGTGCTTTTCAATTATCTATTCTCCTTGCTCATCTTGCTTGTTCAAAGTTAAAAGAACACGTTTGATAGTGGGTCCATTTATTGCGGTTATCTCAAACTTTATTCCTTCAAACAAGACTACTTCGCCTCTAATTGGAATATGTTGAAGTCGATCTAGTAGGAATCCAGCGAGCGTGTGGTGATCATCAGCTTCAGGTAGTTCAAGCTTGAGTTTTCTATTGAGTTCAATAATTTCATAGCTACCAGCTATTGACCATTTTGTATTGTTACCTTCAATTTGTTGTAATTCTGGTTTTGCATTGTTTGGGGGGATCTCATCTCCAACAATTTCTCCTGTTAGATCTGCTGCCGTAACAAGCCCTTCTGTACCTCCGTGTTCATCTTCTACTAGGAGAAGAGGTTCTCCACTCCTAATCAAAATCAAAAGTTCTGCCAAAGTACTTGTTTCTAGAACTCTTGTTGCAGGTTGCAAATATGGTGCCAGGGCTGTATCAGCTTGCATGACACCTTTAGAAATAGGTTCAGCTAGTTGACGAAGATCAATGACTCCCCGTATATCATCCAAGGAATTACCGGTAATTAAAAAACGTGCGTGCTTTGTTCGATGTACAGCTTTCATTAATTCTGCGAAATTTACATCTACTGGCAAAGTGACCATTCCTGAACGAGGGACCATTACTTCTCGTACTTGTGTATCTCTTAAAGCAAATACTCCTTCCAGAATATTCCTTTCATCTGGTCTCAGACCTGTTACTCCTCCTTTCTCTACAAGAGTTTCTAGTTCTTCAAGTGATAAAGCTGGAACTAAAGAATCCCATCTTGCGTTGAGTCCTAATAAACGAAGCAAAATTGAGGCGAGTGCTTCTAATAATGCAAGTATGGGAGTAAGTGCACGCATTACAGCTTCTAAAAGAGGAGATAACTGCAGCGCTGCTTTCTCAGGTCTATTTAAAACCAAAGCTTTAGGTAGGAGTCCTGAAAGTATTGTTGCTATCACAACTATCAAAGAGAATATTCCTAGGTTTAAAAAACGATTTAAAGCTTCTTCTTGGGTCCAGGGATATTCTCCAAAGCTTCGTCCTATCCAGCCAAGAGAAATTAAAGCAATTGTCACCCCTAATTGAGAAGCCATTAGAGCTCGTCTTAATCTTCTCTGAAGTCGATTAACTGATTGAGCGCCTGAGGCTCCTTCTTCTAATAATCTCTGAACTGTGATCGGTCGCAAACGAAGCAATGCAACTTCTCCAGCAGAGAAAAAGGCCGGAAGAAAAAACAAAATGCCAAGAATTAGCAATCGCATTAATTGGGTTATATGGGGGTCGCGAGGATCGAACTCGCCTTAGCCGAATTATGAGTTCGGTGCATTCACCAGATTGCTAGACCCCCGTCAATGGATTTAAAAAGACCTTCGAGACTAATGAAGACTTTAGTGGCAATAATAAGTAAAGATAATGATTTTCACCTAGGCATGCATCAATGATGCACCAGCCATTATGAGTTCTTTTAATTCAGATGAGGGGCTTTTGAGAGAAAAGCTTTTAAATCTTCTCGCCCAAGAGGCTTATCGCTATGGCAGTTTTACATTGGCTTCCGGCAAAAAAAGCAGTCATTATGTCAATTGCAAACCCGTTACTTTGAGTGGTTTTGGGCTTTCTATAACAAGTCAATTATTTCTGCAATATGTTGATTCGCAAGCAGTTGCAGTTGCAGGATTAACTCTAGGCGCAGATCCTTTGGTGAGTGGGGTTGCTATGGCAGCTGCCCAGAGTGGGCGCTCTTTAGACGCATTGATTGTACGTAAGGAGGCAAAAGGTCATGGAACAGGAGCTTGTTTAGAGGGTCCTCTGCCAGCATCAGGCTCTCTTATTACGGTTTTGGAGGACGTTGTAACTACCGGGGGTTCATCGTTAAGAGCAGTAGAGCAACTAAGAAGTTCAGGGTACTTAGTTAATAGAGTGATTACTATTGTTGACAGAGAAGAAGGCGGGGATGAATTGATGAAGCAATCTGGATTGGAGTTGATTAGTATTTATAAATTAAATGAAGTTGCTGAAAGAGCCAGATCTTTTTAAAAATGTCAATCAAATCTAGACTTTTATGGCAGCAAAAATGGCCAATTTTAAAATTAGTAGGATCAGGATCTAAGGTTTTTCTTCAAGGCCAAACTACTGCTGATTTAATTGCTAGTAAAGAAGGAGATTTTATTTATGGATGTTGCTTAAAGACCAATGGTACTTTTCGTAGCTTGCTTGAAATGAGGATATTTAATGATAAGGCAGATATTATTGCTCTAGCAGGAGATATAGAAACTTTAAAAAAAGATTTCGAAAAAATTATTTTCCCTGCTGATCGAGTATCAGTTCAGCAGATCGGCGAAATTAATAGGCTTCAATTGATTGATTTTCACAATCCTCAAAGATTTAATGACGTAGAATGGATTCCTATTGATGGAACTTTACCAAAACACTTTTCTAAGTTTTCAAAAGCGACTGATGAAGAAATAGAGTTATGGAGAATAAGTAAAGGACTTCCACTGTCTGATCTTGAAATAGAGTTATCTGCGAACCCTTTTGAATTAGGATTGTCCGAATTTATATCCTTAGACAAAGGCTGCTATTTAGGACAGGAGGCAATAGCACGTCTGTTAAGATCAGATCAACTAACAAAAAAATTAAAAGTATGGGAGTCAGATAGTGAAATAGAAAAAGGTCAAAAAGTGTTTAAAAAGGATCTTTCAAAATCTAATAATATTCAAATTGTAGGAATAATTACTTCTTCTGTTAAAGATAAATCATCTAAGCATAATTATGGATTGGCTATGATTAAGAAAAAGGCTTTTTTGGAGACGGAACTATTTATAGATGGTGATTTGGAAAGGAAAATTTATGTTAAATCTTCGATTCTGGATTAATTTATTTCAATTGACCAATAGAGATATTATTTTTATCTTGTAATAACATCCATTTTGAGGCTTTCAATGTAGCAAGACAATCATCCTCATTATAATTAAATATCAATTTTAAGGTATTTTTTCTTCCTTTTCCTGTTTTAACTGATTCCTTCCATTGTCTCCACCAAAGCAAAGCTTGAGCACCATCTGCTTTTTCTTGACGCCATTTAAATCCAAGGGATCCAGCTACAGCCTTTAGGCCATAACTATTAAGAGGTAATCTCCAATATTTTCTAATTTTGGAATGAATGTCAATGAATCGTGTGTTTAAAATATCTATTTCTTCTTTCTTTACTCCTTGACGATTTGCCATTCTAGTAATTGTCAAAGGTTCAGTTTCTCCATAATGCAGTATCGGCCAATTTTGATAAAGATTTAGTTTCCTTTTTATCCTTCGCCAAGCAAAAGCTTCGCCATCTTTAGAAAGCATCAGGAGTGGATGGTATTTAGTATTTTTTACATCCCAACTCCCATTGTTTGATCTTTTTAATGTCAAAAATCCATGAAGAAAATCATCTCTATCATCAGGATCTGATTCGATATCATAGATTAATATTCCTGGTGCATTTTTAATTTCCGATAACGCAGGCCCATCTTCTAATCTTTCATAATATCCCCCCCTTTGAGATCGTGCTTGTGCTATTAATTCATGAGTTACTTCAACATGTTGCACTCCAAATTTCTTTAAGCGCGTTTGCAGTTGATCCGGATTAGCTTCTGCTAAATCATTTATTCTATTAACTCCTATCTCTTTTAAAATCGCTTCTCGCTTAGAGCCAATACCACTTACTTCACTAAGAAGACCTTTTTCGGCTGCTTCTAAATTACATATATTTCTCCAGCTACAAAGAGAGCACTTTCTACGATCTGTTGTTAATGGAGGCGGTTCTGCTTGAGAAAGCTCACTATTCATTTTGTTTAAAACATCAATTAACTGATTATGAATCCTTCCTTTCAAGTTGATTTTTTCAATGCCAATATTTGATTTTGTTTTTGATACAATGAGACCTCTTTTAACAGGGCTTAGTTGTGTTTTTTCTAATAAGAATCCATATAGTGCAAGGCTAAGAAGGATTTCACGTGTAACTTTTTTACCTTGTCTAGCTAAAATAGGAGCATAGTAAAAATTTCCCCACTTACTTTGACCTTCCATTCTTTGTAATAGAGGTGGGTGTCCTTCAATGAACTGCTCGCTATTAAGTTTTCCTTTAAGACGTAATCCAACTATATTTTTTGCGCCTTTTTGACACGCATGAATTCCTCGTTGAGGCTTTCCTTTAATTAACTTTTCAAAGCATCTATATTGATGGTCTAATTGGAGTGTTCTGTGGGCAGTCCAAACTCTTTTACTTGAGTCCCCATATTTATCAAGCCACGCTTTGCGGCGGCAGCGTATCCAACTTCTCAATATTCGATCTGAGATTATATTTAGACCAATAAGCTTGTTATCCATATACCGACGATAAGGGGCTGTGCGGCTAGATCAATAGATAATCTCTTTAAATGGTGTTTAATTCTCTTCCACTTCACTCCTCTCCTATTCGTTTTGGTACGGATGGATGGAGAGGAGTTCTTGGAGTGGATGTAACTATTGAAAGACTTTTGTTGGTTGCTTCAGCAGCTGCGCAGGAACTTTTATTTCGAGCACCTAAAGACTTAAACAGCAAAACAATAGTAATTGGCTTTGATCGCCGATTTTTGGCGCCCGAGCTAGCTGAATCGATAGCTTGTGCTGTTAGAGGATGTGGTTTGGAACCTCTCTTAGCGAAAACTGCTGTTACTACTCCAGCTTGTAGTTGGGCTGTTTTGCAAAAGAAGGCATTAGGAGCACTGGTAATAACTGCAAGTCACAATCCTCCTGAATGGATTGGGCTAAAAATTAAAGGCCCTTTTGGTGGCTCTGTTGATAGCGAATTTACATATGCAGTTGAACAAAGACTTTTTGCTGGGGGCATTTCTCAGCCTGAGGAAGGGAAATTAGAAGTTTTTGATGTCCGTAAAAATCATTTAGATGGATTGCGGAATAAGGTGAATGTGAATGAAATTTTTAGCGGAATAGAATCAATCGGATTAAAAGTGATTGTTGACCCTATGCATGGTTCAGCAGCCGGTTGCTTAGGAGAATTAATTGGTATTAGAGAAAATGCTCATTTTGAAGAGATACGCAGTGAACGGGATCCGTTATTTGGAGGTAATCCTCCTGAGCCATTAGCTCCTTATCTGGAAAAATTGATATCTGCTGTAAAAGATTCAGGGAGAAAAGGAAAACCTGCTTTAGGAATAGTTTTTGATGGTGATGGTGATCGAATAGCCGCAATTGATGAATTTGGAAATTATTGCAGTACTCAATTATTAATTCCTTTGCTTATAGATCATATGGCAAGAGTTAGAAAATTACCTGGAGGTGTAGTAAAAACAGTTAGTGGATCTGATTTGATGAGTTTAGTTGCAGAAAATCTTGGTCGAGAAGTTTTGGAAATGCCAGTTGGATTTAAGTACATCTCATCAGAAATGCTCAATAGCTCAGTTCTGTTAGGAGGAGAAGAATCTGGGGGCATAGGTTTTGGAATTCATATACCTGAAAGAGATGCTTTATTTGCAGCACTTTTGCTTTTGGAAGCAATTGCTTTTGGAGGTCAACCATTAGGTGCAAGATTAAAAGATTTGAAAGAACAATTTGGAGATAGTTGTTTTGATCGCTTAGATCTACATCTTGAAAATATGTCTTCTAGAAATCGCCTCGAAAACTTACTGAAAGAAAACCCACCTAATGCTATAGCTGGTATACCAGTCAAGGAAATTATACGCATTGATGGTTTAAAACTTAGATTAGGAGCTAGCCACTGGTTGATGATGCGTTTTTCGGGAACAGAACCTTTATTAAGGATTTATTGTGAAGCTCCTAATATAGAAAAACTGAATAATTCTCTCCAATGGGCTAAGGAGCTTATTAGAAATTGACTCAACTAATATACTCAAATTCTCAAATACTTTTTATAGGAAGTACCAATCCTGGAAAGATTCAAGAATTCACAAACTTTCTTTCTCATCTTCCTTTAATTCTCAAATCTCAACCAAAAGGAATTGTTGTCAAAGAAACTGGTCAATCTTTTATGGATAATGCAAGATTAAAAGCATTAGAAGTAGCAAATAAAACTAATCAATGGTCTCTTGCTGATGATTCTGGCCTTTGTGTTCATGCCTTGAATGGTTCGCCTGGAATATATTCAGCTCGTTATGCAAATTCTGACGAGGCCAGGATTAAACGCCTACTTAATGAGCTTCAAGATTGTGATAATAGAAATGCTGATTTCGTATCTGCTATTTGTATAGCATCTCCTGAAAATGGGATTTTGTTAGAAGTAGCAGCAAAATGTCAGGGGCGAATCGTGCGGCAGCCTAGAGGGATGAATGGTTTTGGATATGATCCTATTTTTCAAGAACAAAGTACAGGGTTAACATTTGCAGAAATGAGTAAAGATCAGAAAAGAGAATTTGGTCATAGAGGCAGGGCTTTTTCTTGCTTAGAACCAAAATTAAAGCTTTTACTTTCTTAGATTTATTAATAATTTTATAAGTTGAAATTCTAATTATATATTTATATTGAATTTACCCAGCTTCCATGTAGACCATGCGGCATTCCAATTGGCAGTTCCAAAGTTGCTTGCATACTTAAGTCATCCGAATTTAAAATTATTAAATCAGTAGATAATCTTTTACTATTCCATATTAATGTCAGAATCCAACCTTCATCTTCTTTAGATGAATTCTGATGTGGAATCATTACAGGTTCTCCTACAAATCCTCTTGGCGCGGCAGACCAAACCAATTCTTCCCCAGTAACAAAATCTATTTTTTTAATCGCTTGAAGCGGACCATTTCCTTGTTTGCATTCTGCTGACGCCATCCAAGCATATCGAGCACAAAGTCCTTGGAATTTAGGATTAACCATTGCAAATTCACAACATTGTGAGCTTACTTCTTTAATCTCATAGCTCTCTTTTGCAAGATTGATTGAACATCTTTTTAATTTACCCTCAGGAATCTCATCAAAATTAATATGTCTAAAATCTTCATTTGGTCCAATAGAAGGAAAATCTTTATAATAGATACTATCAATAATGATTTTATTGTCTATTTCAAAAGCATTTAAATGATGAAAAACAAAGCCATTGGGTGCATTTAATATAAGTGCTTTCTGTCCTGCAAATTTTCCACAATCTCTTGGAATTATCCAAAATTTTGCTTGACCATTTGGTTTAGATTTTAGACATTGGGCAGCACCTTTTTGTCCAAGAATAAAAGGAATAGGATTAAATGAAATAGCATTTTGTAGAAACAATGCCCAATTAGGTGTAATTGCAAAATCATGGAGAAAAGCGAATCCCTCGAAGTTATCTTTTCTGTCACTTATTAATTGCCCAGCGTTATTACCTTTCTTCTCAAATTCCATTAACCTGATAGTACTTTTTGGACCTGTTGTTACCCCAAAACTAACCATTCTTTCATTCTCATGGTGACCAGGGTCAAATCTAGGATGAGCACTGAATGCTTCTCCTTTTTTAAGTACTCCATTTAAATCTGATAGACCATATGTTTGTAGACTCTTGGGGTCTAGTGCATATGGGCTAGAAGCTTCCCAAAGGGCTAGCAATCTATTCCCAAGCTGAACAACATTGGTATTTGCAATATTTTTTAGCCGCATATCAAATGCATTAAACAATGGTCCTCCCTTTTTTTGAGTACCAAATACACCTCTAAATATAAATTTTCCTGCCTTTTCTTCTTTTTCCCATTCATTAGTGCGAATAAAGCGATTCGTAAATTTTGCTTTCCCTTGATTGAATTGAATTGATGCAATCATGCCATCTCCATCGAAGGGATGATGTACCCATTGTCCAGCTCTTTCAAGTCTTCCAGGCCCATTTCGGTAAAAGGTTCCAATTAATTCTTTTGGAACTTCTCCTCGAATTGTTTTGATTTCAATATTGCTTAGTTCTTCTTCTACATTGAAATACGCAGAAGCCCAATCCTCTTGACTAAATCCTAATTTATTATTTTGCTTGCTCTCATCCAATTTAGACTTTGCCACTTTAGTTTTTGAGATTGCTTTTAATAATCGCGCAAAACGCTTTCAACTGTGAATATATTTCTTTATTCAGAATCAAGACTAACTTTTGACCCGGCTTGTTCCAGAATTCCTTTGCTGCTTGGTATAGCACCTGATCGACGAGGATCTAGCTCGGTTGCCATTCTTAGTGCTCTAGAAAATGCCTTAAAACATGCTTCAACAATATGATGAGAGTTTGTGCCATCTAATTGTTGAATGTGCAAGGTGAGTCCACTGTTATTTGCAACGGCCACAAAAAATTCTTTTACTAATTCAGTTTCATAATTGCCAATTCGTTGGCTAGGGATTTTTAAACCAAAAGAGAGATGAGGCCTCCCTGAACAATCAAGTACAACTTGAACTAAGGCTTCATCAAGTGGAGCCACAAAATGACCAAATCGAACAATTCCTCTTCGATCCCCTAGCGCCTGAGCAAGTGCTTGTCCAAAAGCGATACCAACATCTTCGTTCGTGTGATGGTCATCAATGTGGGTATCCCCAGATGCAGTTATTTCCAAGTCAATTAACCCATGACTGGAGATTTGATGCAGCATGTGGTCCAGAAATGCAATCCCTGTGGAGATTTTGCATTCACCCGTTCCATTTATCTTTAAACGGACTTTTACCTCCGTTTCAGCAGTAACTCTCTGAATTTCACCCTGCCTAGGATTATTCATTTGATTAGAGATGAAAAAGGCGTGGTTTGATTTCTGTTATTACATCCCATTAATGCAATAACCAGCATCAACGTAAATGGTTTGTCCAGAAATTCCGCTTGATAAATCACTTAGTAAGAAAGCTGCAGTATTTCCTACTTCAATTTGGGTGACAGTTCTTCTTAAAGGAGCCTTTTCTTCTACGTTATGAATCATATCTAGGATTCCTCCAATTGCTGAGCTGGCCAAGGTCCTGATTGGACCAGCACTTATGGCATTCACTCGTACCTGGTTATCAGGACCAAGTTCCGCCGATAGATAACGAACAGAAGCCTCTAAAGCTGCTTTTGCTACTCCCATTACGTTGTAATTAGGTATTGCCTTTTCAGAACCTAGATAAGTGAGTGTAATTACTCCAGCACCTTTAGAGAAAAGTGGTTTTGCATGAAAACAAAGTGGTGCCAAGGAATATGCACTTATTTCAAGGGCTCTTGCAAACCCTTCCGCTGTGGTGGCACTGTAATTACCAATTAACTCTTCTTTGCCAGCGAAAGCTAGGCAATGAACTAGTCCATCTAATTGCCCCCATTTCTCTTTGATTTCAGTAAAAACTTCTTTTATCTGTGAATCATTTTGAACATTTAGAGGAAGGAAAAGACTAGGTTCAAGGGGACTGGTTAGTTCCTTTACCTTTGCTTCAAATCGTCCTTTGTCGTCAGGGAGATAAGTTATCCCAAGCTCTGCTCCAGCAGCTTTTAATTGCTGGGCTATGCCCCAGGCAATTGATCGATTGTTCGCTATGCCTGTAACGAGGATCCTTTTCCCTGTGAGATCTAGAAGCATTTGACAGAAATTACTTGAACCATTTGATAATTCTCTCCTATTGCCCTTCTCTATTTGTCAAAACTGTCTATATATCGCTATGAATAACAAAGTATAAATTCATTTGGAGTTACTTCCTTTTCATGGTTCGCACTAGTTCCTTAATGATTCCATTGGGAAGTCCTCTGCCTAATTTTGCCTTAGATCTTGTACCGCCAGTAAACGAAGAAATTTCTAACGCAAATAAGAGCCTCCTAAAAAAGATCTATAACAATTCTTTGTCTGAGAGGCCTTTGCTAATAATGATTATTTGCTCACACTGTCCTTTTGTAAAGCATATTGAAGCAGGGATTAGTAGCTTGGCGAAAGATTATCAATCACAAATTGAGATACTTGCCATCTCAAGTAATAGCTTGATCACTCACCCACAAGATGGTCCTGATTATTTAGCCAAACAAGCGGCACTGAATAATTGGAATTTTCCTTATCTTTTGGATTCAGATCAGAATTTTGCAAAGGCTTTAAAAGCGGCTTGCACTCCAGATTTTTTTGTTTTTTCCTCAGGAGAAACAAATCAGAAAAAACTTTTGTACCGTGGGCAAATGGATGACAGCCGTCCGGGCAACAATATTCCAGTATCTGGAAAGGATCTTAGAGAGGCTTTAGATGCTGCTATGAGTGGAGAAAAGATCATTGAAGATCAAAGGCCATCTATAGGGTGCAACATTAAGTGGCATCCAGGGGAAGAACCATATTGGTTTGGTTGAAAATGTCTAAGGCCTATCAGCTTTAGGCTAGGAAGCTTTAATGTGCTTTCTATGCATGTGCCTCCCTTTAGCCTTAACAAACAGTTATCTGAAATAGGGCCTCAACTTGAGGAGGCTTTATTAAGAGTTTTACGGAGTGGTCATTACATTGGTGGCTCTGAAGTGGAACATTTTGAAAAGGGTTTTGCTGAAAGTGTTGGTGTGCCCTTTGCAGTTAGTTGTAATAGTGGGACAGATGCATTGATAATTGCTCTCAGGGCTCTGGATATAGGTCCTGGAGATGAAGTAATTACCTGCTCATTTAGTTTTTTTGCTACTGCAGAAGCTATAACGTTAGTAGGTGCTAAGCCAGTATTTGTAGAGGTTGATCCTCATAATTATTTAATTGATATTCAAAAGATAGAAAGTGCAATTACTCCGTCAACAAAAGCTCTACTTCCAGTACATCTTTTTGGATGTCCTGTAAATATGGATGAATTGATGAAATTAGCACATAAAAATAATTTAAAAGTTATTGAAGATTGTGCTCAAGCAAGTGGAACAAAGTGGAATGGAGATTTTGTTGGTTCATTTGGAGATGTTGGTTGCTTTAGTTTTTTTCCAACAAAAAATCTTGGTGCTTCAGGCGATGGCGGAGCAGTTACAACTAAAAATAAAATGCTTTCAATAAGAATGAGACAATTAGCAGTACATGGAATGCCCAAGCGTTATGTGCATACTGAGATTGGTTATAATAGTAGGCTAGATGCAATACAAGCTTCCATATTAAATGTTAAGTTACCCTTGCTCGAAGGATGGATTGAAAGAAGAAAATCAATAGCTTCAAAATATCGAGAATTACTCAAAGATGTTAAAGAAATACAATTGCCTATGAGTGATTTAAAAGATCATTCTTGGAATCAATTTGTTATAAGAATTAAAAGCCTTGACAAAGATTTTGATTCTTCAGAACAAAAAGAATATTTTCATCAAGAGCATACTAAGCAACAAATAGAGTCAATCTCGAAAAGAGATTGGCTTCAAAACAACCTTACTGAAAAAGGGATTAGCACAATCATTTATTACCCTATACCAATCCATCTTCAACCAGCTTATAAATGCCTTGGTTATACTGTAGGTCAATTGCCACAAACTGAGAAGCTCTCTAAGGAAGTCTTAAGCTTGCCTATTTTCCCGGAAATAACTATTGATGAGCAGCAATATGTAGTATCTTCTATTAAAGATATTTTTAAGAATTCTAAATATCCTTAACAGGAGATTAGATTCTTGCGTAAAGATTCTTGAATATTTTTTGCTGCAAATTGTGATCAATAATTGGAGGCGGATAACCATTTCTCTCTAGTGAATTTATATTCCCTGTAATTAAACTTTCATTAGAAACATGAGATATTTCAGGTAACCATTTTCTGATATAAATAGCATGCTTGTCAAACTTTCTTGCTTGATTAATAGGATTAAAAATTCTAAGGGGTTTTGTATCCATTCCAGTACTGGCTGTCCATTGCCAGCCTCCATTGTTTGAGGCAATATCTCCATCTACCAGTTTTTCCATAAAGGCAGCTTCACCCATTCTCCAATCACAAATCAGATCTTTTACCAGAAAAGAAGCAACTATCATTCTACATCTATTGTGCATCCATCCAGTTGTATTTAGCTGTCTCATTGCAGCATCAATTATTGGTACGCCCGTTTGACCAACTTTCCATAAGTTAAACCAATTAATATTATTTTGCCAAGGAAAATTTTTCCATTTACTTCTATAACAACCATTAGATAATGATGGAAAGTTTAATAAAGCATTTTGATAAAATTCTTTCCAAGCAATTTCTTTTTGCCAGGTAGATACTGAGAGTAAATCTTCTTTATTATGAGATTTGTGTAGTGCACATATTGATTTCTCCCAGGCTTTCCTTGAGCTAATAGTCCCGAATTTAAATGCTGCACTTAAATTTGACGTGCCTTCTAAAGAGGGAATATCTCTAGCAAAAGAGTAGTTATAAATATTTCCACTGTTAAAGAAATGAGATAACTGTTTGTTCCCAGCCTCTTCGCCTGGCTTGCAGGGGCATAAATTAAAACCTGTAAAATTGTGATCTATGTTCAACTTATTTAGTAATGACAACCCTTCTTCATTTGGCTTGCCAAGTTTAGATTCTTTTATATTCTTATTGGTTTCTTTGTCTAAACCAATTAGGTTTTTAGGCTCTTTTACAACATTTTTATTAAATTTATGCTCCATCTTTTCTTTTTCGATAATGCCATGCCATTTATTCCAGAAAGGAGTATATCTTTGATAGGGATTTCCATTTAAATTTTTCATAATATTTGGATCTACTAATAAGTGATCCCAGAAAGTTGATACTTCGCATTTTTGCTCTTCAAGACATTTATAAACTTTATTATCCGTTTCTATTGAATAGGGTTCAACATCCTTATTCCAAATCACAAGTTCAGCTTTAATAATTAAAGCTAAATTTGGTATTAATTGAACAGGATCTCCTTTAAGAAATATTAGTTGACTACCAGAATTTTTCCAATTACTTTGAAGTTCAATAAGACTTTGACTGAGAAACCATTTTTGTGAAGGAGCTATAGATCTAGCGGAATTATTAGGTGTATATATTGTTGGATCAAAAATATATACACCAGTTACGGCATTTGTTTTTGATATGGCCATAGACAATCCAAGATTATCATTTATTCGCAGATCTTTTCGATGCCAGAATAAGCAGCGACGTTGAGCCATTTAAATTTCCAGGAATTGTTTAGCTCTATACAAAGCTGTGATACTTTTACCGTCTAAAGCTTCTTGACCTCCTTTTATCTTTTCATCAAGTTCTTTTAAAGTCATTTGAAGAACTTCAAGATCTTCGTCTTCGTCACCTTTTGGTCTTTCAGGTAGTTCTGTTAAATCTCTTGCAAGGAAAAGATGTATTGCTTCATTTGAGTATCCTGGACATGGCAGCATCAGTCCAAGTGGATCCCATTTTTTAGCTGAATAGCCAGTCTCTTCAGCTAATTCTCTTTTCATTGAACTTAGAGGATCTTCATTGTCTTCCAATGTGCCAGCAGGAAACTCTAATATTCTTCCTGAAATTGCAAAACGGTATTGTCGCAATAAAATTACATCTCCATTTTTAGTAATTGGGACTGCGAGTGAAGCACCAGGATGTTTAATTAGACCATAGTCACCTTTGATTCCTATTGGAAGT
Organism: uncultured Prochlorococcus sp.; assembly: GCA_902589115.1. GTDB lineage: Bacteria > Cyanobacteriota > Cyanobacteriia > PCC-6307 > Cyanobiaceae > CACIRS01. The sequence goes on from CACIRS010000019.1 coordinate 14,642, forward strand.
TGAACACGATTGATTTCAAATCGGATTTTTTTAGCTTCAATAGAAGCAAGATTTTTTAGGTGAATAGATGGTTCCTTAAGCGACAGATGTGTCATCTAGTTGAAGCTGGTAATCACAGCATGGCTATTTCTTCAAAAAGGTGGGAATAATCTAGTAAATAAATATATTTTCACCAGTCTGTGTTTAGAGAAACTTGCTGAGGCTCACTTTCCTGAAGATTTAATGCTGCCGCTAAAGGAGTAATGACGAAACTTCTTTCTATAAGTCTTGGATGAGGAAGAATCAATTTTTTATGGTTTACTTGCAGCCCTCCCCATGCAATTAGATCTATATCAAGTGTTCTAGGTCCCCAAGGGACTGATGATGAGGATCTATTGCGACCATAACTTTGTTCAATTTGGAGAAGTTTTGCTAGTAAATTCAATGCAGCTGATTCTGATGGAACTAGCGAAGTCATTATTGGGCCATCAATTAAGACAACTGCATTGATGTATGAAGGCTGGTTGCTAGGGCCTCCTATAGGCAATGTTTCAAATAATGGGGACCATCGCCATCGCAAATTTTCTTGTAAGGTTTTTTTATCCGAAATTTCTTGTATTAATGACTGAATCCATTGGTGAATTGTTTTTTTGATTTCAGGTCTAATAGCTTTTAGGGTTGAAGCGGGTGAACCTACTTTGCTAGGCAAATTTGCACCTAAAGCTATTGCCAGTGTGTTTGAAGATGGCAGTTCTGATGAAGTTATGGCTTGATCGGCGAGACTAGAGAAAATTAATTGATTCAAATCATCCAGATGGTTGTAAGCGGAGCAATTGCAAATTCAAGTTACTCTAGTTCTGGTGGAAATCATGACCAGAATATGGCTGATCGTGCTTTCCCTCTTGCTGCAGTAACAGGTCATGGCAACCTTAAACTTGCTTTGTTGCTTGCAGCAGTAGATCCAGGGCTTGGAGGTGTAATCATTGCTGGTGGTAGAGGAACTGGGAAATCAGTATTGGCTAGAGGTTTGCATGCATTGTTACCCCCAATTGATGTAGTAGATCTTCAGTTGAAAGATTCTGAATGTTCGTCTTCACCATCTTTAAGACCAGTTGGAAGGAACCTTGACCCCAAATCTCCTCAAGAATGGGATAAAGGCACTAAAGGTTTAATTACAGCACAACAAAATGAAAGTAAAACCGGTCAAAATCAAGATACAGATGTCCCATCAAAAGTAATACCAGCCCCGTTTATTCAAGTTCCATTGGGGATCACCGAAGATAGATTAGTTGGAGCTGTTGATGTGCCAGCTTCTTTGGCTAGCGGGTCTCCAGTTTTTCAACCTGGATTATTGGCAGAGGCACACCGGGGGGTTTTATATGTCGATGAACTAAATCTTCTTGATGAGGGTATTGTTAATTTGCTTTTGGCGGCAGTGGGTGCAGGTGAGAATCGAGTAGAAAGAGAAGGTCTAAGTCTTAGTCATCCATGTAAACCTCTTTTACTCGCAACTTATAACCCAGAAGAGGGAGCAGTAAGAGATCATTTGCTTGATCGTTTTGCGATAGTTCTATCTGCAGATCAGCTGATCACTAATGAACAAAGAGTAGAAATTACTCAAGCTGTACTCGCTCATGGAGAATGTAGTTCTAGTTTCTCTAAACAATGGGCTAAAGAAACAGAATCCCTTGCAACTCAATTACTTCTTGCAAGACAGTGGTTACCGGATGTTCAAATATCTCAAGATCAGATTAAGTATTTAGTTGCTGAAGCTATTAGAGGTGGTGTAGAAGGTCATAGATCAGAACTTTATGCAGTAAGAGTTGCAAAGGCTCATGCTGCTTTATGTGGTAGAGATCAAGTCGATGCAGATGATTTGCAAATAGCAGTGCGGTTGGTAATTGCTCCAAGAGCTTTGCAAATTCCACCCAACGAAGATCAGATGGAGCCTCCTCCTCCAGAAGAACAGCAGGCTCCTCCACCTCCTGATCAAACTGAAGACAATTCAGATGAAGACGAAGAGCAAGATGAACAGGATGATGAAACTCCTGAGGATCAATCTGCACCTCCTGTGCCAGAGGAATTCATGCTTGACCCAGAAGCGATAGCAATAGATCCAGATCTTTTATTATTCGCTTCAGCTAAATCTAAAGCTGGGAGTAGTGGAAGTAGATCAATGGTTTTAAGTGATAATCGAGGCAGATATGTAAAACCAATTCTTCCTAGAGGGCCAGTCAGAAGAATTGCAGTAGATGCAACATTACGGGCTGCGGCTCCTTATCAAAAGGCTAGGAGGGCAAGACAGCCTGAAAGAAAGGTGATTGTAGAAGAAGCGGATTTGCGTGCAAAATTGTTGCAGCGCAAAGCTGGCTCGTTGGTTATTTTCCTTGTTGATGCGAGTGGATCAATGGCTTTGAATAGGATGCAAGGAGCAAAAGGAGCTGTGATTCGTTTATTGACTGAAGCTTATGAGAATCGTGATGAAGTTTCTTTAATACCATTTAGAGGCAATCAAGCTGAAGTGTTACTTCCACCTACTAGATCAATTACTGCAGCGAAAAGAAGATTAGAAGTGATGCCTTGTGGAGGTGGTTCACCTTTAGCGCATGGATTAACTCAAGCTGCACGTGTTGGTGCAAATGCAATTGCTACTGGAGATCTCGGCCAAGTAGTTGTAGTTGCGATAACTGATGGTCGTGGAAATGTACCTCTTGGTACATCGCTAGGACAGCCAATTTTGGAAGGTGAAGAGCCTCCAGATCTTAAACAAGAAGTTTTAGATGTTGCGGCTCGATATAGAAGCATAGGAATTAAATTGTTGGTTATTGATACTGAGCGTAAATTTATTGGTAGTGGTATGGGAAAAGATCTTGCTGAGGCAGCTGGCGGTAAATATGTTCAATTACCTAAAGCTAGTGATCAAGCTATTGCTTCAATAGCAATGGACGCAATCAATTCTGTTAATTAATATGTGACTATTATTTTTTAACAAGAAGCTATCTATCTATCTATCTATCTATCTATCTATCTATCTATCTATCTATCTTTGAAGGGTAAACCTCATTGAAAAATTCACCCAAGCCAATTGTTACTTTTCTGAGAGCACTCATTAATTCATCATCATTCATTATCCCTTCTACTTCAGTACTAAAATTATCAATTTTATTTGTAATAGATCTTGTATAGCTTGCAGTTTCTTTGATATCATCCAACGTTTGCTGATTATCTACTGAAGCCAATATATTGCTAATATGTTGACTAGCCTTGGTAAGGTTTGTAATGATTGGTTCTGCTCTTAAAATTTCCTCTTGAACCTGACTTACTAATTCTTCTAATTTTCTCTGAGTAATATCAAACTGTTTTGTTGACTCAACAAGATTAGATACAACATCTTCTTTACCTGCCTTCTTAAGAAGCTTCTCAAACTCTTCGGTTAAAGTCGATATACTTGTTATTGGTTCTCCAGAAATCTCATCATTATTGCAAAGAACCAAGCTATCTAAGCAATCTTTTGATAATGGTAGAGGGGCATTTTCTTTTAATTTCTCACCTTTACTTATTAAACCAAGTTGTACATCACCGCCTAGTAGAGAGCTTGTAAAGACTTTTGCTACGACAGGTTTTGGTAGGCGCAAACGAGGATTATTTATTTCGATAATTGCTTTAATTTCATCGTCATTGATTTTAATTTTACTAACTGATCCAATCAGGATTCCGCGGTATCTAACTGGTGTCCTTTCAGCAAGGCCACTTGCATCTTCGAAATTTGCAGTGATATTCCAAGAGTTGGAATTGAGCCTAATTCCTCTAAGCCAAAATATGGATGAGGTAAAGGCAACAACTCCTCCCAGGATAGAAAATCCAACAATGGCATCACGAATGCTCCGACGCATAGCAATTAATTATCAGAAGGTTGCATGGGGCCTTTAAGACTTCCTGATCGGAACTGTTTTACGTATGGATTACTAGTTTGTTTGAATTCTTCAATTGATCCATCCCATTGAAACTTTCCTCCATAAAGCATTAGGACTCTATTTGCTGAGCGCTCAATAGTGCTTTTTACATGACTTACTACTATTGAACAACCATTGGCCAGTTTTGTGGTTTGAACAATTAAGTCTTCAATCCTTGTACATGCAACAGGATCGAGCCCTGCAGTTGGCTCGTCGTATAACAGAAGTGGCATAGATTTATTTTCTGTAATTGGATATTGCATTAATGCTCTTGCAAAACTAACTCTTTTTTGCATACCTCCACTTAGTTGTCCAGGAAATTTGTCGGCTACATCGTATAGATCAACTTTTTTTAGGCATTCTCTAACTCTATTCCTAATTTCTTTGTGATTGAGATGACTGTTCCTCATTAATAGGAAACCTACGTTTTCTTCAATTGTTAAAGAAGCTAGAAGGGCAGGATTTTGAAAAACAAAGCGCACATCAGGAGGATAATTTTGATCTAGTCTGAGATATCTCTGAAGCTCCCCAAATATCTTAATAGTTCCGTCTGTGGGGAATAAAAGTCCTGCTAATAATCTGAGGATTGTTGATTTTCCTGATCCAGATGGCCCCACAATTGCTATGCGCTGACCTGGCTCCATTTTTAAATTGACTTTGTCCAATACGGGATTAGATCCCCATTGCATTGTTAGATCGTTGATTTCGACCACTGGGGTGGTTTCAGCCACTATTCCTATAAAAAAAAGTAGGGGATAATCTCATCTTGCCTAGAATGTGGAAATAGGAAAGCTTCCTTTAAGTTCTAAAAGGAACGAATTGATAGCTTTTCTATTAAAAGAGAAGTGACATCGCAAAAAAACACCTCGCCTCAAAACCGTTTTCGCCACCGCAAAATTCCTAGACGTCGAGATAGAGCTCTCATAGGAGCTCATCAAAGAGGTCTAATTGCTCGTTCTCGACGAGCCGTTAGATGGCTTTTGCCTGGATTAGTAGTTAAGCGGTGGATGCTTACTTCTGGTATGGGGCTATTAATAGCTCTTGTAGGAGCTGCTATTTGGGCGGATTTAAAACCTATTTATTGGGCTATAGAGAATTTAATTTGGTCACTTGGTGGTATTGCTACGTTTTTACCAAGAAGTATTACTGGCCCTTTAGTAATGGTTACTGGAGCAGCTCTTTTGTTATGGGGCCAGAGTCGCAGCTTTGGTTCTATCCAGCAGGCCCTTGCCCCAGACAAAGATACTGTTTTAGTTGATGCCCTTAGAGCACAAAGTAAGCTCAATAGAGGGCCAAATATTGTTGCAATTGGGGGTGGTACAGGTCTGGCTACTCTTTTGAGTGGCCTAAAAAGATACAGCAGTCGAATTACAGCAATAGTTACAGTTGCTGATGATGGTGGTAGTAGTGGAATTTTAAGAAGAGAGCTTGGAGTTCAGCCTCCTGGGGATATACGTAATTGTCTTTCTGCTCTTTCTACAGAAGAACCTCTTCTTACAAGGTTGTTTCAATATAGATTTTCTGCAGGAAGTGGTTTAGAAGGCCATAGCTTTGGGAATCTTTTTTTATCAGCACTTACAGCAATTACTGGAAATCTTGAGACTGCTATAACAGCGTCTAGCAGAGTGCTAGCAGTTCAAGGACAAGTAGTACCAGCAACTAATGTTGATGTTCGACTTTGGGCAGAATTAGAGAATGGAGATCGAATAGAGGGTGAATCAGCTATTGGTAAAGCTCATAGTCCCATAGTCAGAATGGGTTGCTTACCAGAAAAACCACCTGCCTTACCAAGTGCTTTAGGAGCGATTGCGAATGCTGATTTAATAGTGCTTGGTCCAGGAAGTCTTTATACCTCTCTTCTCCCAAACTTACTGGTCCCTGAACTCGTTGAAGCCATTGGGAGGAGTTCCTCCCCTAAGTTATATGTTTGTAATTTGATGACTCAACCTGGGGAGACAGATGGATTAGATGTTGAAGGGCATTTAAGAGCTATAGAAGCTCAATTGGCAAGTTTAGGAATTACAAAGAGGCTTTTTAATTGTGTTCTTGCTCAAGATGACATGCCACCTTCGCCATTAATTGATTATTACTTAGCAAGAGGAGCTGAACCTGTAATTTGTGATAAACGATCTCTTAAGTCACAAGGTTATGATGTTATGCAGGCACCACTTCAAGGAGGTAGGCCAACTGCAACTTTGCGACATGATCCTAGAAGCCTTTCTTTAGCAATAATGAGATTTTATAGAAGATATAAAAGAGATATTTAAAGGAACTTAATTAATAGGCATCTTGCATTTCATAAAAGTCAGGCTGAACATAGTCTTTCCTTAATGGCCACCCCTTCCAATCCTCAGGCATAAGTAATCTTTTTGGATGTGGATGCCCTTCAAATTTAATACCAAACATATCAAAAGTTTCTCTTTCTTGCCAATCTGATCCTCTGAAAATCTTATAAAGGCTTGGGACTGTTAAATCGCCATCTCTCTTAAGAAAAACTTTTATTCGAACTTCTTTTGGCTTTTTTATTTCAGATGAATCTTCCTTTTTCTCTATCATTTCACTCATAGCAATTAAATGGTAAAAACAAACCAAATCTTTCCCAGGGCCTTCGTCATAACCTCCCTGACATTGAAGATAATCAAACCCCGCCTCTTTTAGGGCTATAATAATACTTTGTAAATTTTTTGGCTCAACTTTGATTAATTCAGTATCAAGATGATCAGGCTCAAGAACTTTATGTTCTAAACCTTGTCCAGATAACAAATTGCTTGCATAACCAGGCTTAAATAAATCCTTATTAGGATCTATTGATGAAACTTCTTCAGGCTTGGAAGAATCTTGATTCATGCTTCTGAATAATCAGCACTTATTTCTACAGAAGAGGATATTTCTTTTTCTTGGAAAGTTCTCGAATTGCTTGGTTGCAATGCGGCTTTCTGAGACTCTGCTTTTAAATATGCTCCGGTAATTAAAGGTTCTACTTTTTTCATTTTATGAGGAATTGTTAAATACCTATGTGTTTGATTGAATTGTTTTCTTTCAGCAAAGGATTCATTGCCTACTTTTTTCCTTAGCTTTATAACTGCATCAAAAATTGCTTCTGGTCTGGGAGGACAGCCCGGCAAATAGAGATCTACAGGAATAAGTTTGTCAACTCCTCTTACAGCAGTAGTTGAGTCTGCACTAAACATTCCGCCAGTAATAGTGCAAGCCCCCATTGCAATTACATATTTTGGTTCAGGCATTTGCTCATAAAGCCTCACTAAAGCTGGGGCCATTTTCATGGTTACAGTTCCCGCAACTATTAGTAGATCAGCCTGTCGAGGAGAACTTCTAGGAACTAAGCCAAATCTGTCAAAGTCAAATCTTGATCCAATCAAAGCAGCAAATTCAATAAAGCAACAAGCTGTTCCATATAAAAGTGGCCAAAGACTACTTAATCTTGCCCAATTATGAAGATCATCTAGGCTCGTCAAGATAATATTTTCGCTTAGGTCTGAAGTAACAGTTGGAGACCCAACTGGTCCACAAGTAGCTGCTCTGAGTTCTTTAGCGGTGTTGATAGATGTTGAGTCAGTCAAGGCTTAACTCCATTCGAGTGCACCCTTTCGCCATGCATAGGCTAAGGCTATTACAAGTATTGCTATAAAAATAACGGCTTCTATGAAAGCAAGTAGACCTAGACGATGAAATGCAACCGCCCACGGATAAAGAAAGACTGTTTCCACATCAAATATTACGAAGACCAAAGCAAACATGTAGTAGCGAATATTGAATTGAATCCATGCTCCTCCTATTGGTTCCATACCAGATTCATAAGTCAGTTCCCTTTCTCCAGCTCTACTTTTTGGAGACAGCACTTTATTTGTGATTAAAGCAAGTACTGGAACTGCTGCAGCTATAAGGAGAAATCCCAGGAATGCGTCATAGCCTGGCAGTGCAAACATTTTCAAAGGTCTAATTATTTATTAGTCTTACATTCGCTCACAAGGAATTTCCTCGATAGAGTTGATATAAATACGAAACAAAAGTGGTTAGCAATGAGACCAACTCAAAAAATCACATGACTAATGAAGGGAATTCTGTGCAGTCTTCAGAAGATGCGGTTGCTGAATCAAGTACAGCACTAAATAGTTCTAGTGTTGACAAAAGTCAGAATCGTTTTGAATGTAGAGGCTGTGGCTATATTTATGATCCTCAGGAGGGTGTCAAGAAATTTGACATTCCTGTTGGGACTCCTTTTCTTGATTTAGATCAAGAAAAATTTAGATGCCCTGTTTGTAGATTTGGAACTGAAGCCTTTCGAGATATCGGTCCTCGCTCTCAACCTAGTGGCTTCAAAGAGAATATGAATTATGGATTAGGCGTTAATAATTTAACGCCTGGTCAAAAAAACGTTTTGATTTTTGGAGGATTAGCTTTCGCACTTGCTTGCTTCCTCTCTTTGTATTCCTTGAATTGATCAATTCCCTTTCATGAAACGTCTTCTTTCTTACTCTTTCAATTTACTAGTGACATTGTGTGTGGCCTTCACTCTCACTGGTTGTGTTAGTTCCAGGCTTCCTATTGCTTCAACAAGCCCTTGGCAAGAAGTTGAATTAAATACTGAGGCCAATCCTTTAGATATATCTTTTTCGGATCCTCAGCATGGATTTCTTGTTGGGACCAATCGTTTAATTTTGGAAACAAATGATGGAGGTATTTCTTGGGGAGAAAGGACTCTTGATTTACCTTCAGAAGAAAACTTTAGATTAATAAGCATCGATTTCAAAGGGAATGAAGGTTGGATAGCAGGACAACCAGGCTTGGTTTTGCATACCACTGATGCAGGTAAAAATTGGGATCGACTAGCTATTAGTTCGCAATTACCTGGTGACCCTTATCTAATTACTACTTTGGGACCTGATAAGGCTGAACTTGCTACTACTGCAGGAGCTGTTTATCAGACCAGTGATGGAGGATCAAATTGGGAAGGCCTTGTAAGTGATGCTTCTGGTGGTGTTAGAGATTTGAGAAGAGGGCTTGAAGGTGGGTATGTGAGCGTGAGTAGTTTGGGTAACTTTTTCGCCACTTTGGACCCAGGACAAGACACTTGGCAGCCACATCAGAGAGCTAGCAGCAAAAGAGTTCAAAGCCTTGGTTACCAACCTAGTGGCGAACTTTGGATGCTTTCAAGGGGAGCGGAAATTCGTTTGAATGATCAGGTGGGGGAGATAGAAAGTTGGGGTAAACCAATTATTCCTATTACTAATGGATACAATTATTTGGATCTTGCTTGGGATCCAACAGGGAATATTTGGGCTGCTGGTGGCAATGGTACCCTTCTAGTTTCAAGTGATAATGGGGATAGTTGGGAGGTTGATCCTGTAGGAGATGAACAACCCTCAAACTTTATTCGTGTTTTATTTGATGACATTTCTCAGGATGGTAAAGCTAAGGGATTTGTTCTTGGTGAAAGAGGAATCTTGTTGAGATGGGCTTCTTAGGAGGATTTACCCCTTTTTTAATCCACAACTCTCTGTAACCTGCTTTGCAAGCATTTCCCTAGTTCACTCTGAGTCTTGATAGTATCTACAGGCTGATACGCATGAGGCTATGGCTGCCGGCTCTACCGGGGAACGCCCGTTTTTTGAAATAGTCACCGACATCAAGTTTTGGGTTATCCAAATCGTGACCTTGCCGGCGATTTTTATTTCCGGTTTCTTATTTGTGTCTACTGGGCTTGCCTACGACACTTTTGGAACCCCTACTCCAGACGCCTATTTTCAGGCTTCAGAGACAAAAGCTCCTGTTGTAAGCCAGCGCTTTGAATCCAAATCCCAACTAGACCTGCGTCTGAAATAAGAAATGACACAATCAGCTCCACTTCAATCGACTCGCGTCTATCCGATTTTTACGGTTAGATTTTTTGCTGTGCATGCCTTGGGAGTTCCAACGGTTTTCTTCCTAGGTGCGATTGCGGCAATGCAATTCATCCGTCGTTAATCGATCGCCATTTTTAGCAATGCAAGTCAACCCAAATCCCAACAAATTGCCTGTTGAATTGAACCGCACAAGCCTTTATTTAGGACTTTTGCTGGTTTTTGTAATGGGAATTTTGTTTTCCAGTTACTTCTTTAATTAAGCTTTAAATCATGAGCAAACTTAAGGGACCAGACGGTCGAATACCCGACCGCTTACCAGATGGAAGGCCAGCCGTTTCTTGGGAGCGACGCTGGACCGAAGGCTCACTACCATTGTGGGTAGTTGCAACAGTAGGTGGCATAGCAGTATTTTTCGTATTAGGCATCTTTTTCTATGGTTCTTATACCGGGATTGGATCAGCCTAGATACTTCAAGCAAATTTAATTTATTCATAAGAAGCGTTTGGCAATTAAAATATTGTCAAGCGCTTTTGTCCTTTGATGGGGATAAATTTATTTCTTCCTTTTAATTGAAGTTTGGGCCAAAAATCAATCAAGACTTCCTCTCAATTTAGCTAGGGTTATATTCCCCCCAATACGGCCTGGTAAACAAATTAATTTTCTCTCTGGTCGAATTAGGCACCTTTTCCTTGGCAGTAAGTAGACCATTCTTTAAAGCTGAATGAGCAATACTAGATGGCCTAATTTCTTTGATTTTATTTGCAATTGAGTGAACTATTTTTGTCGCTATTTCAGCATTTGTATGAAGGTTTTCAATGACCATATTTACTGATACATTTTCTTGACCAGAGTGCCAACAATCATAATCAGTTGCCATTGCTAATGATGCATAGGCGATTTCTGCTTCCCTGGCTAACCGTGCTTCTGTGTGATTAGTCATTCCTATTACGCTACAACCCCAGCTCCTATAAAGATTAGATTCTGCGCGCGTAGAAAATGCGGGACCTTCCATCGCCAGGTATATTCCTCCTCTGTGTAATTGCCTCCCTTCAGGTATTAGTTTTTCTCCTTCATCTGCTAACAATCGAGAAAGTATGAGACAAAAAGGGTCAGCCATAGTTACATGAGCGACTGCACCGTTTGAAAAAAAACTAATGGGTCTTTGATGGGTCCTGTCAATAAATTGATCAGGTATAACGATGTCTAGTGGGCGAATTTGTTCCTGAAGAGAACCAACAGCGGATGGTGAAATTATCCACCGAACTCCAAGTGATCTTAAGGCCCAAATATTTGCTTGATATGGAATTTCAGTTGGTGTAAATGTGTGATGTCGACCATGACGAGCTAGAAAAACTATTTCCATTCCATTGATTTTTCCTA
>CACIRS010000020.1 GCA_902589115.1 uncultured Prochlorococcus sp.
TGAATTTATTTGCTTCTGATACCCCTTTGCATGATGGTGCAGTTTTAATAAAGGGCAATCGAATAATCTCTGGTGGCGTGATTTTACCTTTGTCAAGACAAGGTATTAGTCGCTATGGAACAAGACATTTAGCGGCTTTGGGCATTACCGAAAGGTTTGATAGGTGTATATGTGTAGTTGTATCAGAGGAAACTGGAACGCTTTCTCTTGCCAGTCAGGGAAGACTTGAAAGGCCAATTACAAGCAGTAGATTGCAAGATTTATTAAATGAACTTTCAGGTGCTGTTGGAGTACCACCAAATGCAAAAACTGTTAGTGGTGGGAATATCATCAGTTCAAAGCCATCATTTGAGGCTTCTATAGATGCTCAACCTCCTTCTAGGGGTAGCGTTGGAGCTAATAGCACTTCTAAGGACAACCAACAGTGAGCCGCCCATCTGCTATTAGTGCAGATCATTCAACTGTCTGTACACATCCATCAGGATTAGATCCAACCAGGATTCCAGAACATATTGCTGTGATCATGGATGGCAATGGCAGGTGGGCTAAAGCTAGAGGCCTGCCCCGAATGATGGGACATCGGGCAGGTGTTGAGGCTCTCAAAACGACCTTGCGACTTTGCAGTGACTGGGGAATTAAGGCGCTAACTGTCTATGCCTTCTCTACGGAAAATTGGAATAGGCCGACTGATGAAGTTCATTTTTTAATGACTCTCTTTGAGCGAGTTTTGCAGCGTGAATTAGAAGCATTACAGAGCCAAAAAGTACGAATTAATTTTCTAGGAGATATTGAAGGCTTGCCAGGTCGTTTGCAAGAATTGATTGAGCAAGCAACTTCACTTACTTCTGGGAATTCTGGAATTCATTTTAATGTCTGTACTAATTATGGAGGTAGAAGAGAATTGGTTATTGCTGCGCAAAAACTTGCAGAACGTTCTTTAAATGGTGAGCTTGATCCAACTCTTATTGATGAGAATATGTTTGCGAAAGAACTTTTTACTGCTAATGAAGCAGATCCAGACTTACTAATTCGAACTAGCGGTGAAAGAAGGATAAGCAACTTTTTGCTTTGGCAATTGGCTTATGCAGAGATCCATGTCACTGATGTCTTGTGGCCCGATTTTGATGAAGCAGCTTTACTTCATGCTTTGGTGGATTATCAATCTCGATGTAGACGTTTTGGCGGATTAGATCCCATCAGCCATGAAAGACTTGAGAGTTAAACTTTTAAACATTGATCTTATGACGTTATTAGACTCAACAAAAATTACCAACGCTGAAGCAGTGGTTCTAAGACATAATTGGAGCTTGTCAGAAGTAAAGGATTTATTAGAGAAACCCTTGATGGATCTAGTCTGGCATGCTCAGATTGTTCATCGTTCAGCCAATCCTGGATATAAAGTTCAATTAGCCTCTTTGTTAAGTGTAAAAACTGGTGGATGCGAAGAAGATTGTTCTTATTGTTCACAATCAATGTATAACGGCAGCGATGTAAGCGGCCAACCAAACCTATCTATTGAACCAGTCCTTGAAAGGGCTAAGGCGGCTAAAGAAGCTGGAGCAGATCGTTTTTGTATGGGTTGGGCTTGGAGAGAAATTCGGGAAGGCCAACCTTTCGAGGCCATGCTGGCAATGGTTAGAGGTGTTCGTGAATTAGGTATGGAGGCCTGTGTAACGGCAGGGATGCTGACTGAAAATCAAGCTGAGCGTTTGGCCGAGGCAGGTTTGACTTCTTATAATCACAATCTTGATACAAGTCCTGAAAATTATGAAAATATCATTACAACTCGAACCTTTCAAGAACGATTAGAAACTCTAGAAAGAGTTCGCTCTGCGGGTATTACTCTTTGTTGTGGGGGAATAATAGGTATGGGGGAATCAGTCGTAGATAGAGCCTCTTTATTGAAGGTTTTATCTACCCTTGATCCACACCCCGAAAGTGTTCCCATAAATGCATTGGTAGCCGTGGAAGGAACTCCATTGGAAGATTTACCTGCTGTGGATCCTTTGGAGATGGTAAGGATGGTAGCCACCGCGAGAATATTGATGCCATATAGCCGCGTGAGATTGAGTGCGGGTCGAGAGCAACTTAGCCGTGAAGCACAGATCTTATGCCTACAAGCTGGAGCTGACTCTATTTTTTATGGGGATAGCCTTTTGACAACCTCTAATCCTGATGTTGTTTCCGATAAAGAATTATTGGCTCAAGCAGGAGTTCAAGCTAATTGGGATCATATTGTTGACAGCTAAATTTAATGAACAATCTTAAAGATAATCCTTTCAAAGTATCTGCCTTTTATTCTTTTACTGCTTTAGATGATATTAGTATAGATAATTTGATTGAGGAATTAAATATACTAGCCGATAAGAATAAAGTATTAGGGACAATTTTGCTAGCTAATGAGGGGTTAAATGGTACGATTTGCTCCTATGGTGAAGATGCTAATTCTTTAATTGACTTGCTTTCTATAAGGCTTAATAAGACCTTGAAAGTGAAAGAGAGTTGGACACAAGAACAGGCCTTCCGAAGGTTTAAAGTGAGAAAGAAAAAAGAAATTGTAACTATGGGTATTACTAATATTAATCCAAATAAAAAAGCAGGTATTTATATAGAACCACTTGATTGGAATGAATACCTGATGGATCCTGATACCTTGATAATTGACACTCGTAACGAATATGAAATTAAGATTGGAAGCTTTAAAAATGCATTAAATCCTCATACTAGATGTTTTAGAGATTTTCCGAATTGGGTAAGAAATAAATTGCGATTACTAGTTAAAGAAAGGCCCCCTAAACGCATAGCAATGTTTTGTACAGGAGGCATTCGCTGTGAAAAAGCTACTTCCTTATTAATTGATGAAGGTTTTACTGAAATCTATCATTTGAAAGGTGGAATTTTGAAATATTTAGAAGAAGTTCCTAAGGAAAAAAGTCTTTGGAATGGAGAATGTTTCGTTTTCGATCAACGAGTTGCCCTAAATAATAGTCTTTTACAGGGAGAACATACTCTTTGCTTCGCATGTGGTATGCCATTAAGTATTTCAGATAGAAAGAGTATGAATTATATTAAAGGTGTTCAATGCAACTATTGTGTCGAGCTATTTGATGATCAAGATCGTCTTAGATTTAGTGAAAGGCAAAAGCAATATGATATTAAAAACTTTAAGAAGCTTCCAACACAAGTTGAATGAAAATGTTAAATCTTAAAACCCTAAATGAAATAGAGAAAGAGGCTTCTAATAAAGATCTTTTATTAAGAATACAAGTTAGAAGACCGTTAGGTTTATGGGCTCTCAAAGTAGTAGTTGCAGAGTATTTAGAACCCCAGAAAATCAAAATTCATGGAGAGATGAAGGCATGGGCATATCCAGGAACTAAAGGATTGCAATTGGATACGATGAAGGTGGATAAAAAGGCTCCTTCTGGAGTTGGACATCTGATTTGGGCTGCAACTATGGCATGGGCTCTAGAGGAAACCCCATGCAGGCAGACTAGATTGCTGGCAATTAGAGATGATGATCGTAAACATTCACTTTTAGAACATTATTTTCTTAAAAGAGGGTTTTGTATTGTTAGGGAGGTTGGTGCTTCCCCTAGTGATTTGTTCCTAAGATTAATTTGGGGAGGTGCTGGAACCCTTATGCTGGCTGATTGTGTGAATGTATTAGATAAGAGCTATAGTCTTTGGCAATTAAATACTTAAATATTATTCTTTCTCTTGTGATTCACTAGCATGATAGCTACTGCGAACTAGAGGACCACTGTTAACTTTCTTGAAACCTAACTGATACGCAATATCAGAAAAGTCTTTAAATTCTTCTGGATGCCAATAATATTGAACAGGAATATGGGCAAGTGATGGACGTAGGTATTGTCCTAATGTTAAATGCTGACAATCGGCTTTTCGAAGATCTTTAAGTGTATCTAGAATTTCTTCTTTCTTTTCTCCAAGGCCAAGCATTAGACCGGATTTTGTAGGTATTTCAGGTGATATTTCCCTAGCTGTTTTTAATAGAGCTAATGAATGTTGATAGGTTGCTCCTCTGCGAACTTCTTTTTGAAGTCTTTCTACAGTTTCAAGATTATGATTAAAACAAGTAGGTTTTGCTGACAGAACTTTTTTTAGACGTTGTCTTTGAGCAACAAGATTCTTTTTTATATTAGGTGATCCACCCCAGAAATCTGGCGTTAATACTTCTATTGATATATTGGGAATTTGTCTTCTTATTGTGTAAATAGTTTCTGTGAAAAGACTTGCACCATGATCTGGTAAGTCATCTCTTGCAACAGCTGTAATTACCACATAATTAAGGCCTAATTCTTTAACGGCTTCTGCTATTCGTTCTGGTTCATTTAAATCAATTTCTTCTGGAGCCATTCCTTTCTCAACCTGGCAAAATGCACAATTTCGAGTGCAAATTGATCCTCCTATCAAGAAAGTGGCGGTTCCGGATGCATAGCATTCTCCTCTATTAGGACAGCGACCTTCTTCACAAATGGTATGCAATTTTGAATCTTTTATAAGTCGTTGAACTCTTTCTATTTGAGAAGCCTTACCAAGGGATGGAGTAATCCATTTTGGAAGGCGTTCTTTGGGAAGGATTCTGCTGTATTTAGTTTGAGTACTTTGGTTGGCCATGCTTGTTTAGATCTAATCCATTGTTGTGCGACCTTCTAAGGCTCTGCTAAGAGTTACCTGATCAGCATATTCAAGCTCGCTTCCCACAGGAAGACCATATGCAATACGACTGACCTTAGTAAAAGGCTTCAGAAGACGAGCTAAGTAAAGGCTTGTGGTATCTCCTTCCACACTTGGAGTTAATGCGAGAATTACCTCCTGGATGTGATTCTTATCTATGCGTTTAATTAGGCTAGAAATTTGTAGCATTTCTGGGCTTATTTGATCAATTGGAGAAATCAACCCTCCTAAAACGTGATACAAGCCTTTGTATTCTCTTGTCCTCTCAAGCGCAATTAGATCTCGAGAATCCGCAACAACACAAATTAAATCTTTTTCTCTATTAGGATTGTTACAGATTTCACACTTGGTTTCTGAACTTAGGTGGAAACAATCTTTGCATTGACCTACTTGGCTTCGGGCATTTAAAAGAGCATTTGAGAAATCACGAATTGTTTGTTCTGGTTGTCGTAGAAGATATAAAGCGAGTCTTTGGGCTGTTCTTGGCCCAATGCCAGGCAATTGTTCGAATTGATCTATAAGACGAGCTAGTGGACGTGTAAAGCCGTTCAAGAGTTCTTCCCACTTAATTTGAATGTAGGCAAAGTTGAGTAGTTAGACCTTCAATTGATCTCTGTTCTGACAGGAAAGGCAAAATTTCGGCAGAATGCAGAAAAGAGT
Source organism: uncultured Prochlorococcus sp. (assembly GCA_902589115.1). Lineage (GTDB taxonomy): Bacteria > Cyanobacteriota > Cyanobacteriia > PCC-6307 > Cyanobiaceae > CACIRS01. Next base: position 5,362 of record CACIRS010000020.1, read on the forward strand.
TCATCCTTTTCGATGGTGCCAATGTTGCGTCGCTACTTTCTTTTGATTCTTTCTGCTCTTTTTTGCATATCTTTGACTGCATGCAGTGGAGGTGTGACATCAGGGTTGAATTCTTTTCAGAGTCCAGATGGCCGTTATGGTTTCCTTTATCCGACTGGTTGGACACGTGTTGCTGTTAGTGGAGGCCCTCAGGTAGTTTTTCATGATCTGATTAATAGTGATGAGACTTTGAGCTTGGTAGTTTCTGAAGTGGATTCTGATATTGAGTTAAAGGGCCTTGGTAGTCCCAAAAATGTAGGAGAAAGATTATTAGAGCAAGTTATTGCACCATCAGGAACTGGAAGAGAGGTTGAATTATTGTCCGCGAATGAACGTGAATCATCTGAACACATATTTTACGATCTTGAATATTTAGTACACCTTCAGGACAGAGATAGACATGAACTTTCAACAGTAGTTTTAGATAGAGGGTATTTATATACTCTCGCTACAAGCACTAATGAGGTTAGGTGGCCTAAAGTAAAGAATCTATTTGAAAGAGTTGTTACTTCCTTTACATTTCTAATTTAACTAAATTAAGATTTCGCTAAATATATATTGAATTAAATTTCAACTCCCAGTCCTGCTTGAACTGACCATAGATCATTATAAGACCCTGCTTTTTCTATAAGTGAGGAATGCGTTCCAACCTCTACTATTTTTCCTTTTTCTAATACAATTATCTGATCAGCATGTCTTATAGTGCTAAGCCTATGGGCAATCATTATTGTTGTTCTATTTGTTGTTACTTTAGAGAGTGAACGTTGAATAGCAGCTTCAGTCTCATTATCAACAGCGGCTGTTGCTTCATCTAAGATAAGTATAGGTGAGTCTTTGAGGATTGCTCTAGCTAAGGCAATCCGTTGACGTTGACCTCCGGATAGTTTTTGACCCCTTTCACCAACAACTGTTTGATATCCTTCCGGAAAATTCTCTATAAATTCCGAGGCTTCAGCTAATGATGCTGCATGATGAATTTGAGACTGTGTACTATTAATAGTTCCATAGGCAATATTTTCTTCTATTGTTCCTTGAAATAAGTATACTTCTTGGCTTACAAGAGAAATTGAACGTCGAAGATCTTTTAAGTTTATTTTACGGATTGGAATACCATCAATGAGAATATCACCTGAATTTATTTCATAAAGTCTCAATAAAAGTTTAATTATTGTGCTTTTACCAGAACCAGTAGAACCTACTATGCCAATTGTATTGAATGGGGCTATATCTAAATTAAAATTTCTAAGTATTGGGATGCGGTTGCTATAGCTAAAGTTAACATCTTTGAAGTTGATTTCACCTTGTATTTCTTTTGGATTAATTCTTTTTGACCCACTTGCAATTCTTATTGGAGTATCTATTAGATCTAAAACTCTTTCTGTCGAAGCCATTGACCTTTGATATTCGTCTAGTGTGTGGCCTAATGTTGTAAGTGGCCAGAGAAGTCTTTGTGTAATAAAAACAAGGAAACTATATGTTCCAATACCCATTCCTCCTTGCCAACTTTTGATCCCACCAATTATAAGAATTGCTAGGAAAGCAAATAATATTGCAAACCTAATTAAGGGGATGAAAGCTGCAGATAATTTAATGGCATTTCTATTGCTTCTTCTATAGGACTCACTTGTTTTTAATAGCCTTTTTAACTCCCAGTTTTCGGTGGCAAAGCTTTTTATTGTAAGTATTCCTCCTAGATTATTACTTAGTCTTGCAGCAATATTGCCAGCTTTTTCTCTGACATCTTTGTAACGTGGGGCTAATTTTTTTTGGAAACTTATAGACCCTATTAATATTATAGGTATCGGAATAAATGCAAAAAGAGCTACACCTGGTGCAATTAAAGCCATTGCCCCACCTACTAATATTACTGTGACAAATAACTGAAGGATTTGATTCGCTCCATGATCTAGAAATCTTTCAAGCTGATTAATATCATCATTTAATATTGACATTAATCTTCCTGAACTATCTTCTTCAAAAAAAGACATTTCTAGTTTCTGAAGGTGCTCATAAGCTTTTATCCGAAGACTATGCTGTGCAGTTTGGGCTAGATTTCTCCAAAAGAAGCTATAAAGATATTCAAATAAAGATTCGGCGCTCCATATTAAAAATGAAAGTATTGCCAAAGTTATAAGTTGGTTTGGGACGCTTTTTATTCCTAAACTTGCTAGCCATGATGATTCTTGGCTCGATACAACATCTACAGATAGTCCTATAAGTACAGGAGGTGCAAGATCAAAAATTTTGTTCAGTACAGAGCAAACTGTTGCTGAACAAATCAAAACCCTATAATTCTTAAGATTCTCAAGAAGCCTGCTCAGAGAATTTTTAAATGGTTTTGCTTGATAGGACATTTATTGAATGAAACTTTCCCTGTTAATTGGTTGAATTAACGGAGAAGCCTTTTAGAGTTAATACAGACTAATAAATAATTGTTCTTCAGGAGGTTTGATGTCACGCTCTAGAGCCTTTAACAGATCACACAGGATTACAGCCAAGAAAAGACGAAGGGCATTAAGAAGCTGTGTTCCTAGCTTAAAAGAAGAATCTCGTAAATCTTTTGATTCTTTTGATCACACTCAAGCTCTTCGAGACCAAGCCTCTCATAAAGATCTTTTGATCGATTTGATCGAACCAGAAGTTGCTTCTTGACCTTGGAGAATCGATTTTTGTTCTAGGAGGTCAGAATTAATTTGGCGCTACCACCCTTACCAGCGGTTACCTCCTCCACCCCCTCCATAACCACCTTTTCCACCTGAAGGTCTTTCTCTTGGAGTTGCCTTGTTCACTCTGATCATTCGACCCATCCATTCGACTTCTTGAAGATCGTCAATCGCCTTTTGTTCATCTGCTTCATTTGTTAATTCGACAAAAGCAAATCCCCGCTTCCTGCCAGTTTCTCTATCAAGAGGAAGACTGCATTGTTTGACTTCACCGTATTGATTGAACAAGTCAACTAAATCTTCTTGTTCAGCTTGGAAAGATAAATTTCCTATGTAAATGGTCATCCTTAAGGGACTAGAAGGGGCTGATCAGTGAAGCCTTGGTCCAAAAAGGAAGTCCTTGAATGGCTAGAGCAGAGAAGCTGAAGACAGGGGAGCGTGCCGTTTGGGGCCTGTGAGCTGAAGCTGATGTATGTATACCGTACAGTAAATTTGGCATAAATATAAAAAGACAATAATTAATCTTCTCTTGAATTAACTATGAAATTTAGTCCTCATAGGAAATAATCGCTTTGAAAATAGATATATACTTTAATGATTGCCTTTGAATACTTGCTATAAAAATAGGCTTACTCGTCCAGCATGATTAAGATAATCAACTTCGAGAATTAACCTGATGTCCTTTTTGGTTCAGATATTTCCTATTCAAAATCATATTTTGCTTTGATTAAAGCTTGTATTTTTTTTCTGCTTTAACTTTGCATGTTGACTCTGCAGTTGCCACCGAAAATCCTTGAGATAATTCCTTTAGGAAGCATTTACAACTAAAGTCAGCCATTCCTGGAGGTGGGGTTTTATTTGATTTATTCATTTGTGAATTAAAGCTTTCTAAGCAGAGATTTTCTATTAATCTCCCATTTTTGTTGTCTTCGATATTTATTTTAGGTAATCCTAAATTCATAAAACTAGGTGAAAGTAATAGTAATATCGAAGATATTGTCTTAGAATGCATTCTCTTAGTTGATTCTGTGGATTTGTAGCTCCTTATTCAAGACCTTGACTTTTTTTAAATCTTCAAATACATCTTTAGGCATTCCTTTAGGTAGATCTACTAGGCTATAACAATCGAATATTTGTATCCGACCAATCTTGCGTCCTTGAAGACCGCTTTCATTCGCAATTGCACCAACTAAGTTTCCTGGTTTAATTCGATCTTTTCGGCCAACTTCTACACGAAAACGTTCCATATGATCTTCGGGATAGTTAGTATCACGTTCATTACGTCTTCTTGAAATACTCCTGTCATCTCGACGATTTTTGTGTGAGGCAGGTTTTAACCAATCTTCATTCCCTTGTACTAATAGAGGTGCAGAACCAATGGCAAGATTTATTGCTGCTAAGGCAAGTTGATCCTGGGATATTTCTAGCTCTTCACTTACTTGTTGTAGGAGGCCTTGTAAGACTTCAGTTTCCTTCGAGTTATCACGTTGAATCTTTGCAGCTTGAATAAGACGATTTCGAAGTCTTTCAACACGACTTTGATTAATTACTTCATTGTTAGGTATCGACATTTCTTCAATTTGCTGTCCTACGGCTCTTTCTAGGTTGTGAACAAACCTTCTTTCTCGTGGACTGACAAAAAGAATTGCTTCTCCTTTTCTGCCTGCTCTCCCTGTTCTGCCAATTCTATGAACATACGCTTCGCTATCGAACGGCATATCATAGTTGATAACTAATTCAATACGATCGACATCTAATCCCCTTGCCGCAACATCAGTAGCAACAAGTATATTAATGCCGCCAGATCGGAGGCGTTCAACGGTACGTTCTCTTTGGTTTTGTGGTACATCACCATTTAGAACGGCTACATCATGTCCCGATGTTTCTAATACCTCTGCAAGAGTGAGCGTTATCGCTTTTGTCCTAGCGAAAATAATTACACCTTCACCAGTTACTGCTTCGAGAACTCGTTTTAGGGCTTCTGTTTTGTAACTGTTTTGCAGAACAATATATTTTTGCTTGATTAGTCTGGCTTCTTTCTCTTGTGCTTTTATGGTGATTTCAGCTGGTTGGTTCAGAAAACGTTTTGACAGTCGCCTTACTTCTGAAGGCATAGTTGCTGAGAACAAAACCATCTGGCGTTCTTCAGGTAATTGTTCAAGTATCCATTCGACATCATCTATAAAGCCCATCCTTAGCATTTCATCAGCTTCGTCAAGAACAAGACAGCGTAATTCACTTGTATTTAGAGTACCTTGTCTCATATGGTCCATTACTCGACCAGGTGTCCCAACTATTACGTCTATCCCTCTCCTCAGTGAATTTATTTGGGATCTGAAATCTGCTCCTCCATAGATCGCTAGAAACTTGAAATGTGGATGACCAGCCGCATAAGCCCGAAAGGAATCTGCAACTTGCATTGCCAATTCACGAGTTGGAGCCAATACAAGTACTTGAGGTAATCGACATCCTCCATTCAACCGTTCCAATATCGGTAGAGCGAAAGCCGCTGTTTTTCCTGTCCCTGTTTGTGCTTGACCAACTAAATCTCTCCCAAGCATCAATTCAGGGATAGCAGCCTTTTGGATGGGAGATGGTTCGTTATACCCTTTATCTTTGAGAGTCTTTAGCAATGCATCGCTAAACCCAAAACCATTAAATCCTTCTTCCTGCTGTCCTTGAGTGAATTCCTCGGAATTTGTAATCGCTTTATCTTCAGATTCTTTCTGAGGCTGACTAGTTTTCTTGGGAATACTTTTTTGCTTGCTTGTCAGGACCTCAGACATATTGAGATCTACTGAACACGAGAGATCCTCGTGCGTTTTTGTATTGGTCATTTCGAAAAAGTGTTTGCCTGATTGTTCCTTCAAACCAGGCAAACAACGTCCAATCGGTAATTACCGCGCTGTGTTGACTCGCCCTTTTAAAGGTTGTAGTCCTAATCTATCATCCAGACATCACTTAATTGCAGTAGCAAGATTTTTTATGGCTTTATTTATGAATCTTACTGAGATTTAACAAGTGGTAATCAGATGAACACTTTCTTTTGCACGTGTAATTGCGGTATAAAGCATACTGGTTTCATGTAGGCTCAACTCTTTAATACTTGATCTTGGATTTGTTAAATAGTGACTATTACATTTAGGCCAAAGCACTATCACTTCATTTGATTCACTTCCTTGAGCTTTGTGTATTGTCATTGCTAGTGCAGGTAAGAGCTTCTTAATTCGCGAAGGGTGCAACATATGAAATGTAATTTTTTTTTCATTATTTGAGATGACTCTAAATAAAAGCCTTTGGTTAAAACTTTCACCAATAGTGATGCCAATATCTCCATTCGCCAAGTCAAATTCTGGTTGATTTGAGCAGCACATAATTGGAGTGCCCTCTGGCCATGTTGAGATTCCATGGCCAAGTTTTTCTCCTAGAATCTGTTTATGAATTTGATCTACTCCCCATATTCCTTTTCGTTTTGGACAGAGTATTAATAAGCGATCAACATATTTAAAAAGGTTTTGGGCTGCTTTATTTATTTCTTCTTGGATTTGATTCTTTTCTTTGACATTGATTAAATTAGGTCTTAATTGTTTGGTTAGTTTTTTGAGTTCTTGTGAGTTCCTTTGTAGACGATCAATGACATAGGAGGGGATTCCTGCCTGGTCGGATTCAATTTTCTTGAAATTTGAATTTCTTGGAAGATTGTCGCATTTATCCCAAAACTCTAAAGAGCCTTTTTTACATAGCACCTCACTTAACTCTGCTATATCCCCCAAATTACGATATTTCTGTTTAAGAGTGATGGCTGCGTCCCCAAATTTCTTAAGTTGTTCAGCTTTATGCAATTCATTCCAAACTGCTCCAATTTCTATAGGTGGTAATTGATCAGGATCTCCTACTAATAGGAGCTTTGTTTCTTCCTTTAAGGCATCTATTAAAGCTTTCATCAAAAGAAGATCGACCATAGACATTTCATCGACTACAAGCAGGTCGATATCTATAAGATTAGTTTTATTTTTTCCAAAACCCCCCTCTCTAGCTTCTAACCAGCGATGAAGAGTCCAACAGGGCATATTTGCTAGATTTTGTGAGAATTTTGTTTTTTGCTTTAGGTTTTGTTGAATAGTTTCCTTGAGCCTTCTTGTTGCTTTACCCGTTGGAGCTGACAGCCCAATCTTGAGTTCCGGGTTTTGGCTTAGCGCTTCTTCTAAAACACCTACGACAGTACTTGTTTTGCCTGTTCCTGGGCCTCCACTTAGTAAAACCAGATCATGGGTTGATATGGCTTTTATAGCTGAAAGTTGTTCTACATTATATTTTCTTTGAGTAGTTAGGACTCTTAGATTGTCGATTTTTGATGAAAAATTATTATTTATACTTACTTTATTATGTAATTTATTTATAAGTCTAGTCATATCAAGATGCCATTTTCTCCAGCTTATTTGATTCTCAAATATTATTATTGGAGAATCCTGCCCATCCACCCATCCACTTTCTAATAATGCTTTTTTGTAACTTTCTGGCCACCCTTCTCTTTGAATTAAAGATGGTTCAAGTTTATTGAAACTTACTACTAGTTCCCCTTTTAATAATTCACTCATTAATAAATATACTATTTCTTTTAGATGAGGTGAAATCTTTTTTGGAGGATAACGTCTCAAAAGTGTTTGAAACATTCCTTCATTTAGATGTGCATATGATTCATCTGGATTTAATTCGAACATATCCCCCCAAATTCAAATTTTCTACTCAAGCTTATAATTCTCTTGATAGAAGCCTCTTCAACAATTAATCCTGGAGTATGTTGATCATTTTGTGGGACTAAATCAATGTTGTTTTTTGGTATACCTCGAAGGAAAACGTATATATATCCTCCTAGATTTAACTTTGGAGAGTAATTTGGCAATCTCCATTTTAAAAATCGATGAAGTGCTAAAAGATAGAGATGTGCTTGCAGTGGATAATGATGAAGATTCATTTGCTTTTCCATTTCTGCATCATGATAGTGAAATGGCCCGCATTCAAAGGTCTCTCCATCTAGTTTCCTTTCCCCTACCCAATTACTCTTCCAATCAAGGACCCACCATTTAGCTTTGGTTAGATCCTTGTTGTCTGGGAAGACAAAGTCAATTGACCCAGTTAAAAAGCCTTTCCCGGAAATATTTAGTCTTTTTAATTTCTCACAATAAGCACTGGTGAATCTAGAATTGTCATCTTCCGCAAAAGCTTCGGCAATATCTACTGCTTTGATATCTTTCCCATTATGGGCAAGTGGAAGATCAAAACTTAATTCACGCATACAATTTTTCTTCTCTAGTTGATTTAATTGAAGATTCTTAAGAGGACCTCCTAAAGGAATCGTTAAAACTCTTTCTATAGCTTCCTGTATAGAACTTAAATATTTTTGATCTATTCCTGCTCTCCTCAGCTCTGACTCAATTATGCTTATAGAGCTTTGGTTATTAGGTGCCTCTTTAAAATCGAGTTTTTCTAGAATCTTATGTAGACAGTCACCGGCTAATGGACCACGCGGAAAATCAGATAAAGGTCCAATCTTGTCTAAGTGAATTTCTTCTGTCTTCTTTTTTATGTTTGTATCTTTTTTTAATTGAAGAATATCTTTTAGGAATTCTTCTTTGCCTTTATCGCAGTCCTTACCTTCTTCTATTTCGATAGGATTTGATAAAGAAGAATTAACATTAATAACTGTATCAGCAACCCAAGATGAATAACTATTTCTTCTCCATTTAACTTCTAAAGTTCTTTTTGGAATAGGGCCCAATGATAACTTTTCTGTTGTTTTGTCAGCTTTTTGATATTTATCCAATTCATTTGTCTTGGCTGTAATTATTGTTGCTGGGATTTTATTGGTATTTAGCCAATCTTTCATACTATTTAGAGTAAGATTATTCATTCCCTTATCTATTGATTTTGGACCAAAGAGTAGTGGTATTAGCGGACTTCCTTCTTGTCTTGCTCCTCTAACCCAAACAATCATTAATTTATTACGTGCGCGAGTAAGAGCTACATAACAAAGCCTTTCTATCTCTTTGAGCGCAGCTTCTTTTGCGATCTCGAGCGTTTGAGCACCCTTCCCCCAATTGCAATTCAGTGCAAGTTCCCAGGATGAATTTTGCTTTGAGCGCCACAATGGGCCATATGGTGGGAGAGGACTTTGCCACAAGTATGGACATATAACGACTCGGAATTCCAATCCTTTACTTCTATGCACAGTTAATATATTTATTGAGCTTTCTGCTACATCACTATGTGGTAGACGGTTGTCTGGAACTGTGTCTAGTGGTTGTAGACGTTGTCTCTTTAGCCATCTTGCAGCACCTTTGGGATTCAATCCCTTTAAATGAATCTCTTCTTGTACTAATTGTGCACATTGTTGTAGATCTCCTAATAGTCTCCCTCTTTCAGAGAGATCAGCAATTTTTTGACCGTTTAGAAGTTCAGCCAGGCAACCTAATAGACCGATTTTTGGTAGTATCCTTGACCAATTGTGGAATTTACTAGCCAATTCATTGAGTTTTCCATTCGTTTCAGCTGCTTTTATATCTTCTACTGTCCATTGCATTAATGGTGAGCAGGCAACAAGACGCAAACTTGAGGAATCTGCTGGATTTGCAAGGCAGTCAAGAAAACGTTGAATATACAAAGAGGCGTCACTAGTTAATACATCTCCTTTGCTTACTAGTCGACTTGCTATGCCCGCCATTGCAAGTTGTTTTCTGATACTTGCAGCTTGATCATGCTTACTAACTAAAATACAAATATCAGATGGTTCTATTCTTCCCGAATATGAATGCAACATTTCAACTACAGCATTAGTAACTGCCGTAGGAATTAAAGTTTCAAGGCTTGTTTTTGATGGTAGAGATTTTGATGTAATAGTTTCTTCTGACTCATGATCCTTAAAAGTTAGAATTTGCATTGATTGATGATTTTGGGGATCCGGTATATCCTCTTCTGAGCGAGCCAATAGCATTGGTACTTTTAATTTTGAGCGTGTTAGTCCTATAGCCATTAGCTGATTTAAGCTATTCATTAAAAGTGGTGTTGTTCGAAAGTTTTCAACCAAAATGTCGATACGATCAACTTCATTACGAGCCATTAGGTAGGTATCTAAGTCTCCTCCCCTAAAACGATAAATTGCTTGTTTAGGGTCTCCAACCATTATGAGAAGGTGGTTGGGACTATTGCCAAAGCTACTTTTTAAGATTCGCCATTGCAATGTATCGGTATCTTGGAATTCATCTATTAGCGCTACTTTATAGCGATGCTTTATTGTCTTTAATAATAATTGGTTGCTCGTATTTTTTTGAGTAAATTTAGAGCCTTCGGTTGATGGATCTAGAGCCTTCAAAAGGCCCCCATAACTTATCAGCCCTTGCTTTCTTCTACGGTCATTTAGAGCATGTAATGTCCAATTAAGAGCATGTCTCCAGACATTCTCAATAGGTCCATCCCATAAATTTGCTATTGATTTTTGCAGCTTACTATTAGGCATAGTCCAATTTTTACTACCTAATTTCTTCGAAAGTTTGTAAGAAATACCAGGATGGAAATAATTACCTAAGAGGATTTGTGATCGAATCTCTCCAAAGGATGGGACTGGCTCAGCAAGGAACTCTTTTGATGAGGAATTGATTTTGTGGATCCAGTTACTTAACTCAGAAGAACGGTCTCTGTGGGGTTTGGGGCTATATGGACTTGTATCTTTTATTCCTATTGATCTCCATTCTTTAGCTAAATCGCAAAAATATTCCTCTAACTCATTTCCTTCTTCTTCCCATCTTAAAATAAATTCATCCCATGAAATTTTAACCCATTCATTAAATTGTGGGGCTAGAGGTCTAGATAAATCTATCTTGTAACTTAACTCATCAAAACTTAGGCTTGGGTCACTATCAATTTTTAAGAGTTCTTCTCCAAGAGAATCAATATTTAAGTTTGCATCTTTTAGTCCTTTAAGATGCTCTGGAGCTAAAGAAAGTATTTCTTGTTGCCAATAACTGTGGCTTATCTCCTTAATTAATTCTTTCCCATCATTTTCTATAGTTGGATTAAGAATTTCCCCACTTTCAATGGTTTCTCTCGTAATAGTTCTTTTACAGAAACCATGAATGGTTGTTATATCAGCTCGATCGAGATATTCCAGTGCCTCTAAAATTAGACAAATATGTTGCGACCTTTTACTTTCTACATTGGCATATTTGTTGATCCAATCTTTAAGGACATCATCTTCAAATTCTATTTTTTGATTTTGGTTTGAGTTTTCTAGGCCATTTAATGCTGACTCGAGTCTTTTGCTAATTCGTGATTTTAGTTCCGCAGCTGCTGCCTCAGTAAACGTTACTATCAATAGTTGCTTCAAGGAAAATCTTTGTTCTGTTATGAGTCTTAGGACTAAATGTGCTAATGCAAATGTCTTCCCAGTGCCTGCGCTTGCTTCAATTAATCTAATTCCCGGATGAAGTGGATATTCATTGGCTTCAAATTTATATTCTGTTGAATTTGTTATATTTTCCATTGCCTTAATTCATAATGTTTGTAGTCATTCGGATTATTCTATACATTGTTAAACAATTAAGGTAGATTCGTTTTAATTGCACATAGAATTTCATAGTTATTTCTCGGTTAGTTACGCCAATCAAGTATTGGGATACTGGATATGATCGCTGGTGTGCTTTTGATATAGTCTTTATATTTGGGATGAATAATTTTAAGTTGTTTCTCTTCACGCATTGCCTTTCCTTTTAAAACAAGGCTTAAACTGATAAATAATATAAGATGTAAAATGCTTGCCAAATATAATACGATCCCCATTGAGGAAATTATTAGGCCTTGATAGAGAGGGTGTCTACAATAACTGTAAATACCATTCGTTTTTAGCTCTGCTTTTGGTTTTGGATCTGGTAGTGGTGAAAGACTAGCCCCAAGATCTATAAATGCTTTTATTGAAATATATATTCCTATCAAAATTAGAAATAAGCCTATGTTGTTGAACAAATCAAGTAATATAAAACCACTGCTTTCATACGTAGGCCATGAAGGGCTGAAGTGAGCCGTTATTATTAATAACTGCCCTACTAGCCACCATTCTCCATGTTCATTTGTTAAGAAGCCTTTCCAGCGAAATTGCCATCCTGAAAATGAAGCTACTAAAAAATGATATTTAGAATTCATTTTGAATTTATGTCTCTAATAAGGTTTTCTAATATTGGATCATATAGCTGATTAAAGCTAGTTTCAAAAAATTCATTTTCGAAAAAATTTTCTGATTCGTAGTTCATACCAAAACACAGTTGCATTTCCTCCTTTGCCCTTTCACCTTTAAAACTTAGGAATCCGTCCCATCTTTGCTTAAAGTTTTTTTTGCTTTGCGTAATTCCCTTAGATTGTGCTTTTGCAAACTCCCACCCACTTTCAGGTGGGACAAGCCAACATTGGTCTAAACCTTGTATAGCCAGTTTTTTTAAGTCATTAAGAATAGATTCTGCTTTTTGACTATCAATCGGTTTCCATTGAAGCTCTATTTGATATTGATCTTTCTTCCCTTTAGATGAGTTACGAGCTATAACTATTGTTTCAGATGGGTATTTGCCATTAGTGCATAGAAGTAGATGAGTTAACCACCCTTCCATAATTTTCTTAGACTTTAGTAGCCCTATGTCTACTATGACTGCACGATTGCCTGAAAAGAAGATTTCTTTTGTTTCATTACCTAGAGATAATAAACTTTTTCGTAAGGGACCGAACTTTATTAAAATTGCTTTAAGATTTGTCCAGCGAGCTTCAAGTTTTTTACTCTCAATAATTGCACCCGACTTTTTTGGAAAAATTCCTTGACCGTCATATAACTTCGACCATTCTTCATTCTCGTTAGTTAGCTCATTTTGATTTAATTGGATCAAACTTTCACTAAAAGTTTTGAATTGATCTTGCAGAAGTTGATAACGTTCTAATTCATTTAAATCTAGACTTTCTAGGTCTCTAAGTTGAGTAATCCACTCCCTGGGGTTTAATTGAAGTTGCTTAAGCCAAGTAAGTTGAGGTGCTGCAATCCATTCTTGAAGTAATTCATATGAGATATCTTGTTGATTAGGTATATATTTTTGATTCCATGCAAAGGGGAATGCAAGTGCAATTGGTTTGGTTGTTTTTAAATTGTCTAGGCATCTGCGAGCATCAAGATTGCGACGATCACAACTTAAAGGAGGAATAGATTTATTAGTTATGAAATTATTCCGGTCAAGTGGATTGGATGGAGGCTCTCTGAGAAGACCTATGAAATCACTTTCACTTAAATCGTTCTTTAGTTGATTCAACCATTGTTGAATAGGACTTGATGGGGCAATTACTTCTCCTGATATCTCATCCTTACAATTCCAAGAAATCAAGAGGTGCTGTCTTGTAGACATTATCGCTTCTAAAATTGCATATCGATCTTGATGACTTCGTTGAGGATCACCCAATTGCCTTTTTTGATCTAGCAAATGAAAACTTGGCATATCTATATTTCTTGGGAAAATATTCATATCCAACCCCAATAAAACTATTACTCTATGAGGAATAGCCCTCATAGGTTCGAGAGCACTAATTGTGAGCATGCCAGTGCGATGGCCAAAACGCCCACTTTCTGAAGACAGTGTTTTTGTGAGAATTTCTGCGACTACATCTGCTTCGATTTTTAAACTGCATTCAACTGCAATTTGCCTCCATTCTTCTAGGGCAGAGTAGAAGCGCTTGAGTTCCCAATCCCAATCGCCTCCATCTTTAAACAGATCATCTAAAAATGATTGAAGAAGTTTTATCCAATCCCCACATTTACGAGGTCGTCTTAATTCTTTTATTTGCTGAATTAGTAGTGATAGAAGACCCCACCATTTTGTAAGATCATTTGTTTTAAGTCCTTTAGAGAATGGAGCAGCTCCTTTTGTTGCTCTTCCACTCTCATTAGGTATTACAAGTCCAAGCAACCAACGATCTAAACACCAACTTAAGCTATGAATGTCATCTCCTCCTCTTTCTTCTGCATCTGTTCCCCAGCGAAACCCTGTTAGTTGTAAATAACTGTTGATATTGTCTACTTCTTCTTGATCTAGTCCTTGTTGTTTTTGAAAACATGGATTTGATAACAATTTATCTAGTTCAGTTGCTGTGAACCTTTTGTTGGAAAGTTTTAATAAAGACAACATAAATTGTGATAGACCTGGAACATCGTCTTGACTGCGGTCTGTAATTCTCCATGGCAAATCAACTTTGGTTGCACCTATGTCGCTAAATACAGAGCTTATTAATGGAGCTAACTCTTTAATTTGAGGCGTCATTATTAAAATATCTCGAGGTTCTAGGCTTTCATCTTTTGCAAGTAATTGAATTATTTGATCTCTGATAATTTGAACTTGACGTAATTTGCCAGGACAAGCGAGAAACATAAGAGAGTTATCATCATTTAATCTTGAAAGAGATTGTTGGCTACTTGGACTAACTAATTGCTGTTGAATTTGTTCTAGGAGAGTTGATTCTCTACCTTCTTCTTTTGCTATAGCTACTGGAGATGCAAAAAGATTACCTTCTCTCCATTCTCCTAGTTGACTATCGCCACTACCCTCAAGTAGTTGTTGGAATTCTGCACCCATTCTTCCCAGTGTTGCTTCTAGTCTAGTTGATTCAACTAACCAATTTCCATTTAGAGGATCAGTCCAATCAGTTCCAATTGCCTCTCTCCTGCTTTGACATCGATGCCATAGGTTTGGGCAAGGTGTAAGAAGAAAAATCTTTACATCAATAACTCCAGAAAGAGCTTGTATTAATTCAATTTGGGCAGGAGCAAGGCTACTTAATCCAAAAATATATAGTTCTTTTGGTAGTTGATCTGAAGGTTTGTATCCGTTACGTAATTTTTTTATTGCTTTTTTTACTTTTAAACTAAAAGGATCAGTTTTTGTGGCTTGACTTATCAGCTCGACTAAAGTTGGTTGCCATTTCATGTTTGAAGGCAATGCTTCTTTTCTTTTGTTTGATGAACTAGTTGATTTCTTCCATTCGGCAATGAACTCTGGCCGATATAGTGCATAGTCATCAAAGACATCAGCAATACTTTCAACTAATTGCCATTTATCACGATTTAGTTGGCCTTCAATTAACTCTTGTTTGCTAAGCCACTCCTTAATAGGATCTGCTTCATATCTTGTGAGAAGTTCAGGTAGTAAATCAAGTAGCGTCCAAACTAATTGACTTGATTGCCATGGGTCTTCGACTTCTGTTTCTAACTCAAGTACTTCTTGCACCAAACGGCGAAGATATGCTCCAGGGAAAGGGAATCGGATCAGAGCATTGATTCCATTAACTACAGCAAGTTGCTCACCTAGCCAACGACTTGTTGGCCAGGTGTTCACAACTATTTCAATGGTTTCAAAGAGCTCTGGTGGGTTTAACCGTAGTTGTTCGGATAAGACGCTGGCTAACCATTCAGCTCTATTGCTTCTATAGATAGTTAACAAGGCCCAAGAAAAAGCAGATGATCAAATGGTTTGGATGAGAGGAATGGTAATCAACCATCCTATGGAAGCTAACTGTTCAAGATTCTCACGAAGTTGTTTCAAGATGCCACATCTTTATGTAGCTTGAAATTGTTCGAGGTGATTTATGGACCCCAAAACATTGCCTGTAAATAAAAGGGTGCAAATATTAGTAGAAGCTCTTGATGGTGCGGAGAAAACTAATGAAGCCCTTTCAAGTTGCGACAATGGAGATGAGATGATTGAGGTTCTTTATGGCGCCTCGCTAAATCTAAACCTTGGCTTAACTAGAGAAGATTTGATGAAAACTCCTCCTATTCGTGATTGGATTTGGTGGAAGAATAAGGAAGCTTTAGTTACTCTCGGGAGCGGAACACCCAGGCATCAACAAGATAGTTCGAGCAAAACCAGATGGGATTCATGGAGTATCAGACTGTTTAATTGGTTTGGAAGATAAGAAATTTTAAGTATGTTTTGACTCTTTTAACTTATGAAAATATTTTCTCGAGGATTATTTATTAGTTGCTTCATTTCATGAACAGCCTCTTTAAGTCCAACTGCTATTGATCTAGCAATTATGGTGTGACCAATATTTAATTCTTCAATTCCTTGAATAGCGGCGATAGGTTCAACATTTTGATAAGTCAAGCCATGTCCAGCATTTACTCGCAATCCAAGACTTGTTGCTTTTGCTGTTGCTTCTTTTATTTTGGCTAGTTCTAGTGCTCGATTTTGAAAAGTTGCATTTGCATAGTTTCCAGTATGAATTTCGATCCAATTTGCACCAGTTCTACTGCAAGCTTCTAATTGAGGTTCAAATGGATCTACAAACAAGCTCACAGGAATTCCTGCTTCTTGAATTTTGGTTATTACTTTTTTAAGTTTACTTTCATTCTCGACCACATCTAATCCACCTTCAGTGGTTACTTCTTCTCTTCTTTCGGGAACTAATGTCACCATATCAGGATGATTCTTTAGAGCTATTTGGGTCATTTCTTCAGTCGCTGCCATCTCTAGATTTAAACGACTTTGAACTGTTTTCCTAAGTAATTCAACGTCTCGATCTTGAATATGGCGCCTATCTTCTCTGAGGTGAATAGTTATTCCATCAGCTCCACCTAGCTCAGCAAGCATCGCTAATAAAATAGGCTCTGGTTCAATTGTTTGACGTGCTTGCCGCAGATTTGCGATGTGATCGATGTTTACTCCGAGGCTGGTCATGATTTCAATAGATTGGATTTGATATTAATGTCTTTGAATCATTGAAGAGTTTTTGTATTTTTTAGCCGCAAGCCTAAGTGCCCAATCGATTCAAGTAAAACCCCTCTCCTGCAGTTAGGTTCAGATTGTTGGCCTATTAAGTTTCAGTGCCTTCGGCTGTAGCCACCCGTGAAAAGAACCTTTGTCTTGGAGTGGATCCATTTTGGAGCCCACTTGCCATGGTGGCTACTCAGGATTTGGTGCTTAGAAATTATTTTCGAGAGCGAATAGTTTTAGGTAGGGAGAACTTACCGATTAGTGGTCCGGTTTTGCTGGCTCCTACTCATAGAGCTAGATGGGACGGATTAATGCTCACCATGGCAGCTGGGCGTCGAGTGACTAGAAGAGATTGTCGATTTATGGTTACAAAAACTGAAATGAGTGGTCTGCAGGGTTGGTTCTTAGAACGGTTGGGTTGTTTCCCTATAAATCAGTTACGACCATCACTAACTACTTTGCGTTTTGCAATAGATCTGATGATTGACGGCCAGCAGTTGGTTGTTTTCCCAGAAGGAAGGATTAATCGCAATGAAAAGCCTTTAAGGCTAAAACAAGGCTTGGCAAGACTTACTTATATGGCAGAGAGGAAAGGGGTTAAAGTTCAAGTAATACCAGTTGGATTGGGTTATAGCGAAATCATTCCAAAACCTTTTGGGAAAGCAGCTATATGTTTTGCAGAATCAATAACAATTGATCAATTTGGAGAGGATGGCCTTAAAAAATTTAATTCAGAATTAGCATTTCGAATGCATGCAGCTGAACAATCTGCCCTAGAAGCAGTAGGTCGGAGGAAGAAGTCCATTTAAAGTTATTGTCTGATTCTTTTTTAAATTAGATGCGTTGTCGTCTTCCTTTGACAACCTGTGCACTTTTTGCAGGTTTGCTTCTCTCTCCTGCCTCATCTATCGCCCAAACTTCTTCTTCTAGTTATAAGGTTTTAGCTAGTGAAGAAAGACCTTTTAATGTCAAAGCCGTTAAGAGTCTCATAAAAAAAGGAGATAAGGCTGCTTCAAGTCGAAATTACAAAAAAGCCAAAAATCATTATGACGAAGCTCGAATAGTCTCAAGGCAATTGCTTTCTTTCTATAGAGATTTAAGTGGTGCTTTTAGAGGCTTAGATGCAAGGATCCCACGTGAAATGGATTCAAAGAGTCTAGATGCTGCTACTGCTTTAGCGGATGTCAATCTTCGTTTGGCAGCTCTTTTTCGCCGTCAAAATCAGCCTGAAATGGCTGTACCAGTTTTAGTTGAAGTAGTTAGGTTAATGACGCCAGCGAAGCCTCAAGGGAACAAAGCTTATCAAGGGCTTATTGAATTAGGGTTTGCAGAAACGCCTTATGCTGCAGGTCGTTAGCTTTTAATCTTTGAAAATTTTTTCAAATTCATAAAGCGTTGAAAAAATTATGAAGCTATTTTAGGAATCTCTGTTATGGCTGAATTCGAAACAGTAAGCAGTGCTATCAAACGCGCTTTGCCAGATGCAAAAATCACAATTGCTGACTTGAGTGGAGGTGGGGACCATCTACAGGTAAGTGTTGTTTCTAAGGCCTTTGCAGGTCTTTCTTTGATTCGTCAGCATCAAATTATTTATGCGGCTCTTAAAGATGAGTTAGCTACTGAGGCCATACATGCTTTGGCCTTGAGCACCTCTACCCCAAACTGATTATTTACGTTTTTTACTTATGGAATCAAATACGCGAGCTCGAATTGAAGCTCTAATCAAAGAAAGCCCAATAATGGTTTTCATGAAAGGGACAAAATTGATGCCTCAATGTGGCTTCTCGAACAATGTTGTGCAAATTTTGAATTCCCTAGGACTATCTTTTGATACATTTGATGTTCTTTCTGATGAGGAAATACGCCAAGGTATTAAGGAATTTTCCGATTGGCCAACTATTCCACAGGTTTACGTGAAAGGAGAGTTTATTGGAGGTTCTGACATTTTAATAGAAATGTATAATTCTGGTGAGCTTAGAGAAAAGTTGGAAATCGCCTTGGCTTCTTAGGTATTAGTTGGTTTTATGTTTACCTACCTATTTCCTTTCTATGGAATAGGGTGCTTATATCTCCATCTGGCCCTATAAAACTTGAAGGATCTAATATCCATCTTTCTATAAGTTTTTCAAGTTTTTCTTGCTCTCTTCTGTCTAATCTCTCGCATCGCCTTAAGGCGTGCAAATATCCATCTGCATAAAGTCTTAGTTCAGAAATATTGTGATGTCTGCATGTCAGTTCCTGACATGCATCACAAATTGATTGGAAGTGCTTTATGGTTTCTGGGTGTTCGAGATAGTTCATCCTTTTACGAGGAACGGAGCCTCTTCTAACAGCATGACATGTAATTGCATTAGCTTAAGGGGGCAATCAGTCGGCTTGTGACTTCAATTCCCTCAGATCGTCTTTCAACCGAGTCAGGATCTGAAGCTTCTTTGCTCTCTATACCTGCACAAGAAACTTCCCAGAGTCCGTCAAAGGTACTTGTTGTTGAACCTCACCCGACCCTTAGGACTGTTCTTGTACAGCGCCTTAGGCAGGATGGCCATTTAACTGCTGCTGTTGGTTCGGCTGCAGAAGCTATTGATCTTTGTAGGGATCAATCTCCAGATCTATTGGTAAGCGCTGAAATATTGGACAAAAGTTCAGCATTACGTTTAGCTCAACTCCTAGGTTGTCCTGCAATTGTTTTAACTGCTCGAACAGGTGTAGAACCATTAGTCGGGCTTTTAAATGAAGGCGCAGATGACGTTCTTCGCAAACCTTTCGGTTTGGAAGAGCTGGCAGCAAGGTGTAGAACCCTTTTGAAGCGCGGTCGTATTGGTCTTCAAGAGAGGGTTGCTGTAGGTCCTCTTGAAGTTCATTTATTGCTGCGTCAGGTCACCTTGCGCGATAAGCCTGTTGAATTAAGTCCAAGGGAGTTTGCCCTCCTATGCGCATTGTTAATGCCTCCAGGGATGGTAAGGAGTCGGCAAGAACTGCTTAGGATGGCTTGGCCGCCTTTCAGTGGCGGGCCTAGATCGGTAGACACACAAGTTTTAACCCTTAGAAGGAAATTGGAGCAGGCTGGACTTGGAGAAGGGGGTGGGGTTACAACAGTTCGTCAGCAGGGTTATCGTTTTAGCCTTGATAATTTGCCTGAATAGAGAATCGATTGTTTTTAATTAATATTACTTTTCTTAGTTGTTAAAAATATATTTAATTCCTCGAGAAAATGTTTATCTTGATTGTTAGTTGAGTTAAATATAAAACAATTTACAGTAAGTTTCTAATTATCTAATCGGGAAGATCCCATCTATTAATTCCTAGATGAGAACCTATTTTGTGAGCACATGCAAAACCGCTAAAAGCCACTGCATTAAGGCCTTGACCAGGGAAGCAAGAATCACCTACACAAAATAAACCTTTAATACCTGTGGAATTAAATGGCATTGGCAGTAGACCAGGTAGGCGAATACTTGGAATAGGGCCATAACTCCCTTGATGTCTTCCTAGAAATCTCCTATGACTTCGAGGAGTACCAATTTCCTTATGAGTTATTGAACTGCTTAAGTTTGGAAGTATTGTTTCTAATTTTTTAATTAGTCGCGATGCATCCTCCTGTTTCTTCTTTTCATAATCAGA